>NZ_JBHUXA010000006.1:0-284009 GCF_042669725.1 Nocardia sp. NPDC057227 | reverse complement strand
CTGGTTGGGCCGGTTCTGTTGTTTTTACGTGCCTGGAGGCGGGTTTGGGCTGGCCGCGGGAGACCCGGTGGACCCGGGGGTGGGCGTGGCGGGTGAGCGAGAGCTCGCCGAGCACGCCGTCGATCACCTGCTGCCGGTCGGCCTTGGTGGTGTCCGACGGCAGCCGCAGCTCGGCGGCGTAGCCGAGCGCCTGCCGCACGGTGAGCTGCCGGTGCAGCACGTCGTCCTGCGGCACCATGCCGATCCGGGAGCGCAGCGCCTCGTACTCCGCGTGCAGGTTGCGGCCCTCGAAGGTGACCACGCCACCGGACGGCCTGGTACTGCCGGCGATCAGCTTGGAGAGCGTGGACTTGCCCGCGCCGGACGGCCCGATCAGCGCGGTCAGCGTGCCGCTGCCCGCCTGCAGGTTCACGTCGACGAGCAGCTGCTTGTTGTTCTCCACCGTGAAGCCGACGCCGTGCACGTGCAGCCCCTGCTCGGCCACCGGCTTCTGCCGGTGCACCAGCGCGCCCTGCTGCACCTCGAAGTCGATATTGCCGATGGTGACGACGTCGCGCTCGCGCAGCACCACGCGCTGCTGCCTGCCGCCGTTGACGAAGGTGCCGTTCGAGGAGCCGAGGTCCTCGATGGTCAGCCCCTCCGAGGCGGAGACCAGCCGCGCGTGCCTGCGCGAGGCCAGCGGGTCGTTGACCACGATCTGGTTGTCCGAGGTGCGGCCGATGGTCAGCCCGCCGGGGGGAAGCCGGTCCGCGCGCGCGATCGGCGCGGTGGACGGCCGGGCCCGGACCGGCGGCAGCGACGAGGAATCCGCCCGCGTCGTCATATTGACGTTGATCTGCGGCTGGGCCGCCGACGGCTGCTGGAACGGACCCGACTGCGGGCGCTGCGGCGGCGGGGGCTGCTGCTGCGGGAACGGCGGGCGCTGCTGCTGTTGCTGCGGCCACTGCGGCGCCGACTGCGGCCGCGCCACCGGGGTCGCGCCGGTCTGCCTCGGCGCGCCGGCCGGGATGAGGTGCAGCAGCGGCCCGCTGATCGCGTCGCCGAGCCGGACCTGGGTGGCCCGATCGATCGGGACCGGCCTGCTCAACCGCCGCGCGTCCACGAAAACGCCGTTCGTGCTGCCGTTGTCGGCGAGCACCCAGGAACCGCCCTGCCAGGTCAGCGTCGCGTGCACCCGGGAGACGAGCGGGCTGTCCACGAACAGCGTGACCTCCGGCGCCCGGCCGAGGGTGACCTTGTGGCTCGGCTCGAAGACGCGTTCGGTTCCCTCATGGCGCACGGTGATGGACTGCGCCCCCGGTGAAGACATGCAGCGGATACTATGCCATCACCCGGACAGCGGAAGGGCCCCCGACGCGCCTTTTGTCCCGCTCCGGTGACCGACCGCGGGGAACTCAGAACGGCCGACCGAGGGGGATCCTGCCTTGCCGAATCGTCGAGCGACCACCGCCGCCGTGGCCGCCCTGTGTTTCGCGCTGCTGCTCGCCGGATGCACCCGCATGGTCGACGGCCGGGCCGTCTCCATCTACGACGACCCGTTCAAGGTCGCCGGGCTGCCGACCACCAGCGGGCCGAGCGGCCCCCGCCCCGGCGCCCCCGCCACCGACCTCACCGCGACCGGCAGCGACGGCGGCGAGATCGACCGGCTCGCGCTGAACGCCGTCGACGACATCCAGTCCTACTGGCGGCAGGTGTACCGCACCGAATTCGACGGCGAGTTCCAGCCGGTCGAGAAGCTGCTCTCGTGGAGCGCGAAAGCGCCGCGCGGCGAGGCGCCGGAGTTCTGCGAGGACACCACCTACCGCCTGGTGAACGCCGCCTACTGCCGGCTGGACAACTCCATCGGCTGGGACCGGGAGGTGCTGCTGCCGACCATGGCCGAGACCTTCGGGCAGATGTCGGTGGTCATGGTGCTGGCGCACGAGTACGGCCACGCCATCCAGAACATGGCCAAGATCGTCACCAGCCGGGACCCGGTGATCGTCAAGGAGCAGCAGGCCGACTGCTTCGCCGGCGCCTTCATGCGGCACGTCGCCGAGGGCAAGTCGGCGCACTTCACGATCAACACCTCGGACGGGCTGAACTCGGTGCTCGCCGCCACCGTCGCCATCCGCGACTCCGACCCGGACGACCCGGAGAGCGTGCACGGCTCCGCCTTCGAACGGGTCACCGCGGTGCAGATCGGCTTCACCGACGGCCCGCGCGCCTGCCGCGGCATCGACGAGGAGGAGATCAACCAGCGCCGCGGCGACCTGCCGACCAGCTTCCAGGGCCAGACCGGTGAATTCGACATCACCAAGGAATCGCTGATCGAGCTGAGCAAGGCGCTGGCCGCGATCCTGCCGCTCGACGACCGGCCGCACTACAACTACGGCGGCGCGCAGATCGAGTGCAGTGACGGCGCCACCACCGAGCCGGTCTCCTACTGCCCCACCAGCAACCTGATCGCCACCGACATCCCCAAGCTCTCCGAGCGCGGCGCCGTCGGCGACCTGGACGACCCGCTTCCGCTCAAGGTGACCGGCGACTACAACGGCTACGTCGTCTTCATCTCCCGCTACGCGCTCGCGGTGCAGCACAGCAACGACCAGGACCTGGTCGGCGCCAAGACCGGGCTGCGCGCGGCCTGCCTCTCCGGGGTGGTCACCGGCAAGCTCGCGGAATCCGGGCGCCCCGCCAACCAGGGCGACATCCGGCTCGCCGCGGGCGACCTGGACGAGGCGGTCTCCGGCCTGCTCACCGACGGTCTCGCGGCCAGCGATGTCGAGGGCAAAACGGTCCCCAGCGGCTTCGCCCGCGTGGACGCCTTCCGAGCCGGAGTACTCGGCGGCGAAAGCACCTGCCTGGCCCGCTACAGCTGAATTGCTCGTCCCCTCGAGGAGACTCAGCCGCCGAAGGGCGGGGGGGCGGCGGGTTCGAAGCGGAGTACTCGGTTGCCGATCATGACTTCGGCGCCGGGGACCAGGAGCATCGGCTGGTGGGGGGCCAGGCGGAGCCAGTCGCGGTAGCCGGGCATGCGGGTGCGGGTTCCGTTGGTGGAGCCGAGGTCGAGGACGGCGACGTCCCAGTTCAGCAGGCGGATCTCGGCGTGCGCCCTGGACATGCCGCCCGAGGTGTCCTCCACCTGGAGCGGCACCATCCCGCGGCTCACCGACTCGGAGTGGTCCGGGTCGCGGCCGATCACCGCGTCGGCGGCGAGCAGGTAGGTCATGCCGTCGTCGAGCAGCAGGAGACCGAGCGGGGGGCGGATCACCTCGATCAGCGGCTGCGTCTGGTCCACCGGCATGCCGCAGACGGTGCAGAACGCCGAGCGCGGGTCGGTGGGGTGCGCCCGTGCGCACTTGAACCCCATGACCTTGACGTTGAGCGGGGCGGCCCGCGCGGTCGCCTCCAGCCTGCGCTGCAGGTCGGGATCGGGCGGCGGCGCCGGGCCGGTGCCGTGCTGGGTGGGCGCCCGGTGCGGGTCCGGCGGCAGGGTGGCGGCGGGGCGGGCGGCCGCCGGCAGCGCGTCGGTGGCCTCGACCTGGTCGAGCAGCGCGGTGGCGGCGGCCTCGGCCTCGTCCCGCTCGGCGGGGTGCGGCGGCTCGGTCCGCTCGGGGCGCGGGGCGCGCTCGATCCGCGCGGTCGGGATCGGCGGCGGCTCCGCCCTGCGGTGCGCGCCGCTCGGCTCCGGTTGCGGGCTGCTCCCGGCGCGCGCGGTCTCCGACCACAGGATCGCCCCGCTGCCCTGCGCGATCCCCTCGACCAGCCAGCCGATGCCGCGGGCAGCGGGCAACTCCGGGATCCGGCCGTCGCGGTCGTCGACGAAGAGCGCGACCGCGCGGGCGGGCACCGGAGCCACCCGGTCCACCGTGAACGCGGCGTCGCTGCCGCGCAGGTGTTCGGCGCCGTTCTCACCGGCGAGCACCGCCGTGACCGCGCCGTGCAGGAACACCGCGACCCCGCCGTTCTCACCCGCCGAGAGGATCCCGAAGTCGACCGGCTGCCCTG
The DNA here is from genome assembly GCF_042669725.1 of Nocardia sp. NPDC057227. Taxonomy (NCBI): domain Bacteria; kingdom Bacillati; phylum Actinomycetota; class Actinomycetes; order Mycobacteriales; family Nocardiaceae; genus Nocardia; species Nocardia sp. NPDC057227. The sequence continues at coordinate 280,019 of NZ_JBHUXA010000006.1, read as the reverse complement.
GGCTGATCTGCTCGGCGTGCTTCATGAGCCAGCGGGTGGCCTCGCGGGCGATCGTCGCGCCCGCCCCGCCCTCCCGCTCGAAGGCATCCCTGACCAATTCGGCCAGCGACTCCACCGCGGCCGCGGTCGGCGAATCCGGCGTCGGCCTGGTCGGGCCGCGATGCCGGACCACGACCACCGCCCCCGCGACCCGGGCGACGGCGTGCTGCCCGGGGACGACCTCGACCTGGCGATCCCTCATCGGGACCGGCCCCCGCGGCGGTGTCCACATTCACAGCACAAACCGCCGCTGCGGCGTGAACGCGGAGTCGTCAGCACGCGATCAAGCCTATGGCACCGCGGGTTACGGCGTCCCGCTGCCCGCCGTCGCTTCGCCCCTCCGCGGGCGTCCGGTTCCGGTAACTTCATATCCACATCGCCGAGGATCGAGGGGCCTGTGATGGTTCGGATGTCGCGCATCGCGCTCTGCCTTTCCACGATGACCGTCGCGGGGTTGCTGGCCGGTTGCAGCATTCCCGGCGTCCCGGTCGCCGGGGAGCCGGACGTGCGGAAGCTGGAGGTCGGCAAGTACGAGGTGGACCGGCACTCCTACGACGTGAGCCCGGCGGGCCACGGCGCCGTGCTGGAGGGCATCCGGATGGCCGACGCCGTCGTCCCGTCCATCGATATCGACCCCTCGCTCTCGCACGGCCGCACCAGCTCGGTGCTGACCACCGTCGACGACACCATCGGGCTGCTCGCCGACGTCTCGCGCCCCGTGCTGGAGAACCGCAAGTTCCTGACCGGCTACGTCGCCGCGGGCGCCGACCGCGCCGACCCCAAGGGCGAGACCCTCCCGGTCAGCGACGCCACCGCGGTCACCACCGTCGTGCTCCGCTTTCCCGACCAGGGCGCCGCGGCGGCCGCCGCCAAGGAGCTGGAGGACGCGGACATCAAGGTCGCCCCGGAGAACCAGAAGCTCTCCTCCACCAAGTTCTCCGACGCCTACCTGCACTGGCGCCCCGGCGTCGCCAGCATCGGCGCCTTCCTCGCGCGCGGGGAGTTCGTGATCTCGCTCTACGTGCAGCGCCCCAAGGCCGACAGCGCCGACCTGGTGAGCTGGGTGGACCAGACCCTTGCCGCCGAGGTCCCGGTACTGGACAGCTTCGCGCCGACCCCGACCGCCGAGCTCGACGACCTGCCGGTCGACCCGGAGGGGATGCTCGCCCGCGTCGTGGTGGAGAGCCGCGCCGACCGCACCCCCGACCCGCAGCGCTTCGCCGTCTACGGCCCCGGCCGGATGCTGCAGGCCGCCGACGACCAGGCCGCCAGGCAGCAGCTGATCCAGGAGACCGGGCTGGACAGCAGCGCCGTCGTCGACAACACCCTGCTGCACCGCCTCCGCGACGCCGACGCCGCCCGCACCTTCATGACCGGCCTGATCGACAGCGCGGGCGCCGAGTACGACCCGATCGGCGCCCCCAACGACGTCCCCGGCGCCAAGTGCCTCCAGCTCAACGCCGCGGGCAACAAGGAGACCGAGTACGCCTTCAGCTGCTTCGTCAGCTACAAGCGCTACGTCGCCGTGGTCAGCAGCGACCTGGAACCCGACGTCAGGCAGAAAGTCGCCGCGCAGTACGCCCTGCTCGCCAACAGCCTCTAGCCCCCGCTTCACACCCGGCCCCCGGTCCGGACCGGGTGCTATGTTCTCTCGGGTATTCGCCCCGCGAGTGGAGGACTCGCGGGCACACGCCGGCCGCCGCGGGTGCTCCCGCGGCCGCGCCCGCGACGGAGGGGACAGATGCTCAACAGACGCCGAGGGCTGTGCGCGGCCCTCCTGGCCGCGGTCGTGCTGCTGACCGCCGCGTGCGGTACGGGGGATTCCGCGACGCCGCACCGACCCGATGTCGACCTCGCTTCCCTGGACATCGGCAATCTGACAGCGGAGCCGCGGATCTACGACAAGCCGACCAATCTGGACATGGCGCGGGTCGTGGAGGCGATGCGGCTCGGCAATCACCTGCCGCTGCCGATGGAGATCGACCCGGCGCTGAAGTACGCCCCGCTGAAGATCGCCTCGGTGCGGATGTTCACCACCCTGAGCTCGGCTGCGGTCGCCAATCGGGTCAGCGGGAGCGGCACGGACCTGGAATCCCGGGTCAGCGGCTTCATCACCGGCTTCGTCACCGCCGGGCGTTCGGACCCCGTGAAGAACCTGTCCTGGGAACTCGACAATGTCGCGCTGCTCTTCGAGACCGAGCAGGACGCGGTGAACGCGGCCACCGTCTTCACCGATGTGGAGCGCACCTTCCTTGCCGAGAAGGCCGTGCCGCAGGAGATCCCTGGGCACCCGGAGGCACGGGCCCACCTGCTGAGCGGCACCAACGGGTGGATCAACTCCTTCTACCCGGTCGGCCGCTTCCTCTTGCTCACCGAGGTCCGGGACAATGTGATGCAGCAGCTGGAGACCACCGACGCGGAGAGACTCCGCACCAGGGTGGCACAGAGCATCGAGGCCGTGCGGCCCGCGCTGGAGAGTTTCGAGCCGACCCCGGCAGATGAACTGATGAAACTCGACGTCGATCCGGAACGGGTGCTCTCCCGGACGCTGAACACCGTCGACGACCCGGCCCAGTTCGGCATTCCCGGTGTCTTCGACCGCAACGGCGGACTGCAGATCAGCCTCGATCCGGAGTCCGACAGCGCGATGTTCGAACAGGCGGGCGTCGACACCGTGGGGTGGAAGGGCGCCTACGTCTACCGCACCCGCGATGCCGTCGCCGCCGAGCAGCTGCTTGCGCAGCGCACGAAGGTCAGGAAGCTGTACCGCCCCGCTCCGGCGCCGCCGAACCTTCCCTTCGCCCGGTGCATGCAATACCTCGTTCCCGGGGGCGGCTCCGTCTATTACTGCGGAGTGACCTTCGAGCGGTATACCGCCGAGGTCACCGCGAGTCAGTTGCAGGATGTGCACCAGCGCATATCCGCGCAGTACGCGATCCTGGCGAGGTCGAAGTGAGGGGGAAGGAACCGATGACCGTTCGACGCAGGCGCCGGGTGCTCGCCCTCCTGCTGGGTGCGATCACCCTGGTCGCGGGGTGCGGCAGGGTCGACGGCACACCGGCGCCCGCGGAGATCGATGTCCGCGCGCTCGATGTCGGGACCTACTCGACGACGCCGCTGGAGTACCGCTTCGCCTATGACCACTCGCTGTTCGGGGCGAAGCGCCTCGCCGCCATGCGGCTCGCCGACACCATGGTGCTCGGCAACGAGATCGACGCCACTTTCCGCTATTCGGGTGGCAAGGAACCGATCCTCGATCGGCAGGATGTCGAGGATGTGCTGGCCGACGTGAACGGCCCGGTCACCGAGCGGAACAAGCTGCTCGTCGGGTACAGCATCGTGGTCAGCGACGCCGAGCTGCGTGGTGTCAGCAACCCGGAATCCACCAGGATGGGCATCACGGTGCTCCAGTTCCCCGATGCGGCGACCGCCGAGCGCACCGCCGCCGAGATCGATCAGACGGACTTCGCGGTGGCCGCCGACCAGAATCAGAAGGTCAGCGTCCCGAACATTCCGGCGGCGCACGCGCACTGGCGGCCGGGAGTCCCGACGCTGGCGGCGACGCTCGCGCGCGGGGCGTACGTGGTCGTCGTCCTGGCGGCGACGCCGAAGCCCGAGCTCGGGCTGCTGGCCGACCTGGCCAGGCGCGGACTGGAGAACCAGGCCAGGCTGCTCGACAGTGTGCCGCCGCTGAGCGGAGAAGACGCGCTGCGGCTGCCGAACGATCCGAACGGGATCCTGAACCGGACGCTGAACCCGGAGGCCGACGGCGATCCGTCGCTGCTCTCCCAGGCCTCCTTCACACGCCGCGGCATGCTGACCCAGATGGGCAAGCAGTACGAGCGCGCCCAGGTGCTCGACAAGGCCTACGTCGATCAGTTCGCCATCTCCGGGGTGACCGGCTCCACCCTCATGTTCCGGGCGGGCAGCGCCGAGTCCGCGCAGTCGCTCGGGCGGCCCGTGCTCGAATGGGGCGACTACACCGTGCCCCTGGACGCACCGGATGTGCCCGGGGTGCAGTGCGGGGCGAGGGCGACGGAGCGGGCGGTGACGCTGCGTTACCGCTGCACGGTGCCGTACCAGCGCTACCTGGCATCGGTCGAGAGCGATCAGGTGGTCGACGTGCACCAGCGCGCGGCCGCCCAGTACGCGCTGCTGGCAAACACCTACTAGGCGTCCAGCGGGCCGGAGAAGGAGAACGCAGAACATGCCGATCAACGCGGGCACGATTGTCGGCGGCTACCGTGTGCTGCGGGTACTCGGCGCAGGCGGCATGGGCACGGTATACCTCGCGAAGCATCCGACGCTGCCGCGAACGGATGCCCTCAAGGTGCTCAGCCCCGACCTCTCCACCGACCGGGAATTCCGGGCCCGATTCGAACGAGAAGCCAATCTCGCGGCCGGCCTCGACCATCCGAATATCGTGTCGGTCTACAACCGGGGCGAGGAAGCCGGGCAGCTGTGGATCGCCATGCAGTACGTGGACGGCACCGACGCGGGTGCCGAACTGACCCGGGTCGGCCACGGGCTCGGTTCGCAGCGTGCGCTGCACATCCTGACCGAGGTGGGCAAGGGGCTGGATCACGCACACCGCCGCGGGCTGCTGCACCGCGACATCAAGCCCGCCAACTTCCTGCTCGCGACTCCGGAGGACGGCGAGGAGCGGGTGCTGCTCACCGATTTCGGGGTAGCCAAGACGACCGACGATACGAACGAGCTGACCCAGACCGGAAGCTTCCTTGCCACGATCGCCTACGCGGCGCCGGAGCAGCTGGCCGGGATGCCGCTGGATCACCGTGCCGACCTGTACAGCCTGGCGTGCTCCTTCTTCAAGCTGCTGACCGGCCGGAACCCGTACCCGGGAACTCAGCCCGCGCTGGTGATGATGGGGCACCTCCATCAGCCGCCACCGCGCGCGACGGATGTGAACCCGGCGTTGCCCGCCGCGATCGACCACCTTTTCGCACGGGCGATGGCCAAGGAGCCGGCCGAGCGCTACCCGAATTCGCGTGAGTTCGCCGAGGCCGCGGCGGCAGCGCTGCGCGGACTCGGCAGCAGTGCGCCGATGGGGCGCCAGGCACCGGTGGGACCCAGCTACGGATTTCCCACGAATCCGCGCGGGGAGGTACCGACCGAATCCAGCGTCGTCACCGTCCGGGCCTCTGCCCCTCAGCGACGAAAGGGGCTGGTGATAGGCACCGTCGCGGCGCTGATCGTCGCCGCCGTGGCGGCGGGTGGCGTGTGGGCACTGAACCGAGACGGCGGCGCCGGTGAGCAGGCGGTCGCAGCGCCCACTTCGTCCGCGACCGCGGCCGCCGCACCGGAATCCGTCGCCCAGGCACGGGAGCAGAACCCGGCGTTCGCAGGCAAGCCGGTCGCTCTGATCAATTTCACCGGCAAAACGGCGGACGACCTCAGCAGCGGGCTCTCGATGTACCTGGCACCCGGCCCGCAGGCCGATTTCCTGTCCGGCATCGGAATGGTCTACAACTCGGCCTATACAAAAAATGATGCGGAACAATCCCCCCGCGCACTGGGCTGGTCCGATGAATTCGACCTGCGCAATACCGTCACACAGGGCTACCTGATCGTGGTGCGCACCGATCCCAAAGCCGGCGGCGGAGGGCTGCTGGGATTGCCTTCCAGCCTGTCACAGCTCAAGGCAACCATCATCGTGATCGATGATGCGGCGCTGGTCACCGCGATTCAGAACTGGTCAGCAGATTCGGAGAAGGTCATGCTGTCGAAGCTGATTCCGATTCTCAAATCCCGGATCAAATGAGACTGCGGTGGGTGCCCGCTGACGATCACCCGGGCACCCACCACCACGACGAGTCGGCTCAGCCCTGGATCATGCTCGCGTTCCGGCCATCGGTCGCGATCGCGGCCGCCAGCGCCTCCTGGGTGGCGCGGATCAGCTGGTTCATCGCGTCCTGGGTGTCGGTGAACTCGTTGTTCCACCGCCGCTGGACGTCCTGGAACGTGCTGGCGGCGCCGGACTCCCAGGCACCGGCGAGCTTGTCGGTCGCCGTCTTGATGCCCTGGTCCTGGTTCTGCAGCGCGCCCAGCTGCTGCTGCAGCTCGGCGATCGTGGTCTCGATCTTGTGCTTGTTGTAGTAGATATCCACGAGTGTTCTCCCCTGTGTGAGTGAGCGTTCGGCGGTGGGATCAGACGCTGAGCCTGCCGAAGTCGCCTCCGGACTGCTCCTCCGTCTGCCCGTAGCGGCTGTTGGCCTCGTTGAGCTTGACCGTCATCTCGTCGAGGAGGGTGTTCAGCCGACGACCCTCGTCGCTCCAGCGGGCGGCGGCCGCCTCGAAGGAGCCGTTCGCGGTACCGCGCCAGCCGTCCCGCGCGGAATCGACGGTGGTCTGGACGCGCTGAAGGGTGGCCCGCATCTCGTTGACGGCGGTCTCGACCTCGCTCGTCGCCTGCCGGGCGCGGCCCTGATCAATACCAACAATGTCGGACATTCCGAATTACCTCTCGCTCGAGTTGGACCTGACCGTCGCCGGGCGAGGTGGTCGATCCCCTACATATGTGTTGGACGCGGTACGCGTCTCATCGGTTCCCATGTTCTCCCCCCGGTTCCGATACCGTCAGGGACGAACGGTCAGTGACCGCGCCACTTCTTCGCATGCGGTCCGAACTGTGTCCCACCTCCCCCTGCCGTACTGACACCCGATGCCCGCCTGGACACCGCGGTCGACGATGACGTGCCACCTGACTTCGGACCCATCCCCCGGAAACTCGTCGTAGGCGAGGCCAGGGCGGTCACCGAGCACGACGTCTCGTTGCACGTTACCGAATCGGCCGGGTTCGGCGCGAGAGATCTTCGATTGCAGGTCACGTGCGACGTCGTCGGCACCGGCGCCCGCGGCGAGCACGGACTGGGTGACGGTGATCCTGGCGCGCACCGCGGAATCCGGTGTGAGCACGAGCCGTTCCGGGTCGGCGGCGCCCGCTGGGCGCCACTGCGCGGGGACGGTGACGGTGATCCGGCCCGCCTCGGCGGTGCTGCTCGGGGGCTGGGTCGCGGGGCGGGGGGCGCCGGGGACGGCGGGGCTGTCGGCGACCGAGCCGTCGGCGGGGGTGCGCAGCAGGGTGCCGCCCGCTATCGCGGCCGCGGCGGCCAGCGCGACGAAAACCACTGCGGCGCCGATGACCAGCGGGGAGCGGCGGTTCGGCGGCCGCCTGCTGGCCAGGAGATTGGCGCCGATGGTGGCCTGCACGTCCATCGCCTGTCGGCCGGGAAGGGCAGCGGCGCGGCCGGGGGTCGCCCGGCGGGTGTCGGACCACACGGCCTTGGCGATCTCCCGGCCGGAGAGCGCGATCACCTCGGGGACGAAGGCGGGGGTTGCCAGGTGCTGCCGAAGCAGGTCGCCCACCTCCGGGTCGGCATCGCCGACCACGAGCACGGCGTGCGGGGCACGGTCGTCGAGCACGCGGTCGGCGAGTTCGGCCAATCGCTCGGCGGTGGCCGGGGCGGGTGCGGGGTCGCCCGCGCCGAGGGTCGGCTCGTGTTCGCAGGCCACCACGGTGGATTCGACGCTGTCGCAGTCGACGACGGCGACCGTGCAGGAGAGCGCGGTGAACTCGACGACGAGCACGCTGGCCCTGGTGAGCGCCCGGCTGCGCAGGTAGTGCGCGGCGGCGACATGCGCGGTCGGCACGGCGGCGACGTCGGCCGCGACGCCGGGCAGCAGACCGCGCAGCGCGTGCGTCAGCGCGGGGGCGCCCCACTGCGTCGGATGCGCCACCGCGACCGCCTCGATCGGCAGCGCGGTGCCGCGCCGCGCGGCATCCCCGCGCAGTTCGTCGGCGAGCGGGCCGCCCGCGCTGCCCGCGGCGGCGGGCAGCCCGTCCAGCGTGACGTTCCACTCCACGGCGCCGCGCGGGTCGGGGCCGACGACGGCGTGCAGGTCGTCACCGTCGATGTGCAGTGCGACCGTCGGGCTCATCGGTCCCGGCTCCAGGCGGCCTGGAAGAGCCCGGTGCCGGAGCGGCCGACGAGCGTGCCGCGGCCGGGCGGCTGCGCGCTCGGGCGCACGGTGCCGAAGAGCTGGCCCTCGTCCCGGTTGCCGCTCATGATCAGCCCCGTGGTGCCGACGTCCTTCATCCGCGAGATCACCGGTTCGAAGAGCGAGCGCGAGGCGCCACCGGCCCTGCGGGCGAGCACCAGGTGGAAGCCGATGTCCTTGGCGTGCGCCAGGTACTCGACGATCGGCGCCAGCGGGCTGCCGGACGAGGTGACGACCAGGTCGTAGTCGTCCACCACGAGGAACAGCTCCGGCCCGGTCCACCAGGAGCGGTCGCGCAGCTGCTGCTGGGTGACGTCCGCGCCCGGCATCCGGCTCTTCAGGATCTTGGCCAGCTCGCCGGACATGCCGGTGAGCATGGCCTCGGACGGCGCGTAGCCGGCCAGGTGCTCACCGTCGACCAGCCCGAGCATGCTGCGCCGGTAGTCGCCGAGGATGATCTTGGCCTGCACCGGCGCGTTCGACTCGACGACGCCCTGGCAGATCACCCGGAGCAGGTTGGTCTTGCCGCACTCGCTGTCGCCGAAGACCAGGAAGTGCGGCTGCTCGCCGAAGTCGAGGAAGACCGGCGCCAGCTCGGACTCGTTGAGCCCGATCGGAACCCGCAGGTTGGTGCCGAGCTGGTCCGGGGTGCGCGGCCAGCCGGGCAGCGCGCGGACCAGGTCGTCCCGGTCGAACCGCTCCGGCAGCATGCGCACCCGCGGCGCGGGGCGGCCCGGGTTGCGCGCCGCGATCTGCTCGACCGCGGCGGCGACGCCGGGGCCGAGGTCGTCGGTGGCCGGGCGGCCGTCGATCCGGGGCAGCGCGGTGAGCATGTGCAGCCCCTCCGGCGTCATGCCGCGCCCCGGCCTGCCCTGCGGTACCAGCGCCGCCAGCTTGCGGCCGAAGTCGGAGTCCATCGGGTCGCCGAGCCGCAGCTCGATGCGGGTGCCGATCTGGTCCTTGAGCGCGGGCCGCGCCTCCATCCAGCGGGAGAGCGTGACCACCACGTGCACGCCGTAGGAGAGCCCCTGGCCGGCCAGGTTCATCACGACCTGCTCCAGCGCCTCGAAATCCTGACGGACCGAGCCGAAGCCGTCGATGACGAGGAAGACATCGCCGAAGGCGTCGTCGTGCGCCCCGGCCGCGGCCGGGCTGCTGGCCGGGTCCATCGCGCGCAGCCGCCGGTACTCGACCATCGACTCGATGCCGAGCTGCCGGAAGCGCAGCTCCCGGTGCCGGACGATGGTGGTCATCTCGGCGACGGTGCGCCGCACCTTGTCCACGTCCAGCCTGCCGGCGACCGAGCCGACGTGCGGCAGCCCCTGCAGACCGGTGAGCGTGCCGCCGCCGAAGTCGAGGCAGTAGAACTGCACCTGCTCGGCGGTGTGCGTGAGCGCGAGCGCCATGATCATGGCGCGCACCGCGGTGGACTTGCCCGACTGCGGCCCGCCCACCACCGCGACATTGCCGCGGGCGCCGGAGAGGTCGATCAGGAACGGGTCGCGGCGCTGGTCGTAGGGGCGGTCGACGATGCCGACCGGCGCGCGCAGCGAGGCCACCGCCGAGTACTCGCCGGTGAGGATCGAGCGCGGCACCAGCTGGTCGAGCGTCGGCGCCTCGTCCAGCGGCGGCAGCCAGATCTCGTGCGCGGGCCTGCCGTGGCCGTTGATCCGGGAGACCAGCATCTCCAGGTCGGAGAGGCGATCGCCCTCCTCGCCCGGCTCCGGGTCGGCGTTCAGCCGCACCGGGAGCGGGATCCGGTCCACCGGGCGGAAGTCGACGTGCGCGGCGGTGAACTGCCGCGCGGTGACGTCGATGTCGCCGCCCGCGACCCCCGCCTGGGTGACCTCGCGCTGCGGGCCGCCGCCGACGTACGGGCCGGAGACGTAGCTGGCCTGGAACCGCTGGATCTCGCCCGAGTCGGCCTTGAGGTAGCCGCCGCCTGGATTGTTCGGCAGGTTGTAGGCGTCCGGGACGCCGAGCACCTGGCGGGACTCGTTCGCGGAGAAGGTCTTCAGCCCGATCCGGTAGGAGAGGTGGCTCTCCAGCCCCTTGAGCTTGCCCTCCTCCAGCCGCTGCGAGGCGAGCAGCAGGTGCACGTGCAGCGAGCGGCCGAGGCGGCCGATCATCACGAAGAGCTCGGCGAAGTCCGGGTGCTGGGTGAGCAGCTCGGAGAACTCGTCGAGCACGACGAAGAGCGCGGGCAGCGGGTCCAGGTCGGCGCCGGCCGCCCGCGCCTTCTCGTACTCGGAGACGTTGACGAAGTTGCCCGCGGCGCGCAGCACCTCCTGGCGGCGGTTCATCTCACCGGCGAGGGCGTCCTTCATGCGGTCGACGAGGTCGGCCTCCTCCTCCAGGTTGGTGATGACGGCCGCGACGTGCGGGACGCCGTCCAGCCCGAGGAAGGTGGCGCCGCCCTTGAAGTCGACGAGCACCAGGTTCAGCTGGTCCGGCGAGTGCGTGGCGAGCAGGCTGAGCACCAGCGTGCGCAGGAACTCGGACTTGCCGGAGCCGGTGGCGCCGATGCAGAGGCCGTGCGGGCCCATGCCGTTCTCCGCGGCCTCCTTGATGTCCAGTTCGACCGGAAGCCCGTCGGCGCCGATGCCGAACGGCACCCGCAGCCGCTCGCGGCCGTACCGCGGCCGCCACGCCTGCTCCGGGTTGAAGGCGCCGATGTCGCCGAGGCTCATCAGCTGCGACCAGGTGGAGATGGCCTCGGTGTCGTCCACCTCGACGTCGCTGCTGCGCTGGGTCGCGGCCCGGTACGGCGCCAGCCTGCGCGCGACCTGCTGCGCCTGCTGCACGCTGATCCGGTCGATCAGGGCGAAGCGCTCCTGGTTTCCGGTGGCGCCGCGGCCGGTGCACTCGCCGTTCTCCACGATCATCTTGATGCCGCGGGAGACCGCGAGCCGCGGCGCGTAGCCGCACAGGTCGATGAGCGTGACGCCCTCGTACCCGGATTCGCGCAGCTGCTCCTCCTCGGCCTCGAGCAGGCCGCCGTCGACCACGAGCACGATGTGCACCATGTTCGGATTGGCCGGTTGGTTGCGCGAATACCGCACCCGATTCGCGAGCAGCGGCTGGAGCCCAGCGGTCGCCTCCCGGATCGAGCCGAAGAACATCCGCTGGGTGCCGATGCCGTCCTGCGCGTCCGGGTGCTGGGTATGCGGGAGCCACTTGGTCCACTCCCACTCGCGGGCGGTGTCCGGGCCCGCGACGATGGCGATCAGCACCTGGTCCGGGGCCTGGAACATGGCCAGCTGCACCAGCATCGCGCGGGTCATGTCCCTGGCCTCGGCGCGGTCGCCGTCCAGCGCGATGGTCGCGAAGCCCTTGACCGCGATGGCGGTGGGCAGGTCGGGCACGGTGGAGTGGGCCCGGACGAAGCGGCGCAGCGAGACCGCGGCGATCGGCTCCAGCTCCTCCACCGGGCCGGTCTCCGGCGCGACCAGCCGGGTGGCAAGCCGCTGCCCGCCGAGCCCGATCCTGGCGTGGCAGAAGTCCTTGTCCCCCGCGCGCCGCTCCCACATGCGGCTGGTGCCTGCCAGCATCCAGACCAGCTCGGGCTCCGGGTGGCTCCACTCCACGGCGGAGCGCTGCTGCGCCGCGGTGTCGTTCACGTCCCGGCGCACCTGGTCGAGGTAGCGCAGGTAGTCCTTGCGGTCCTCGTTGGCCTCGGCCGCCTTCTGGCCCTTGCCACCCCCCTGGCCGGCGAACATGCCCGCCATCGAGAGCAGCATCATGAGCGGGAACATCAGGCTCATCGGATTCGACGCGATGCCGCCGCCCTGCGTGAAGAGCAGCGCCATCATGCCGACCATGCCGATCACCATGACCACTGGCATCAGCTTGAGCAGCAGGTTTCCCGGTGTGACGCGGGGGATCTCGGGCGGCGGCTGCAGCGTGACCTCGCCGCCCGGCGTTCGTGGCATCTCGCGGCGGGCACGCCGCTGGAACCTGACCGTGCTCATCGACTGCGTCCCCCATCTTCGCCCGCCGCGGCAGAGCCTCGGTATGGAGGCCACGGCTGACATGTCGTACAGTTCGCACAGCATTCTGCTGGGCGGAGGGTGGGTTCGCAAGCTGCTGCCCGGGGGCCTTCCCCAGCCTATGGCCTGCGGAAACACCTGTGGATAAGAAGTTGGGGGACAGCGTGACGCACGCGCGGCTCGGACACATCGACGAGGACTCCTCGCGCGGCATCGTGCGCGCGCCCGATCTCGCGCGGGTCACCATCCTGGCCAAGCACACCCAGGTCGACATGGCGATTCCGGTGGATGTCCCGGTGGCGCTGGTCATCCCGAGCGTGGTCGACATGGTCGCCCAGCACAGCCGCAGCAACGAGTTCGACAACGAGGGCGAGCGCTTCGAGCCTGCCGAGTGGGTGCTGGCCCGGATCGGCCACCCGCCCTTCTCCAACTCGCTGAGCCTCGGCGAACACGGCGTCCGCGACGGCGAGCTGCTCATGCTGGAGAGCGCCTCGCAGACCGCGCCGACCCCGCTCTTCGACGACATCATGTACAACGTCGCGATCGCCGACGCGAACCACTTCCGCGGCTGGACCCCGCGCAGCGCCCGGCTCACCGGCGCGGTGCTCGCGGCGCTGACCATGCTGGTCGGCTGCCTCGGGCTGCTGCTCGCGCCGGAGGCCATGCCGGTCTGGGTGAGCGGCTCGATCGCGCTGGTCGTCGCGGTCCTGCTGGTGGTGGCGGGCATGGTGCTGAGCCGGATGTACAGCGACACCTCGGCCTCGCTGGTGCTCGCGGGCTGCGCGCTGCCGCCCGCCTTCAGCGCGGGCATGCTCTACGTTCCCGACCACTACGGCTGGGCGCACATCCTGCTCGGCTCGGTGCTGCTCGGGGCGACCGCGGTGCTGGCGTGGCGGGTCACCGGGGTCGGGCTCGGGCTGTTCATCGGGGCGGCGACGCTCGCGGTCTTCACGGCGCCCGCTGCCCTGGTCGGGCTGCTCACCGAGCACCCGGTGCGGGCGATCGGGGCGGTGCTCGCCGCAGCCGCGCTCGGCGGGCTCTCGCTGGCGCCGCGGGTCTCCATGCTGCTCGCCAAGCTGCCGCTGCCGCCGGTGCCGTCGCCGGGCACCCCGATCGACCCGACCGAGGACGACCCGGACGACCACCGCGCGCTGCCGAGCATGGAGGTGCTGCGCGCCAAGTCGGAGCGGGCAAGGATGTACCTGGCCGGGCTGGTCACCGCGACCACGCTGGTCACCGTTGCCGGGGCGCTGGCGGCGGCCGATCCGGAGGCGGAGACGCCGTACTGGCAGGGGATCGCGCTCGCGCTGGTCTGCGCGGTGGTGCTGGCCTTCCGCAGCCGCACCTACGCCGGTGCCGAGCAGGCGGTGGTGCTGATCGCGGGCGGGGCTGGCATCGCGCTCGCCATGCTGGTCGGGATGGCGATCGAGATGGAGCAGCCGCTGGTCGTCTTCGGCGCTGCCATGCTGCTGCTGGTCGCGGCGCTGGTCCTCGGCATGGTGGTGCCGAACCAGACGGCGACGCCGCCCATGCGCCGCGCGGTGGAGCTGCTGGAGTACGCCTTCGTCGCCGCGGTGCTGCCGCTGGTCTTCTGGGTGGCCGAGCTCTACGCCCTCGTCCGCGGGTTGTGAACGAAGTGCGGCGCGCCGCGGCCGGACGCGGGGGTACGAGCCCAGGTCCGAGGGCTCTGCGCGCGGCGCGGTCTCGCGCCATCGGACGCGCGGAGACAAGGTCGTGGCCGGGGGCCGTGCGACGGCTCGCGGCACTGGTCGCGGTTCTGGGGGTAGCCGCCGGGCTGACCGCCGGGCCGGCACTGGCCGACAATCGGCCGCCGATCGTGGACCCGGGGGCACTGCCCGCCGGAGATCCCGCCGCGCCGCCGGGCAAGACCGAGCGGCCGGGGAACGCCGCCTGCTACAGCACCCAGCAGGGCGGCGACGGCCCGTCCGTCCCGCCGACCCAGCGCGCGCTCGACCTGGATCGGGCCTGGCAGTTCTCGCGCGGCGCGGGCCAGGTGGTCGCCGTGATCGACACCGGTGTCTCCCCGCACCCCCGGCTGCCCAACCTGACCCCGCTCGGCGATTTCGTCGCCGCGGGCGGCAACGGCAGCGAGGACTGCGATGCGCACGGCACCGTCGTCGCGGGCATCATCGGCGCCAGCCAGCTACCGAACCAGGGCTTCTCGGGGGTGGCGCCGGAGGCCCAGCTGCTCAGCATCAGGCAGACCAGCGCGCTCTACCAGGAGGAGGGCGCGGGCCGGAACAAGGGCCCGGACGACATGCCGGACGGCTACGGCAAGGTCTCCGCCCTGGCCTCGGCGGTGCGCAGGGCCGCGGACTCGGGCGCCACCGTCATCAATATCTCGCTGGTCGCCTGCCCCACCGAGAAGCCGGAGAGCCGCGAGTTCGCCGCGCTCGGCGCCGCGGTGCGCTACGCCGCGCTGGAGCGCGACGCGGTGATCGTGACCTCGGCGGGCAACACCGACGCCTGCAAGTCGAGCAACCCCGGGCTCGACCCGCTCAACCCCGGCGCCGACCCGTGGACCCGGGTCACCTCCTACGTCGCGCCCGCCTGGTTCGACCAGTACGTGCTCTCGGTCGGCTCGATCGATGCCGCGGGCGCGCCGTCGTCGTTCACCGTGCCCGGCCCGTGGGTCGGGGTGGCGGCGCCCGGCGAGAACGTGGTCTCGCTCGACGCCCGCGCGGGCGGCACCTCCAACGGCAAGTACACCAACCAGGGCCAGTACACCGCCTACAGCGGAACCAGCTTCGCCGCGCCGTACGTCTCCGGGGTGGCCGCGCTGGTGCGCGCCCGCTTCCCGGAGCTGAGCAGCGCCGAGGTGATCCGGCGGATCCAGGCCACCGCGCACGCCCCGGCCGAGGGCTGGAACCCGTACGTCGGGTACGGCGCCGTCGACCCGGTCGCGGCGCTCACCAACGAGGTGCCCGCCGCGCTGCCCGCCAAGATCCCGAGCGCGGCGGTGAGCCTCCAGCTCGCGGTCCCGGCGCCCGCGCCCGACCCGGACGACACCGCGCGGAACGTCGCGCTGATCGGCACCGCGGTGATCGTGGCCGCGGGTGTGCTGGGCTACCTGGCCTCCTTCCCGATCCGCCGCCGCTTCGGCGTGCACGAGGACGCGACCTGAACCACCGGGTGCGCGGGGGCAGTTCCGTGTAGCGTCGGCGCTCGGCACCGCGAAACATACGGTGACCACGTCCGATCGAACCGGGTACCGCCATGACGACTGCGATGCTGAGCCGCCGGGAGGCTTGGGAGCGCGCGACCAACGTGCCGATGCTGCTGCTCGCCGTGCTCTTCCTCGGCACCTACGCCTGGTATGTGCTCGACACCGGCGCCTCGCCGCACCTCGACACCTGGCTGGCCCGGGTCGACCTGGTGATCTGGGCGGCCTTCGCCGCCGACTTCGTCATCCGCGTCGTGCTCTCCCGGAATCGCTGGCAGTTCGTGCGCACGCACCCGCTGGAGCTGCTGATCGTGCTGGTCCCGCCGTTCCGGCCGCTGCGGCTGGTGCGCGCGGCGCTGCTCATGCTCGGCACGCTGAACCGGGCGCGGCTCACCCGCTTCCGGCTCTCCATCTACGTCGGCACCAGCTCGGTGCTGGTGATCCTGCTGTGCAGCCTGGCCTTCTTCGACGCCGAGTACGGCGGGCCGGACGCCAAGGTGCAGAACTACGGGGACGCGCTGTGGTGGGCCGCGGTCACCGTGACGACGGTCGGCTACGGCGACTACTACCCGGTGACGGCGGAGGGCAGGCTGGTCGCGCTGATCCTGATGACCTTCGGCATCGGGCTGATCAGCTTCGCCATCGGCACCACGACCAGCTGGGTGTTCGACCAGCTCAAGGCGGTCGAGGCGAGTGCCGACGAGACCGAGCGGCAGATCGGGACGCTGCTCGACGAGGTCCGCTCACTGCGCGCCGAGGTGGCCGGGCTGCGCCGGGAGCCGGCCGAGGCGAACGGCCCACCCGGCGCGGCGGGCAAGCGGCCGGCCGGCGCGGCGGGAGACCGGCTAACCGACACAGCGGGAGACCGGCTGGCCGACGCAGCGGGAAACGGGCTGGCCGACACAGCCGGAGACCGGCCAGCCGACGCGGGGCCGACCCCGACCAGCTGACACCCGCGGCCCGAGCAGCTGACACCCGCGGCCCGAGCGCAGGCGGCGGCCACTCCCAATGTCCCGCGGGCCGGTGACCGGGCCGACGGGGCGGAGCCGGGTCAGCGTGCGGTGGCCACCGGCTGGTCGGCGGGCGCGGGGTCGGGGGCGACACCGTCGTGGGCGACCATCGCCTCTTCCCGGCCCAGGCTCGGCCCGGCGGCGAGCAACCCGACGATCGGCCAGGGCGCGGGCTCGGCGGGCACGTTCTCCATGCCGAGCGCCTTCGCGGCCTCCGCGTTCTTGATGCCGTACCTGACGCCGGTGTCGCTGACGTAGAACAGGCTGTCCCTGCGGCTGCTGTCCGGGTCGATGCCGGTGCTCTGCACGTAGGCGCCGGTGCTCGGCTTCAGGTAGACGGCGTCGGCGTTCGGCCCGGAGCCGTCGGCCTTGGCCAGCGGGACGGTGCGGGCGTCGTCCGGCAGCGGCAGGTCGACGCCGGTGAGCACCTCGAGTTCGGCGCGGCGGGCGCCGTCCTCGTTGCCCGCCGCGGCGGCGATGGGACGCCAGGTCAGGCAGCTGACCGGGCGGTCCTTGGACTGCACCAGCGTCGGGGCGGTGCGCGGGTAGTCGTCGACCCGGAGCGCCTTGGACACGTCGACGCCGGTGCGCATGCTCTGTGGGATGGTCGCGTCACCGGCGCCGGGGGTCGAGTTGCGGATGATGTCGGCGGTGAGCGCCGAGATCCCCTGCAGGCCGTCGCGCAGCACGACGTAGTACTCGTCCGTGGTCGACAGCTGTACGACGTCCCCGATCCGATGGCCGTCCATCGGATAGCCGGGAACCTCACCCACACCGTCGATCCGCGGCGCGACCAGCGGCAGCACCTCGGGCACCGCGTTCAGCAGCCCGTCGCTCACCGGCCGCGGCGTCACCCCGGTGATCCCGAGCGCGTCGGTGACGGCCCGCGAGCTCATATCCACCCGCGCCCGCTTCGTGTCATAGATCAGATACGCCGAATCCCGCCCCTGCACCAGCAGCGCCCGCTCGCCGGGGAGCACATCCGCCTTCGCCCCGGTATCCGGATCGCCGACCAGCACCGAGGTGCTGAGATCACTGCCGCCGTCCATCTTCAGCTGGTCGCAGACGGTCCACGCGCGCCCCGCGCCCTTCTTGTCGAAGAGCAGCGCGGCGGGCGCCCCGGGAATGCCGATGAGCTGCCCGCGCGGCTTCTTGCCGAGCTCGGACTCCTTGACGATGGCGGGCTTGGCCGCCTCCCCCGCGGCCAGCCGGGCCGAGGCCAGGTTCAGCGCCGGGTGCACGGTGTCGCCGATGACGACGTAGACCCCGCCGGACTCCTTGCCGATCAGAATGGTGTTGCTGCCGATCTTGTCCTGCGGGCGCAGCAGCGCGAGCACCCCGCAACCGGCCAGCACCACGAGCGCGAGCACCAGCCCCACGGCGTACGCCCTGGACTGCGATTTCATCGGATCGTGCAGCATGCGGACGTCGCGCCGGACCAGCGCGTGCTCCATCCGCCGGACCAGGAAGCGGTACCCGCTCACCTGCCAGCGGGTGGTCGGTTTCGATGGCATGGTTCCTCCCCCGAACGGTGCTCCTACCCGCGCAACACAGTACAGTTCGCGGAGACTGCTTTTCAGTTCGGCCAGCGGAAACGGCCGACACCGGTGTTGCATGGGGGACGACGATGGCCGAACCTGTCGGCGCGGGCCCACGCCCGTTGCTCGGACGGATATCACTGCAGAATCTGCTGGTCGCGCAGATCATCGGGCTGGGGGCCGGATTGATCGCGCTGACCGTCGGGCTCGGGGGGCTGCCCGCGCTCGGCATCGTCATCGCCGCGGCCGCGATCCCGCTGATCCCCGTCGCCAAACACACCGTGCTGGACTGGATCTCGACCGCGTGGGGGTACTTCACCCGGCGCGGCTACGAGCTCGGCGACACCGTCGACTTCCGCGGTCCGGACGGCCGCTCGCACGGGCTGTACTGGGACGGCAGCCGGGTGGTGACGGTGGTCGAGGTGCTGCCCCCGCTCGGCGGGCTCACCCGGATCGCCCGCACCACCGTGCACGCCTCGCACCTGCTGCCGCTGCCCGAGCTCGCGCAGTGCCTGAACCAGCACGACATCCTGCTCAGCGGGATCGACATCATCAGCCACGGTCACCGCAGCCGCTCCGGCACCCCGGCGGGTGCGATCTACGAATCGCTGCTCGGGCCGCTGCCCGCGACCGCGCACCGGACGGTCTGGCTGGCCATCGCCTTCGACGCGGTGCGCTGTCCCGGCGCGGCCGAGCGCCGCGGCGGCGGCAACGGCGGCGCCGCGCGCGCCGTCACCATCGCGACCCAGCGCATCGTGCGCGCGCTGGAGGACGCGGACTGCGCGGCCCGCATCCTCACCGCATCCGAGATCCGCACCGCCGTGCTCCAGGTGACCGGCGGCTTCGACCCGCGCGAGCTGGCCCACCGCTGGCGCTACGCCGAGATCGGCAACGCGGTGAACGTCGGCACCGCGGTCGACCCGCGGCGGCTCGGCTCCGACCTGCTGGCCCAGCTCTGGGTGGCGCCCTCGCGCGGCACGACGGTCGCGGTCCGGCTGCGGCCGGGCAGCAATGCCGAGTCGGTGAGCATCGGCGCGGCCTGGCGGCTCTCCGCCCGCGAACTTCCGGAGAAGCCCAGGCTCTCCGGCATGGTCTCGATGCACGGCAGGCACCGGGACGCGCTGCTCGCGCACCTCCCGCTGGCCGTCCCCGGCGTGGACGAGACGGTGCCGATGGCGGAGTACCCGATCGAGGTGCTCGGCGCGCTGCACCTGCCCTCCTCCGGCTGCGGGCAGCTGATCGGCTCGGACGAGGAGGGCAACGGTGTCGCCATGCGGCTCATCGGCAGCGGCATCTCCACCGTCTACCTGGCCGGCGAGCTGTACCTGGCGCAGCAGCTGGTGTTCCGCGCGCTCGCGGTCGGCGAGCGCATCCTGATCCGCACCGACCGCCCGCACGCCTGGGAGAACCTGGTGACCACGATCGGCAACCCGGAGCGGCTCGGGATCGCGGTCGAGACGCACCAGTCGGACGCCGATTTCACCGCGGCGGTGGTGGACGGCGTGCTCGCCCCGCCCCCGCACGCGGGCGTCACCACCATCTACGTCACCGGCGATCCGTCGGCCTGGCCCGCCACCAGGCCGGACCTCTCGCTGCAGCAGCCGGGCGCGATCGGCAACCACGTCATCCTGCGGACCGGTACCGCGCAGGCGCACCTGACGCTGGTCTCCATCCCGCGCGAGTCGACCTACATCGGGCAGCCGCGCGGCCGCCGCGCCATGGCGAACCAGTAGCGCTCAGCCGGGGTACGGGTCGGCATCCCGCGCGGTGCGCAGGGCCCGGCCCCACCAGCTCAGCTGCCGCAGCATCCGGCCCGCGCCGTCGATCGCGGCGCCGTCGGCGGTCTCGCCCGCTGCGCCGAACTGCCCCCTGACCCGGTGGAAGCTCACCGACTCGCGAACCGAGACCATGTGCACCTCGGCCACCACCTGGCGCAGCTGCTCGACCGCGCGCAGGCCGCCGGAGACGCCGCCGTAGGAGACGAAGCCGACCGGCTTGCCGCGCCACTCGTGCTTGGCGCTGTCGATCGCGTTCTTGAGCGCGGCCGGGTAGCCGTGGTTGTACTCGGAGGTGACAAGCACGAAGGCATCGGCGGCGGCCAGTCGGCTCCGGAAGAGGCGCACCGCGTCGTTCTCGGAGAGATCCTGCGGCAGCGGGAACTCGGCGAGATCCAGCGTCCCGGTGTCGAAATCGGGGTTCGCCCGGACCGCGCGCAGGAACCAGTCCGCCACGGTCGGCGCGAACCGCCCCGCCCGGACACTGCCGACGATCACCTCGAGCCGCAGCGGCGACTGCGCACGCCCGAGTCTGTTCACGCCGCTCACGGTAGCTCGAAGGGGAGCGTGACACCGTCGTGCACCCGGCAGCGGGCGCAGGTATCGGTGCTCTCGGTGGCAGCCACCGCGCGCCGGACGAGCTCCTTGAACGGCACCAGGTTGCGCTCGAACTCGGCGAAGACGTCGACCGCGTGCACGCCGTCGCCCTCCGCCAGCCCGGCGTCCAGGTCGGTCACCAGGGCCACCGCGGCGTAGCACATCTCCAGTTCGCGGGCGAGCACCGCTTCCGGGTAGCCGGTCATATTGACCAGGTCCCAGCCCTGCGCGGCGAACCAGCGGCTCTCGGCGCGGGTGGAGAAGCGGGTGCCCTGCACCACGACCATGGTGCCGCCCGACCTCAGCGGCAACCCCGCCACCTCGGACTTCGCGGCGGCGGCGCGCAGTTCGTCGCAGTACGGGTCGGCGAACGAGACGTGCACGCCGCCGCCGTCGAAGTAGGTCTGCTCGCGGCCCGAGGTGCGGTCCACCAGCTGGTCCGGTATCGCGACGGTGCCCGGCCCCCAGTCGGCGCGCAGGCTGCCCACCGCGCACGGCGCGAAGATCCGGCGCACGCCGAGCGCGCGCAGCGCCCAGAGGTTGGCCCGGTACGGCAGGGTGTGCGGCGCGAACTCGTGCTTCCCGCCGTGCCGCGGCAGGAAGGCGACCGGCCTGCCCGCCACCTCGCCGACCGCGATCGGCGCGCTCGGCGCGCCGTAGGGGGTCTGCACCTCGAGCTGCTCGGCGGCGCCGTCGAAGAAGTCGTAGAACCCGCTGCCACCGATGACGGCGAGGGCGGGCCTGCGGTCCGAAGTCATGGCTCGATTGTCCGGGGCCGGGGCGCGGCGCGGGCGGGCGGGGCCGGGATGGGCGATCACATCCCGACCGGTCGGGCGAGCGCGGAGGGCGGCAGGATGGACGCTGTGATGTCGCGGGCGGCGCTCGGCGTGTGGTTGACGGTGGCCTCCGGACTGGCCTTCGCGGCGTCCGGGCCGCTGGTGAAGGCGGTGCTCGGCGCGGGCTGGTCGGCGGGGGCGGTGCTCGCGGTGCGGCTCACCGGGGCCGCCGCGGTCATGCTGCTGCTCGCGGTCTTCGCCGACCCGCGGGGGCTGTGGGCGGGCCGCCGCGAGCTGCGCACCGTCGTTCCGTTCGGCGCTATCGGGGTGGCCGGGGTGCAGGCGTCGTTCTTCCTCTCGCTGGCAACGCTGCAGGTCGCGGTGACGTTGATGATCCAGTTCCTGGCGCCGGTGGTGGTGATCGCCTGGCACTGGGTGGTCGGGCGCAGGCGGCCGAGCAGCGGAACGCTGGTCGGCGCGGCGGTGACGCTGGCCGGTGCCGCGCTGGTGGTGCAGGTGTTCGGCGCGGGCAGCCCGGACCCGGCCGGGCTGGCCTGGGCCGGGCTCTCCATGATCGGCAACGCGGTCTTCTTCCTGCTCTCCGAGCGCAGTACGGCGCGGCTCAGCCCGGTCGCGCTGCTCGGCTCCGGACTCACCGTCGCGGCGCTGACCACCTGGTTGCTCGCCGGGATCGGGGCGCTGCCGCTGGTCGTCGGGGCGGGCACCGCGCTGATGGACCACAGGGAGCTGCCGGTGCCGCTCGCGCTCACCCTGCTCGTCCTGGTGAGCACGGTGCTCGCCTACCTGTGCGGGGTCGCCGGCGCCGCCCGGCTCGGCGCCACGCTCATGTCGCTGGTGCTGCTGAGCGAGGTGCTTTTCGCGGTCGGGCTCTCCTGGCTGCTGCTCGGCGAGGCGGTGACGCCGCTGCAGCTGGTCGGATCGGTGCTGGTGGTAGCCGGTCTCGCGGTCGCGAACCGGGCGGCCGAGCCGGTGGTTGCTGTACCCTTGGGGGGTATCGAACCAGACGAGGAGGGCCGGTGACCGACGCCAGCGGCGAGCACGACCACACCGGGCACGGCTACATCACCGCGAAGGACGACTACCTCAAGCGGCTGCGCCGCATCGAGGGGCAGGCGCGCGGGCTGCAGCGCATGGTCGAGGAGGAGAAGTACTGCATCGACATCCTCACCCAGGTCTCGGCCATGACGAAGGCGCTGCAGGCGGTGGCGGTCGGGCTGCTCGAGGACCACATCAGCCACTGCGTCGTCGACGCCGCCGTCGCGGGCGGCCCCGAGGCGGAGGCGAAGATCAAAGAGGCGACCGAGGCCATTGCCCGCCTCGTCCGCTCCTGAGCCGGAGGCCGGTGCCGCTACTCTCGCATCCGCCTCCGGCGGCTCGACTTGTTTCCGAGACGAGCCCGATCCGCGCGCAGCCACGAGCAGATCGATCCGCGCGCGGCCACGAGCAAGTCGCCCAGCGCGAAAATCAGTCTAGCCGCCGGAGGCGGATGCGAGATCAGCCGCCGCAGCACCCCGGCCCGGGCACGGTGCGCATCTCCCGGGTCTGCGCGTTGCGGGCGGCGAGATCCGCATCGGCGGGGTAGTCGACGGCGACAAGGCTGAGCCCGTGCGCCGGGGCGACGGTGACCGAGCTGGAGCGCTCCCGTTCGAGCAGCAGACTCCCGACCCACTCGGGCGTCCGCCGCCCCTCCCCCACCGCCAGCACCGCCCCCACCAGACTCCGCACCATGGACCAGCAGAAAGCATCCGCGCTGACGAAAGCGGTGAGCCCGTACCCGGACTGCTCCCAGTCGTAGCGCTGCAACTCACGCACCGTGGTCGCCCCCTCGCGCCGCTTGCAGAAGGCCGCGAAATCGTTCAGGCCCAACAATTTCCGCGAGGCCACCCGCATAGCCGACACATCGAGCCCGCCTTTGGCCGCCACCACCCCGCGCGCGGCGAGCGGATCGGCACCGTACGGCGCGGTGGTCAGCCGATAGACGTAGTGCCGCCGCACAGCGGAGAACCGAGCATCGAAATCCGCGGGCGCGAGCCGAGCACCGGTGACCCGAACGTCCCTGGGCAGGAACCGAGCCAGCCGATGCACCAGCTTGGCCCCGTCGAACTCCCCCGCGATGTCGAAGTGCGCGACCTGCCCCTCCGCATGCACCCCCGCATCGGTGCGCCCCGCAACGGTGAGCTGAACCGGCGAGCGGAAAACCTTGCTCAGCGACTCCTCCAGCACCCCCTGCACGGTCCGCAGCCCTGGCTGCCGAGCCCACCCGGTGAACTCGGTCCCGTCGTAGGCGATGTCGAGCCGCACGCGAACGAGCCCGCCCCCCTCGCGGGTGACGGGCTCGTCGCCGGAATCCGGAGTCAGCTCAGGATTCCTTCTTGTCCTCGGCGGCCTTGTCCTCAGCGACCTCGGCCTCGGCAACCGCGGCCTCGGGCGCCTCGGCGGCGGCCTCGGTCTCGGTCTCCTCGACGGCAGGCGCCTCGGCGACCGGCTCGGCCTTCTTGGAGGAGGCCACGCGGCGAGCGCGATCGGCCTCGTTGGACACGGTCTTCTCCCGGACCAGCTCGATCACGGCCATGGGGGCGTTGTCGCCCTTGCGCGGCAGCGTCTTGGTGATGCGGGTGTAGCCGCCTTCGCGACCCTCGAACGACGGGCCGATCGTGGCGAACAGCTCGTGCACGACGGTCTTGTTCCGGATCACCTTGAGCACCTCGCGACGGTCGGCGAGGGTGCCGCCCTTCGCCTTGGTGACCAGCTTCTCGGCGTACGGGCGCAGCGCCTTGGCCTTGGATTCGGTGGTCGTGATCCGACCGTGCTCGAAGAGCGCCGTAGCCAGGTTGGCGAAGATCGCCTTCTGGTGCGACGCCGACCCGCCGAAGCGAGCACCCTTCTTGGGCTTGGGCATTTCACTGTCTCCTTATGAGAGGCCGCGGCCCGGGGGATGCCTCCCCCGGGGGACCTAGAGCTGTTCGGTCTCGGCGTAGTCCTGCTCGCCGCCGTCGGTATCGGTGAACGTTCCGCTGTCGCTCCAGGTCCCGGTGTTCGCGTCGTACCCGACCACGGAGGACGGGTCGAACGAGGCGGGGCTGTCCTTCAGCGAGAGGCCGAGCGCGTGCAGCTTGACCTTGACCTCGTCGATGGACTTCTGGCCGAAGTTGCGGATGTCGAGCAGATCCGACTCGGTGCGGGCGACGAGCTCGCCCACCGTGTGCACACCCTCACGCTTGAGGCAGTTGTAGGAGCGGACGGTGAGATCCAGGTCCTCGATCGGCAGCCCGAACGAGGCGATGTGATCCGCCTCGGCGGGCGACGGGCCGATCTCGATGCCCTCGGCCTCCACATTCAGCTCGCGGGCCAGGCCGAAGAGCTCGACCAGGGTCTTGCCCGCCGAAGCGAGCGCGTCCCGCGCGGTGATGGAGTTCTTGGTCTCGACGTCGAGCACCAGCCGGTCGAAGTCGGTGCGCTGCTCGACGCGGGTGGCCTCGACCTTGTAGGTCACCTTGAGCACCGGCGAGTAGATCGAATCGACCGGGATCCGGCCGATCTCCGCACCGGACGCCTTGTTCTGCACGGCGGGCACGTAGCCGCGGCCCCGCTCGACGACCAGCTCGATCTCGAGCTTGCCCTTGTCGTTCAGGGTGGCGATGTGCATGTCCGGGTTGTGCACGACAACACCTGCCGGAGGCACGATATCGCCGGCCGTCACGGTGCCCGGGCCCTGCTTGCGGACGTACATCGTCACCGGCTCGTCCTCCTCCGAGGACACGACCAAGCCCTTGAGGTTCAGGATGATGTCGGTGACATCCTCCTTCACCCCGGGGACGGTGGTGAACTCGTGGAGCACGCCGTCGATGCGGATGCTCGTGACCGCGGCCCCCGGGATCGAGGACAGCAGGGTACGGCGCAGCGAGTTGCCGAGGGTGTAGCCGAAGCCCGGCTCGAGCGGTTCGATGGTGAACCTCGAGCGGTTCTCCGCCACGACCTCTTCGGTCAGCGTCGGACGCTGGGAAATCAGCATGGGATCCTCCTGTGTGGGCGCCCGCTATTTGACGCCTCGTGGTGGGGGTGTTGCGCGTGGCCGCCGCGGACGGCGGCCACGCACCAGCAGCGCTGACCTACTTCGAGTAGTACTCGACGATCAGCTGTTCCTGCAGCGGCACATCGATCTGGGCGCGCTCCGGCTCCTGGTGGATCAGGATCCGCAGCCGGCCCGGGAGCACCTGCAGCCAGCCGGGGAGGGGCCGGTCGCCGACGGTCTCGCGCGCCACCTGGAAGGGCAGCGTCGGGAGCGACTTCTCCTTGACATCGATGATGTCGTACTGGCTCACGCGGTAGCTGGGCACGTCGACCTTGATGCCGTTGACCAGGAAGTGGCCGTGGCTCACGAGCTGACGGGCCTGCCGCCGAGTGCGCGCGATGCCCGCGCGGTACACGACGTTGTCGAGGCGGGTCTCCAGCAGGCGGAGCAGGTTGTCACCCGTCTTGCCCTTCTGGCGGTTCGCCTCTTCGTAGTAGCGGCGGAACTGCTTCTCCATGACGCCGTAGGAGAAGCGGGCCTTCTGCTTCTCCTGCAGCTGGAGCAGGTACTCGCTCTCCTTGATCCGCGCCCGGCCGTGCTGGCCGGGCGGGTAGGGACGCCGCTCGAAGGCCTGGTCGCCGCCGACCAGGTCGACGCGCAGACGCCGCGACTTGCGGGTGATGGGTCCGGTATAACGGGCCATGTCGTTCTACTTCCTTTCCCGCTATTAGACGCGACGCCGCTTGGGCGGACGGCAGCCGTTGTGCGGCTGCGGAGTGACATCGGAGATCGTGCCGACTTCCAGGCCTGCGGCCTGCAGCGAACGGATCGCGGTCTCGCGGCCCGAGCCCGGGCCCTTGACGAACACGTCGACCTTCTTGACGCCGTTCTCCTGCGCCTTGCGGGCAGCGTTCTCGGCGGCCAGCTGGGCGGCGAACGGGGTCGACTTGCGCGAGCCCTTGAACCCGACGTGGCCCGACGACGCCCAGGAGATGACGTTGCCGCTGGGGTCGGTGATCGACACGATCGTGTTGTTGAACGTGCTCTTGATGTGCGCGTGGGCGTGCGGGATGTTCTTCTTTTCCCTGCGACGCGCCTTCTGGGACTTCTTCGGGCCCGAGGCCCGGCTCTTCGGAGGCATCGGTTCCCTTACTTCTTCTTACCGGCGACGGTCTTCTTCGGACCCTTACGAGTGCGCGCGTTGGTCTTGGTGCGCTGGCCCCGCACGGGCAGGCCGCGACGATGCCGGATGCCCTGGTAGCAGCCGATCTCGATCTTGCGGCGGATATCGGCCTGCACCTCGCGGCGCAGGTCGCCCTCGACCTTGAGGTCGGAGGCCTCGATGTAATCGCGGAGCCGGGTCAGGTCGTCGTCGCTCAGATCCTTCGACCGCAGGTCGGGGCTGACCCCGGTGGCGGCGAGGATCTCGTGGGAACGGGTACGGCCGATGCCGAAAATGTAGGTCAGCGCGATCTCCATGCGCTTTTCGCGCGGGAGATCAACGCCCATGAGACGTGCCATCTGGCAGGTTCCTTAATGTTGCGGAGGTCTGCTCCCTGTCCATCCCCTCGTCCGGGGCACCGGCCTCCGTTCCGGTGGTGAGCGCACACGCCCGGGTGGATCTCACGACCCACCCGTTCCCAAGCGTGTGGCTGGCGCTGGGAGTTTCTTCGGTCAAGCCCGATCAGCGATCGGTGCTCGGTGGTGTCAGCCCTGACGCTGCTTGTGCCGCAGGTTCTCGCAGATCACCATGACCCGCCCGTGCCGGCGGATCACCTTGCACTTCTCGCAGATCTTCTTGACGCTCGGCTGAACCTTCACGTCCGTCCAATCTCTTACTGTGGCCCACGGGGTGTGGACACAACTTTTCCCCAGCCCGACGGCTGGGGAAGCTTCCTGCGTGCTCGCGAGGCGAGCCCGTCACTTGTAGCGGTAGACGATCCGGCCGCGGGACAGGTCGTAGGGCGACAGCTCGACGACCACCCGATCCTCGGGAAGGATGCGGATGTAGTGCTGCCGCATCTTCCCGCTGATGTGCGCGAGAACCTTGTGTCCGTTCTCGAGCTCGATCCGGAACATCGCATTCGGCAGCGGCTCGACAACCCGACCCTCGACCTCGATGGCCCCGTCTTTTTTCGCCATGTCCTCCGCGATCCCGGTTACGCTCAACCTGGTGTGATTACTGCTCTGGTCCTACCGGCGCCGGCACCGCACCGTCCGAGCACCAGCGAACAATCGAACGTCGAAAACGGATCGAATGTTCCCGGGTGAACGCATGCCTGTAGGCGCACCGTCTTCCCAGGATACCGAGGGGCCGCCGATCAGGCAAAATCGCCCCTTCCGCGCCGCGCCCGGCCGGTCCCGTAAACTGACCCCCGAGTCCAGCGAAACGGTCCAGCACATCGAGGGGGACAGGTGAGCCGCAACGACGACGGCCTCCCCATGCTGCCGCCGTGGCTCTCGGAGAGCGAAGTCACGCAGGTCGGCTACGAAGAGCCCGTCCAGAACCTCCCGTCCGACGACGACGCACCCGCGCCGCGCCGTTCCCGGTTCCGCAATCGCGCCCCCGAGGGGGAGCGGCCCGAGGTGGGGCGGCGGGAGAAGCGGCGGCGTGGTTGGCGGCGCGGGGACGAGGCGCCCGCTGCCGTCGACGAGCAGGGCGAGTCCGAGGGGCGGCCGGAGCGGTGGGGCGTCGGGCGTGCGGAATCCTCGGGCGATTCGGGACTTTTCGAGCCGCAGCAGGGTGGGAACGGCCGGGACGGCTACGGAGCGCAGCAGGCGGAGTTCGCGCCGGGGAGTGGTGGAGCCGAGTACGGAACGCGGCAGGCGGAATTCGCGCCGGAGAACGGTGGAGCCGGGTTCGGGTTCCCTTCGGGGAACGGGGAGTTCGGCTTCGGCGAGCGGCAGACGCCAGGGCGTGGCGAGTTCGAGGCGGAGCCTTCCCCGCCGCAGGCGGCGGATGAGCTCGGGCACCGTGGCGATTTCGCGCCTGCGGAGAGTCCGCGGGGCGACGATCGGAACGGGCGGGCGCGGCACGAGCTCGCCGAGGCCGGGCCGGACGACGAGGCGCTGCGGGATCCGCGCACCGGCGCGGTCGCGCCGGAGGAGAGCCCGCGGCCGACGCTGCCGACTCGCAACCCCTCGGTGCCGTCGAGCGCGTTCCAGCCGCTCGGTGCCGGGGCGAGCGCCGCGGGCGGGTTGCGCGAGACGTCGGGGGTCAGGGAGCGCCGCAGGGCGCGGCCCGAACTGCCGCCACCGCCGGAGCGGCTGCCCGTGCCGAGCAACTCCGCGGACGACGAGCTGGAAGAGGCCGCTCCGCACCGCGATCTGGCCGGGTTCCGCGAGGGGATCTCCGCGCTGCACCGGGATGCCGAGCCCGAGGTGGAGCCCGCTCCGGACGAGCCGCTGGAGCGCGGTCAGATCGGCACACCGGACGCGCTTCCGCCGCGCGCCCCGGTCGCCCCGGTCACCGGTGGCAGCGTGCCGCCGTGGCAGGGGCCGACCGGCAACGGCGGCGGGCCCTACGGCCCCGCGCAGGCCGAGCAGCCGGAGCGCGCACCGGAGGCGCCCGCGCCGGAGCCGGACCCGTCGGCCTACCGCTCCGCGCCGAGCATCCCGGTGGCGCCGCAGCAATTCGACGTGCCCGCGGCCGGCCCGCTCTACCCGCCCGCTCCCCCGCACGCCGCGCCCACCGCCTACCCGACCCCGCCCACCGGAAATGGTTCGGCCACACCGCATCCCGCCCCGTCGCCGCAGCCCTACAGCACCGCGCCGACGAATCAGCCGCCCGTCCCCTACGGCACCGGGCCCACGAACCAACCAGCTATCTCCTACGGCACCGGGCCTGCGAACCAACCGCCTATCCCATACGGCACCGGACCCACGAACCAGCCGCCTATCCCATACGGCACAGCGCCGGTGAGCGATCCGCCCTCGCCCTACGGTCCCGACTCGGCGCCGCAGCAGTACGGCGATCCGAACCTGCCCCAGGTGCACCAGCAGTACCGGTCGGAGCCGAATCAGCCGCTCGCGAACCAGGTTCCGCCGCAGTACGGCTCGAGCCCGGATCAGCCTCCCCCGGCATACGGCCAGGACCCGAACCGGCCCGGACCGAATCAACCACCGCCGCATCACATTCCGGCGGCGCAGTACCGCTCCGACCCGAACCACCCGCTCGCGAACCAGGCTCCGCCGTACGGCGGCGACCCGAACCAGTTCGGCCCAGGGCCGAATCAGCCACCCGGAAACAACCTTCCGTACGGCCCCGGCCCGGTCCAGCACCAGTTCCAGCCGGGCAGGCCGGTCAACGCGACCCCGCCGAACGTCTACGGCTCCACCCCGCCCCCCTCCCTGGACGACGTCCCCATGCGCCGGGCCAAGAAGTCGCCGGGCAGCGGCTGGCGCAAGGCCGTGCACCACGTCTCCGGCGGCGCCATCAACCCGGGCATGTCGGCCGAGGAGCGCCGCCTGCAGGAGCTGGTGGCCCGAATCCGGCAGCCGGTCCGCGGCGACTACCGGATCGCGGTGCTCTCGCTGAAGGGCGGCGTCGGCAAAACGACAACCACCATGGGGCTCGGCTCGATCTTCGCCTCGATCCGCGGCGACCGGGTGATCGCGGTCGACGCCAACCCGGATTTCGGCACGCTCTCCCAGCGGGTGCCGCTGCAGACCCGCTCGACCGTGCGCGACCTGCTGCTCGACCCCGCGATCCAGCGCTACTCCGACGTCCGCAGGCACACCTCGCAGGGCACCTCGCGGCTCGAGGTGCTGGCGAGCGAGCGCGACCCGGCGGCGTCCGAGGCGTTCAGCGACGAGGAGTACCGCGCGGTCGCGCGCATCCTGCAGCGCTTCTACAACATCGTCCTGACCGACTGCGGCACCGGCCTCATGCACTCGGCCATGACCGGCGTGCTGGACACGGCGCACTCGCTGGTGCTGATCTCGTCGGCCGCCATCGACGGCGCCCGCAGCGCGGCGGCCACCCTGGACTGGCTCTCCCTGCACGGCCACGACCACCTGGTGCGCAATGCGGTGGTGGTGATCAACCTGCCGCGCGAGGGGTCGCCGACGGTCGGGGTGCAGCACCTGCGCGAGTACTTCCTGTCGCGCTGCCGCGCGGTGCACATCATCCCCTACGACGGGCACCTCTCCGAGGGCGCGGAGATCGACCTGCACCGCCTGCACAAGAACACCAAGCGGGCCTACGTCGAGCTCGCGGCGACGGTGGCCGACGACTTCGCCGTCTTCCGCGGCTGAGCCCGCGACGCGCGGGCCCTCACCACTCCGGGAGCCTGCGCCTGCCCTCCAGCACGTCGCGCACCAGGTCGTCGTAGCCGTCGCTCAGCTCGGCCAGGTGGTGCCAGGCGCTGTGCAGCCGGTCGTCGTCGGCGTCGAGGGTCATCAGCGCGCGGTGCGCGCGCACCGAGGACTCGGCGAGGCGGTCGATCACCGCGCCGATGGTCTCGGTGTGCAGGGTCGCGCCGAGCCGATGCTCGGGCACGCTGCGCGCCACCCAGTCGTCGATCGCCATGACGAGTTCGCCTCTGCGGCGATCGATCTCGAGCAGCGCCGCCGACGCGATCGGCGACTCCGGGCCGCCGGGGCCGATGCGCCGCTCGTGCAGCACAGCCAGGTCGCGGGCGAACCAGAGCAGCGGTCCGCCCACCACCCGATGCCCCCGCAGCGCACGGAGAAGCAGATCGGAAAAAGGTAGCTGCCCCGTTTCCGGGGCTCGATCCCCCGAATCGGCGCCCCTTGCCGCGCCGGGAAAGGTCTTCACGACCGTAGAACTATCCGAACCTGCCACGTTGCCTCGCAGTCATCGCCGCACAACACCGGATCAGAGCGTTCAGAACGTTCATTACACTAAACCTCAGAAAGACCCTGTCAAGCGAAGCCCCGCCCGCGACCGGAGCCCGTTTCCGAAGCGTTATGCAGCGGCGGTTCGGCCGAAATTCCTTGTCGGCCGATGGTTTTACTCGGAAGACCGATGGGTATGCGTCGCCATCGACAAGCGTGTAACCACACTGTTGCCCAGCACCGAGGGAGCCCGATGGCGGACGGCCCGACCTACCAGCGCATCGCCGACCTGCTACGCGAGCAGATCCGGGGCGGCACCTGGCAGCCGGGCGACCGCTTACCCAGCCACGTCGAGCTGGCCGAGCGCATGGGCGTCTCGATCACCACCGCGCGCCACGCCATCCAGGTGCTCGTCACCGAGAACCTGGTGTACACGGCGACCTCGCGCGGCACCATCGTGCGCAGCCGGGAGATCCTGGAGTCGGTGGTCACCGACCACATCCGCCCGGACCGGCCGCGCTCGGCGCACGACATCTTCTCCGAGATCGCGCGGGCGGCGGGGCGCGAGCCCGCGAAGGAGTTCAGCGCGCGGATGGAACCGGCGGGCGCCGAGGTCGGCGGCTGGCTCGGGGTGGCGCCGGATTCCTGGGTGATGGCCCGCACGGTGGTGCAGTTCCTGGACAACGAGCCGTGGTCGTGGGAGGTCAGCTTCTTCGCACGGGAGCTGGCCGAGGCGATCGGCGCCGACGTGCCGCACGACATCCCCGAGGGCACCACCCGCAGGCTGGTCGAGCGCGGGCACGGCGAGACCGCGCACCGGGACACCGTCTCCGCCCGGCCCGCGAGCGTGGCCGAGGCGGCGGTGCTGAACATCGTGCCCGGCACCATTCTGCTCGACCACCTGCGGATCGGCGCCAACCAGCGCCGGGTCACCAGGGCGACCAGGCACCGCTGCCTCGCCACCCGCAACCGGCTCGCCTACCAGCTCGGCGACCCGGCCGGGGTCGCGGTCATCGCCCGCACGCTGGCGTCACCCGTGCCCGCCTCCGCTTCGTGACGGCGCCGGCCCCGACCCGCGCCGCGCGGCCGGGAGCGCTGCTCATCCGGCGTGCCCGCCGCGACGAGCTGGCGCTGCTCTGCCTGCTCCGGCTGCGCCGCACCCGCTGGCTCGTTGCACGCGGGCAGGACCAGTGGACGGCGGCGGGGCGCGGGCTCGATATCGAGGCCTTCGCCCTGGCGGCGGGGCGGGCGATCGAGCGCGGGCACACCTGGGTCGCGGAGCTGGACGGCGACGTCGCGGGCACGATCACGGTGGACCGGCGCGCGGACCGGCACCTCTGGACCCCCGCCGAGCTCGCCGAGGCGGTAATCGTGCACTTCATGATCGTGGACGCGGCCTTCGCCGGCCGCCGAATCGGGCACCGGCTGCTCGCACACGCCGCCGCCCTGGCCCGCGGGGACGGCCTGGACTGGGTCCGGCTGGACGCCTGGACCACCAACCGCTCCCTGCACGCCTACTACCGGAACGCCGGTTTCCGGCTCGTCCGGATCGCGGGCCCCGCCACCCTCGGCCCCTCCTGCGCCCTCTTCGAGCGCAGGGTAGACAGCTGGCCGAGCACGCTACCCGCGCTCCGCCGGCCGGCCATCGGGTAGAGGTTCGCTCGCGGGCGGCTCCCCGACCACTGGCAACTGCCGCCCGCGTCCGCGGCGCGTCAGTGTTGGTGAAGACCGAGACCCGCGGCGCCGCTCGGCGGCGAGGCGCGCTCGAATGTCGGCGACGGTCGGGCGCCCGGACGAGGCGGGCCGACAGCGGACCCGCCGCCCCGACAACGAGTAGCGCCGAGAGCGATGCGGCCACGGTGGCGCGCAGGATCACCGGCGGTCCAGCGGCCACGGCACCGGAGGCTGTCCGTCGATCACCTCGGCGACCAGATCGGCCCAGTGGGTGGCGAGGTAGCCAACATCGGACCACGCGGCGTGCAGCTGCTCGGCACTGGGCGGCGGGTCGGTCTGCAACAGCCGCTCGGCGGTGACGTGCGCGGCGGCCATGTCGTCGATGACCGTCGCGCATATGGCGGCGGCGCTGGGCCTGGCATCGGTGTACTCGATGATCCATTCCGCGATCTGGTGGCGCAGCGCGGCGCGGCTGGCTTCGAAAACCGCTGCCCGGTCCGGGTAGAACTCGCGCACCCGGTGCAGCGAGGCCAGCATCCGGGCCCGCTTCAACAGCTGCGTTTCGTGCGCGCGGAGCGGAGTCCGGAACACCGTGGTGAGCTCCCGCCAATGCGGCAGGGCGGCGTTCACGTCAGCGGGGTAGACAAGCGGGCGAGCGCGGCGGCGTAGGGCAGGCACCGCGCCGGGTCGTGGCCCGCGTGCTGACTGAGCACGCTCGAGGCAGCCCAACGTTCGAGGGTTGGAGGCGTGTCCGTACACCGGTAGACGTTGGATTCTTCGCGCTCGCAGTACTGCGGTCCACCCCGCGCAGACGCACCCGGTGTCGCAGTTGGTGTTCTCTTCAGTGACAAAGACATAGCTCCCCCCTGGGATTTCGGTGCTCGCTCGAACACAGAGGCAGTCCGGTCCGGGCGGCCCGGTGGCGGACGGACTTCGCTGCCGATGTCCAGGGTTCCGCGCAGTGATGTTGATCAGCAGTGGCAAAACCAGTGGCACGCGCCGAGATGCTCTCGCACAGAGGCATCATGGAATTCATGCACACGGGCAAGCTGATTCGCGATCTGCGTGAGGCGCGAGGCTGGTCGCAGTCCCGGTTGGCCGACGCACTCACCGAGCACTCCGGGCAGCCGATGAGCCGGGAGTACATCTCGCGCCGGTGGGAGTCCTGCAAGAGCTCGCCATCGCCGTTCTGGCTGCGGCATCTCGCTGCCGTGCTCGATGTTCCCCTGGCAGTAATGGAGTCTGATGTGAACCGCCGACGATTTCTGACCACCGTTGCCGCAACGACCGTCGCCCCCGGTGTTGCAGCGGATCTGTTGGCCGAGGGATTCTCGGCCCGGCTCCAAGGCGCCGGACCAAGCATCGAGAAATGGGGCTCGACACTGACCGCCTACGGTGCGGACTACATGACGCTCGGCGCCGCCGAGATTCAGAAGAGACTGGCAATCGACCTGGCGATCATCCAGCAGCAGTGCGACACACCCCGGATGTGGGCGCACGCGTCGCGCCTGATGACCCTCTACGCGAAAACCTTCCCCGGCTCGGACGGCTCCAAGGCGGTCACCTGGTATCGCATGGCCGCCGAGTCCGCAGATCGGTCCAGAGACATCTACACGCGGGTATGGGTCAGGGGCCGAGCCGCGATCGCTCTCGGCTACGAAGGCGCATCGTTGCCCATCGCGAACATGTTCGCCGACCAGGCCCTGTCACTCGATGATCGGCCATCGCTCGGCCGGCTGAACGCGATCTACGGCAAGGCGCACGCCGCCGCCATCATGGGCGACACCGCAACCGCGCGAGCGCTCGACACCGAGGGACGCCGGGTATTCGACCACGCTGGCTCCGAAGACGACGAAGCGTCCGACTACGCAGTGCCGTATTGGCGACTCGGCGTCTTCCGCTCTCTGCTGTCGGCTCGGATCGGGGACGAGGCGACCGCCGTAGCGGCTCAGGATGAAGCGAGGCGGCTACTCCCCGCCACCATGCCGAGGTTCGCGACTCATCTGGAGATGCACCGTGGACTGATGCTGGCCCGTACAGGTGACCGTGATGGTGGCATAGCGTATGCGCGGGCCGCAATGGACGCCTTGCCGCCGGAAAAGCACTCCCTGACTCTGCGGATGCTGATGGACGAAGTCTCCGCGTAGCAATCTGTAATGAACCGGGCCCCTGCCCGACGACACCGCACTGCCGAAGCAACTCCGCGAGTAGGCACGCAAAGGGACCAGCGTACGGATTATGTTCGGTGACCCCGCGAGACGAAGTGGATGCGTGAAGCCGATGGCGCGGACCGAGTACTACAACGACCCCGACGCGCCGACGCCGAACAGCATCGTGGTGGCGGCAACCGCGTTCGTCCGCAATGAGCGTGACCAGGTGCTACTGATCCAGCGCAGTGAAAACGGGTTCTGGTCGATACCGGGCGGCGGGCAGGACTTCGGCGAGTTCGTCGCCGACACCGCGGTGCGGGAGACCCGGGAGGAGACCGGGATCGATATCCGGGTGATCGGACTCGTCGGCCTCTACACCGATCCCCGACGCGTCATGGCGTACACGGACGGCGAGGTCAGGCAGCAGTTCTCGATCTGCTTCCGCGCCGAGCCGGTCGGCGGGCAGTTGCACACCAGCCCGGAGTCGCCCTCGGTGCAGTGGGTCGCCCAGAGCGAACTCGACCGACTGGAGATCCACCCGTCGATCCGGCTCCGGATCGACCACGGATTCGCCGACCTGGACCAGCCGTATATCGGCTAGAGCGGGGGCAGGTAGGCGATCTGCACCATCTCCTGCTCCCGGCTGCGCGAGACCAGCACCCCGCGCCCCGGGGGCAGCCGCATGGGCCGCACGTCGCCGATCAGCTTCCCCTCGTCTCGCGAGCCGCTCATGATCAGCGTCTCGACCGAGAGGTTCTTCATCCCGCCGATGATCGGGTCGAAGAGCGCGCGCGAGACGCCGCCCATGCGCCGGGTGACGACGAAGTGCAGCCCGATGTCGCGGGCCTGCGGGAAGTACTCCATGAGCGCGGCGAACGGGTTGATGCCGCCGGTGACGACCATGTCGTAGTCGTCGACGAGCACGTAGATCTCCGGCCCGCTCCACCAGCTGCGCTCGCGCAGCTGCTGCGGGGTGATGTCGGAGTCCGGTATGCGCTTACCCAGGTACCCGGCGACCTCCTGGA
Source organism: Nocardia sp. NPDC057227 (assembly GCF_042669725.1). Classification (NCBI taxonomy): domain Bacteria; kingdom Bacillati; phylum Actinomycetota; class Actinomycetes; order Mycobacteriales; family Nocardiaceae; genus Nocardia; species Nocardia sp. NPDC057227. Next base: position 244,411 of record NZ_JBHUXA010000006.1, on the reverse strand, counting down.
TCATCGGCGCGCAGGTCTGCGAGGAGGTGGAGTACCCGGCCAGGTGCTCGCCCTCGACCACGCCGAGCATGGTGCGCCGGTAATCGATCATGATGATCTTGGCCTCGTCCGGCGTCGCGTTCTCCACGATGCCCATGGCGATATTGCGCAGCAGCGTCGTCTTCCCGGACTCCACGTCGGCGAAGGCCATGAAGTGCGGCTCCGCCGCGAAGTCGAGGACCAGCGGTTGCAGCGCGGACTCGCCGAGCCCGACGACGAGCCTGGTCGGGCTCGGCTCGATCCCGGCAGCAGCGGCGGCGGCGAGCAGCTCGGTGCGGTCGAGCTGCTGCGGCAGCATCCGCACCTGCGGCGCCCGGTGCCGCGGGTGCACCAGCTCCAGCCCGGCGCGGGCGGCGGTGACGCCCTCGGCCACCGTCTCGGGGTTCGAGTCGGAGTCGAGCCGGGGCAGCGCGATGAGCATGTGCAGGTGGTCGGGGGTGAGGCCGCGGCCGGGTCTGCCGACCGGCACCTGGTGCGCGACCCGCCTGCCCATCTCCGAGTCCGACGGGTCACCGAGCCGCAGCTCCAGCCTGGTGCCGATCTGGTCCTTGACCACCGGCCGGATCTCGCCCCAGCGGTTCGCCCCGATCACCAGGTGGATGCCGTACGACAGCCCCTGCGCGGCAATGGCGTTGATCTGCGGTTCCAGCGTGTCGAACTCCTCGCGGATGACGGCCCAGCCGTCGATCACCAGGAAGACGTCGCCGAAGCGGTCGTCGGCGAGCGGGTTCCCCGGCGAGGCCGCCCCGCCCGGAACATGCTGCGCGGCGGCGAATTTGCGCCGTCGGAAGTCGACCATGGACTCGATCCCGCGCTCGCCGAAGCGCTCCTCGCGCTCACGCAGCAGCGTGGTCAGCTCGGCGACGGTGCGGCGCACCCGGTCGCCGTCGAGCCTGCCGGCCACCGAGCCGACGTGCGGAATGCCCGCCAGCCCGGCCATGCTGCCGCCGCCGAAGTCGAGGCAGTAGAACTGCACCTGCTCGGGGGTGTGCGTGGCCGCGGCGGCCAGCACGATGGCGCGCAGCGTGGTCGACTTGCCCGACTGCGGGCCGCCGACGACGGCGACATTGCCCTGCGCCCCGGCCAGGCTGACGGTCAGCACGTCGCGGCGCTGCTCGTACGGCTTGTCGATGACGCCGATCGGCATCCAGAGCTGGCCGTGCCGGTTCACCGGCGAGCGCCAGTCCGGGTCGGGCAGCAGCATGTCGACGGTCGGCGACTCCTCCAGCGGCGGCAGCCAGACCTCGTGCGCGGGCCTGCCGTGCCCGGTGAGCCGCTTGACCACCACGGTGAGCAGGCTGTCCGGGATGCCCTCCTCGCCAGGCATCGGCCGGGCGGGCGGCGGCGGCAGCTCGGGCCGCAGGCCCGCAGGCGGCGGCGGGGGCAGGCCGAGCGGGTCGTCGTCGAGCAGCGCGTCCGCGGGTGGCTCGGCCACCTCCACCGCCGCCGCGGTGAAGACCGTCGGCCTGCCACCGGCGACCGGCCCGCCCTCGTCGCCGCCACCGCCGAGCGGGGCCACGTACGGCCCGGAGACGTAGGAGGCGTTGAAGCGCAGCGGATCCGAGGCGTCGCTCTTCAGGTACCCGGAGCCGGGCACGCTGGGCAGGTGGTAGGCGTCGGTGATGCCGAGCACGGCGCGGGACTCGTTGGCGGAGAAGGTGCGCAGCCCGATCCGGTACGAGAGGTGCGACTCCAGGCCGCGCAGCTTGTTCTCCTCCAGCCGCTGCGAGGCGAGCAGCAGGTGCACGTGCAGCGAGCGGCCGAGCCTGCCGATCATCACGAACAGCTCGGCGAAATCCGGCTTCTGCGAGAGCAGCTCGGAGAACTCGTCGACCACGATGAAGAGCGCGGGCAGCGGGTCCAGCGGCACCCCGGCGGCGCGCGCCTTCTCGTAGTCGGTGACGTTGGCGTAGTTGCCCGCCGAGCGGAGCAGCTCCTGGCGGCGGTTCATCTCGCCCGCCAGCGCGTCCTTCATGCGGTCGACCAGCGCGAGCTCGTCTTCCAGGTTGGTGATGACCGCCGCGACGTGCGGCAGCGGGTCGAGGCCGAGGAAGGTCGCGCCGCCCTTGAAGTCGACGAGCACCAGGTTGAGCGCGTCCGGGGAGTGCGTGGTGACCAGGGAGAGCACCAGCGTGCGGAGGAATTCGGATTTGCCGGAGCCGGTGGCGCCGATGCAGAGGCCGTGCGGGCCCATGCCGTTCTCGGCGGACTCCTTGATGTCGAGTTCGACCGGGGTGCCGTCCGGGGTGATGCCGATCGGCACCCGCAGCCGCTCGCGCGCGGTGCGCGGGCGCCACGCCCTGGCCGGGTCGATCTGCGCGGCGTCCGGGATGCGGAGCAGCGACATCAGCCCCGGATCGGAGACCGAGCCCTCGCCGAGGCTGACGATCTGCGCCGCGGTGGCGAGCCGGTAGCGGGCGAGGCCGCGGGCGAGCGCCGCTGCCTCCGGGACCTCGACGGTGTCGGCGGCGGCGAACCGCTCCACCCCGGCCGCGCTGCGCGCGGAGACGTCGCCGTTGCCGACCAGCAGTTGCAGGCCGCGGCGGGCGGCGAGCCCGCCCTCGGGGGCGGTCAGGTCGAGCACGGTGACCGAGTCCAGCCCGGACTCGCTGATCAGCCGCTCACCACCGTTCACATAGCCGTCGTCGATCACGACGACCAGGTGCAGCCTGCCCTGGGTCGGCTGCGGGTTGCGCATGAAGCGGCCGCGCTCGAGCAGCTCGCCCTGCAGCGCCGTCTCCAGCTCGCCGAGCGAGGTGTAGAGCATCCTGGCGCTGCCCAAGCCGTCGCGCTGGCTCGGATGCTGCAGGTGCGGCAGCCATTTGGTCCAGCCCCACGCCCCGTCCGGGTCGGCGCAGACGATGGCGATGGCCAGGTGGTCGGGGCCGTGGAAGGTGACCAGCTCCATGAGCATGGCGCGCACCAGCATCCGCGCCTCGTCGGTGGGGCCCTCGATGTTCAGCGCGGGGAAGGCGCGCAGCGAGACCGCGGTGGGCAGGGTGTGCACCACCGAGTGGGTGCGCACGAACCGGCGCAGCGCCACGGTGGAGACCGGCTCCAGGTCCTCCAGCGGGCCGGTCTCCGGGCGGGCCAGCTTGGTGGCGAGGCGGTGGCTGCCGATCCCGACCCGCACGTGCCCGAAGTCGGGGTCGTTGGGGCGGCGCTCCCACATCCGTCGCGTGCCGACCAGCGAGGGCAGGTCGGCCGGGTCGGGGTGGCTCCAGACCAGCGTCTCCAGCTGCTTGCCCCCGGTGCGCCTGACCTCCCTGCGGATCTGGTCGAGGTAGCGGAAGTAGTCCTTGCGCTCCTCGTTCAGCTCGACCGCGCGCTTGCCGCCGCCACCCCGGTACCCGGCCATCATGCCGACCATCGACATGACCATCATCAGCGGGAACATCATCATGAACGGGTTGGCGAGCAGGTTGCGGCCCATCATGGCCATCATCGCGATCATGCCGACCATGGCGATCACCATGACCACCGGCATGATCTTCATCATGAGCGGCGCGGGCAGCGGCCGCGGCACCTCGGGCGGCGCGGTCAACGCCACCTCGCCGCCGGGCGCGCGTGGCGGGGCGATGCGGGGGCGTCGGACGAAACCTTCGGTAGCCATGGGTCCTTCGATGGTTCGAGCGGGTCGGGCGGGCGGTGGCCGGGGTCAGGGCGCGAGTTCGGCCTCGATGTCCCGGCGTCTGCGCCGGTAGGGCAGGCTCACCGCGACGCCGATCGCCAGCCCCGAGAGACAGACGATCGAGCCGATCACCGCGATCCGGCGCGGCCGCGGATCCGGCCCGGCCGGGTACACCGGCGCCGCGATCACCCGGCCGGCGTCCGCCGCCGCGGCGACCGGCTGCGTCGGCAGCGGCGCGGTGAGCGCGGCGACCGGGTCGATCAGACCGGCGCCGACGGCGTCGTCGCGCCCGGTCCCCGGTGCCTGCGCGGTCCGGGTGATCCGATCCATGACCTGCTGCGCGTTCAGCTCCGGGAAGCGCGCGCGGACCAGGGCGGCCAGCCCGGCCACGTAGGGGGCCGCGAAGCTGGTGCCGTCCACGCTGCGGATGCCTTCGGTGGTCTGCACGCCGTCGACCAGCCCGGCCCCGCCCGGCTTGCTGTCCAGCGAGACGATATTGCGGCCGATCGCCGCGACGCCGACCCACGGGCCGTGCAGCGACAGCTCGGACGGCTTGCCGTCGGCGTCCACCGAGCCGACCGCGAGCACGTACGGGGTGAACCAGGCCGGGCTCGCCACGGTGCCGACGGCGTTCCAGCCGGTGCCCTCGTTCTGGTTCCGGCAGGCGCCGTCGCTCTCCACGTTGCCCGCCGCCGCGACCACGACCACATTGCGCTCGTAGGCGTAGCGCACGGCCGCGCCGAGCGCGCCGTCCGAGGGATCCGAACCCGCTGAACTGCAGGCGACCTCGGAGATGTTGATAACGGTGGCACCCATGTCGGCCGCGCGCACCACCGCGCCCGCCAGGGTGAGCACGCTGCCGTAGCCCTCGCTGCGGATCTCGCCGCGCTCGTTGCGGTTGTTGCTGTCCTTGCGCTCGTAGGCCAGGCTGAGCTGCCGGATGGCGAGGATCTCGGCCTCCGGCGCCACCCCGGCGAAGGCGTCCTCGAGGCTGGGCTGCGCGCCGATGATGCCGGCGACCAGGGTGCCGTGGCCGTCGCAGTCGACGGTGCCGTCGCTGTCCGCGACGTAGTCGCCGCCCGGCTGCAGCCTGGGCAGCCGCGGGTGCCGGTTGACGCCGGTGTCGATCACCGCCACCTTCTGCCCGGCGCCCCTGCTGAACTGCCAGGCCGCGGGGAGGTCGAGCATGCGCTGCGCCAGCGGCGGCTCCTGCGGGGCCCCGCCGACCAGCAGCGGCTCGGCACAGAGCGAGCGCTGCTCGGTCGGCTCCAGCGGCGCCGGCCTGCCGCTGAGCCCCTGCGCCGCGCCGAGCGCGCCCTGGTCGATCGGGGGCGGCCCGATCGCGGCGGCCGGGGCGAGCGTCGCCGCCAGGAACCCGGCGGCGAGCGTGACCGCCCCGGCCGTCCGAGCGACCGGGCGGTGCCAGGGGCGGTGACTCATATGTTCCGTGCCATCGAGTAGACGCCCATGATCCACAGCACCAGCGGGATCACCGCCACGATCAGCAGGTACTCGAAGACCTCGATGCCGCGCCTGGTCACCGGGGTGGCCTCCACATGCGGCCCGATCACCCCGAAGGCCGCCGCGCCCGCGCCGAAGGCGAGCAGCAACCCCACCGCGATCAGCTCTAGCGCGCTGTCGCCGAGCGCGAGCCCGGCGATCAGCGTGACGATGATCACGCAGCCTGCGCCGATCAGCGTCACCGCCTGGAGCAGGTCGGCGAAGGCCCGGCCGCGCAGGCACAGGATGATCGCGGTGATCACCGCGAGCGTCAGCCCCTGCCAGCGCGCCGAGCCGAGCGGGTCGGCGGCGCCGAAGGCCCCGACGACGGTGGTGATCCCGCAGGCGACGACGAGCCCGGTCTGATACCGGTTGGCCGCCCGCGCCCGCAGCTCCAGCCCGGCGGCCGAGGGCAGCGCGGTGGCGCCGATGGCGCCGATGCCCTCCAGTGTCGGCCGCGGTTCGTGGTCGGCCGGATCGATCGCGGCGCCCGCGGTCGGCACCGGCGGGATCGGCAGCCTGGCCAGCACCGCGGCCAGCCGGGGCACCATCGAGACGGTGGCGATGCCGACCACGATCAGCCCGGCGGCCAGCTTGGCCAGCCCCGGGTGCCAGGCCAGGTAGACCGCGGCCGCGCCGCCTGCCACCACCGCGAGCGCGGCGACCGCGACGAAGAGCGCGGCGCCGGCGCCGGTCAGCCGATAGCCGAGCACCGCGGCGACCAGCACCACCGAGCTGCCGAGCAGCAGGTGCGCGCTGCCGAGCGGGCCGGGGACGAAGAGCGCGGCGCCGGCGAAGATCAGCAGCAGCCCGTCGGCGGCGAGCCAGGTCGCGGTGAGCTGGTCCCGGTACCGCCTGGCCGCGAAGCCTGCGGCGGTGAAGGCCGCGGCGGCGGTGCCGATGAGCGCGAAGGCGGGGGCGAGCGGGTCGCCGTGCCGCCGCGCGACGACCAGCAGCGCGAGCACCGCGAGCACGGTGAACAGCGACACCACCAGCCCGGTCCAGCGCGCGGAGCCGCCGGTCCAGCCGCGGAACTGCGCGGCGGTGAGCCGGGAGACCGCGTCGATGACGTCGTCGAAGAGCACCGGCGCCTCCTTGGCGGCGACGGCGCGGAGCACGAGCAGCTCGCCGTCGTACACCTCGGCCTCGTCCAGGGTGCGGCTCGGCGCGATGGCGTCCCGGCCGAGCCGGGCGAGGGTCCAGTGCTTGGCGTCCAGATCGGTCGCGGCGTCCTCGGCCCCCGCGGGGTCCGGATCGCGCGATTCGATCAGCGCGACCAGTTCACCGATATAGCCCGCGATCGGAACGGTCGACGGCAGCCCGACATCGAGCTGAGTGTCGCCCCCGATGACGGAGACACGGGTGAGTTCCGGTTCGACAGCGCGGGTTCCCCCGGCCGACGGCGATTCGATCAACGAGCCTCACGCCCCCACAACAGCATCCGGGGCGTTGGCTTCCCGGCGCTCACTCAGTAGATGACTCTTGCGTTGCAGCCTGCTGGCAGCAGAACCTAATGTAACGGACAGACCAGCGCGCATGCAGTCCGCGACGGCCGGTCCAGGTGAACTGAATGGCAACGGACGACGAAGATTTCGGGGTTCCAGAGCAATGACCGGCAATCGCCAAGCACAGAAGGCCTTCGATGCCGGAGTCCTTTCACTCGGAATCTCCCTGGAGGGCCAGGAGTCGGCGCGCGATCTGGAGTACGCCAAGCTGGCGTTCCAGCGCGCGACCGAGTGGGACCCGGGAATGTGCGACGGATGGCTCGGCCGCGCCGCCGCGGGCGAGCTCACCCGGGAGGTGCTGCAGAACCTGCACCGCACCAGCGTCGGCACGCTGCACCGCGAGCAGCGCCGGGTCGGGCTCACGCCGCGGCAGCTGGCCGGGCGCTTCCTGCCCGGGCTCTACATCGACTACCCGCTGGCGAGCTACACCGAGATCTGGCTCGCCTGGGCCGCCCGATTGATCGCGGACAAGGAATTCACCGAGGCCGAGCAGGTGTTGGACGAGCTGGCCGCGCACCGGCGGGCGCGCACCGACGACCCGGACCGGGAGGTGGACGACCGGGTCGCCGCCTACGTCCGCGGGGTGCTGCACTACCAGACCCAGCGCTGGCCGGACGTGATGGCCGTGCTGGCGGGCTCGGCCGAGTGGCCGGACCCGTACCTGGCCGCGGGCGCGCACGTCATGGTCGGCACGGCCTGCGCGCAGGTCGGGCTGTTCGGCGAGGCCATCCGCCGGATGGAGCAGGCCGAGCAGGGCCCGATCCCGGCCGCGCGCTCGACCGCCATGTTCTGCCGCGGGCTGTGCCTGCGCGAGACCGGCAGCGAGGAGGAGGCGCAGGCGCTCTTCGAGAAGGTGTACTCGCAGGCGCCGGATTTCGACGCCAACACCGCGGCCATGCGCGACCGCACCTACCGGATCACGGTGACCTCGCGCGAGTCCATCGACGCCCGCACCGACCGCTGGGACCCGGCCTCCTCGCCCTCGATGGAGCAGCTGGAGCAGGCCGAATCGGCGGACCGGGCCAAGCGGATCCTGGCCGAGGCGCGCGCGGAGCTGGATTCCCAGATCGGCCTCGGCTCGGTCAAGACCCAGGTGGCGAAGCTGCAGTCGAGCGCGCAGCTGGCCAAGATCCGCGCGGAGAAGGGGCTCGCCAGCGCGCCGCGCGGCCAGCACCTCGCCTTCACCGGCCCGCCCGGCACCGGTAAGACCACCATCGCCAGGGTGGTCGCCAAGATCTACTGCGGCCTCGGGCTGCTCAAGACCGACAAGGTGGTCGAGACCAAGCGCGCCGACTTCGTCGGCCAGCACCTCGGCTCCACCGCCATCAAGACCGAGGCGCTGATCGACACCGCGATGGACGGCGTGCTCTTCGTCGACGAGGCGTACACGCTGATCCAGGCCGGTCTCTCCGGCGGCGACGCGTTCGGCCGGGAGGCGGTGGACACCCTGCTGGCCCGGATGGAGAACGACCGCGACCGGCTGGTCGTCATCATCGCGGGCTACGACGGCGAGATCGACCGCTTCCTGGCCAGCAACGACGGCCTTGCCTCCCGCTTCGCCAAGCGCCTGCAGTTCCCCTCGTACACGGCGGACGAGCTGGGCGCCATCGGCGCGGTGATCGCGGGCAAGCGCGATTCCCAGCTCTCCGACGCGGCGGCGGCGCTGCTGGTCCGGGTCTGCGCACACCTGTACGACCTGCAGAGCACCGATCAGAGCGGGCAGCCGCGGCGCGGCGTCGACCTGGCGGGCAACGGCCGCTTCATCCGGAACGTGATCGAGGCGGCCGAGGAGGAGCGCGAATTCCGGCTCGCCAACGACGAATCGCTGGATCTGAGCAGCGTCGACGACGACGTCCTGATGCGGATCGAGGAGCCGGACATGCGCACCGCGCTCGCCGGGCTGCTCGCCTCGCTGAACATCCCGGCGGGCGACTACTAGCGGATCGGCTCCTGCGGCAGCTGGTCCCGCGCCACAAGGGCGTCCCGCTGGCTCAGCGTCGGGCCGGGCACCAGCTGCCCGACGATCGCCCACGGCGCCATCCGCGGCTGGGCGCCGAGCCCGAGCACGCCCGCGGCGTCGGCATCGGGAACGCCGTACCTGATGCCGCTGTCGCCGACGTAGAACAGGCTGCCGCGCCGCGGGCTGCCCGGCTCCAGCCCGGTCATCTGGACGTACTCGCCCGAGCCCGGCGGCAGGTAGACCTCGTCCACCCGCTCGCCGGTGCCGTCCGCGGTCGCCAGCTCCACCGCCTTCGCCGACTCCGGGATCGGTACCCGCGTACCCGCGAGGATCGTCACGACGGCGCGGTGGTCGGGGCCGTCGCCGGTGCCGTCGGCCGGGGCGATGCCGGGGTCCTTGGCCCAGGAGACGCAGGAGATCGGCGCGTCCTCGGCGTGCACGACCTCGGGCTTCCGCTTCGGGAAGTGGTCGAGCGGCAGCGCCCTGATCACCGGAACCTTGTCCAGCACATCGGGGGCGAGCGCGGGGACCTCGCTCAGCCCGTGCGAGTCGGCGAAGCGCAGCACCTGGGCGGTGAACTCGCCGACCGGCTGCAGTCCGTCGGCGAGCACCAGGTACCGATCCGACCCATCCACCACGCCGCCTGGAATCGCGACAACGCTGCCCACCTGGTACTTCGCCAGCGGACCCGGCCCCGGCGCACCGGAATTCGGCACCGCGGGCACCGTGAGCGGCGGGACCGGAGTGGTCGCGCCGAGCAGCCCGGCCCCGACCGGGCGGGGGGTGACGCCGCGCAGGTCGAGCGCGCGGGAGAGCACCGAGTTGCCGGGGTCGAGCTCCGCGCGCTTGCCGTCGTAGAGCAGGAAGGTCTGGCCGTTGCGGCGGACGAGCACGGCATCGCCCGCGCCGAGTGCGCGGGCGCGCTCGCCGAGCTCGGGCTTCCCGGCGAAGATCGTGGTCTTGCCACCTGCGGCGGAGGCCGCGCTGCCGCCCGCGGAGAGCGAGATGGTCTCGCAGAGCGTCCATTCCGAGCGGTCGCCCTGCTTCGAGCCGGGCAGCACGCCCGGTGCGCCCGGGATGCCGAGCATCGGGCCGCGCGGCAGGTCGCCGAGTTTGGCGTCCTTCACCGACTGCGGCTCGGCCGAGCTCCCGGTGATCAGCCGGGCGGAGGCGAGGTTGAGCACCGGGTGCAGCGTCTGCTTGCCGTCCTGCCCCTGCACCACCACGTAGAGCGCCCCGCTCTGCTTGCCGGAGACGATGAGCGCGTCGCCGATGGCGCCCTGCGGGCGGATCAGCCCGAGAATGGCGGCGCCCGCCACGACCAGGATGCCGAGCACCAGCCCGACCAGGAGCGAGCGGATCTGCGAGCGCATGGGGTCGTGCAGCATGCGGACGTCCCGGCGGACCAGGGCGTGGTCGAGTCGGCGCAACAGGAATCTGTACCCGTTGACCTGGGCCCGGGTCGTCAGCTGGGCAGGCACTCGATCGCTCCACCGGGAACCGTCACAGCCGACACGGTACCGTAGCCGAGGACGGCCCGGAACCGCTGACGTGCAGAGCTTTTCGACCGCGGGCCGCAGGTTTCGAGCAGGGAAACGCGATGACGACGGTGACCGACGAGACGATGAACGACCCCGACCCGGCCGAGCGCGTGGAACCGGAGCCGGAGCGCCGGGGGCCGGGCTCGCCGTACGACCGGCTGCGCGACCCGGCGTTCTGGCTGTTCCGGATCTTCCCGCTGCGGCTGGTGGTCCCCTCGGTGCTGGTCGCCGCGGCCCTGGCCTGGGTCGTGCTCGCCACGACGGCGCACGTGCTCGGCGCGGTCGCGGCCGGGGTGGTGGTCGCGCTGCTCCTGCTGGCGCCGATCCGGGAGCGGACGCTCGCCGCCCGGATCGCGGGCGCGCTCGGCCGCAGGCGGGATCGTGGGCTGCCCGCGAACTGGGCGACCTCGGGCGAGCCGTTCGACGTACCGGTGAGCGAGGGCGGCGGCTACGGCATGCGCTGGGACGGTGAGGCGCTGGTCACCATGCTGCGCATCGATCCGCCGCCGGACAGCCTGACCCTGCTCCGCCCCGGCGCGCTCGACACCGACCAGCTGCTCCCGCTGGCCGAGGTGGCGCGGTGCCTGAACCAGTTCGACCTGGAACTGGCAGGCATCGACCTGATCAGCACCGGCGCGCGCACCGCGGGCACCGGGGTGGCGGCGCGGCTGTACGAGCGCATCCTCGGCCCGCTGCCCGCCATCGCGCACCGGACGGTGTGGCTGGTGCTCCGGCTGAACCCGCTGGTCAACGCGGACGCCGTGGAGAAGCGCGGCGGCGGGAGCACCGGCTCGCTGCGGGCAGCCATCATCGCGACCCGGCGGGTGGCGAACCGGCTGGCCGCGCTCGACATCGCGACCTCGGTGCTCAGCGCCGCCGAGATGACCGCCGCGCTGCGCAGGCTGACCCACGGCACCGAGCTGGATCAGGTGGTGGAGACGCCGAAGGGGCTGCGCAGCGGCGACCGGCACCTCGCGCTCTACCGGGTCGAGGCGCACGCGGTGCAGCCTGAGGGGCTGGCCGAGATCTGGGCGCTGCCCAGCCTCTCGACCACCGTCACGCTGCGGCTGCGGCCCGGCGCGCACAAGCCGGAGACCAGGCCCGACCTGCTCGGCACGGTGCTGCTGGAGGCGCTGGTGCGGATCGACACCGACACCGAGCCGGAGGCGGCCCCGCTGCCCAGCCTGCGGCCACTGCCGGGCAGGCAGCTGCGCGCACTGACCACGAGCATCCCGCTCGGCGACGCCGGGCGCTCCGACCCCGCCGACTCCTACCGCGGCACGCTGACCGCGCTGACCGGTATCGCGGTGCCGACCGCCGGCTGCGGGCAGCTGATCGGCGCCGACGAGCAGGGCCGCGGCATCGCGGTGCCGCTGCTCGGCGAGGGCACCAGGCACGTCGAGGTGGTCGGCAACCTCGACCTGGCCCAGCAGGTGGTGCTGCGCGCCATCGCGCTCGGCGCGCACGGCGTGGTGCACACCGCGAGGCCGGAGCGCTGGCAGACCATGGTGACGGCGCTCGACACACCCGGCATCCTGACCATCGCGCCGCGCGCCGCCGGCGCCAGCTACCACCCGCCCGGCACGCCACCGCCCCCGGCGGCGCCCTACCCGAGCACCACCGTGCTGGTCTTCGACGGCGTGCCGCCGACCACGCACGCGGGCGGCGCCACCATCGTGCACATCAGGGACGGGGGCGAATCCGCCGCGCTGGAGCCGGACATCACGCTGCTCCAGGACCCCGCGGCGCCGAACCGGATCACGGTGCGCATCGGGACGGCCGAGACCACCGTGTCCATGGTGACCACGCCCGCGGAGATGGAGTACATCGGCGAGTCGCTGGCGGCCCGCTGACGACGAGGCCGGCCGGGGCGCACCCCGGCCGGCCTCGGTTGACGTGCCGTCAGAAAGCGGAGAAGCCGTCGCCCACCCGGCCGTCGGCCTCCAGCGCGCGGCTCAGCGCGTTCTCCACCTCGGCGGCCAGCTGGTCCAGCTTGGACAGCGTGTCGTCGAGCTCGGTGTTCACGTTCCTGTTGGCGTTGTCGAAGTTGCTGATCGCCTGGTCACCCGACAGGTTCTGGCGGAAGAGGTTCGCGGCGTCGTTCAGCTCCTGGATCTCACCCTGGATCTTGCTTCCGTTGGTCTTCAGCTCGTCGTACAGGGCGTTCATGGTCGCGGGGTCGTACAGAATGGTCATGGCTCAGTCCTTCGGTAGAGTTTCGGGGCCGTGGTGGCGGATCAGGCCTGCTGGTCCATGTTGACGAGGGTCGCCTTGCCCGCGGCGACGGCGGCGGTCAGCTCGTCCAGCTTCTGGTTGAGCCGGGTGGCCTCCTCGTCCCAGGCCTGGGAGACCTGGACGAACTTGGCGTTGGCGTCGCCCTTCCAGCCCGCCCGTGCCGCGTCCGACGCGGCGTCGACGGCGCTGACGGACGCCCGGAGGGCGTTGATGGCCTGGTCCATCCGGCTTTCGACCTGGGTGATGGCGTCGGCCTCGACGCCGACCGCGCCTGCGCCGCCACCGAGAGAAGTGAGAGACATGATTCTGACCTTTCGTCATCCGTGCTGTGTGGAGCCGAGACCCGCCCGGAAACTGGAAACCGGCCGAATCCCACGGTCGTTCACCACGGCGTGCGCCGCGGCGAGATAGCTAGCGGGGTAGCCACCTCCCATCGGGCAGGCCCTCGATCAGCGTGGCGATCGCATGCGCCACCCGATGGTCGGAGCCGGTGGTGACCGTGGTCCAGAGGCGCCGGTCCGGCGCGAGGGACGGGGCCGCGACGACCCGGCCGCGGTCGGTGTCGTACACCGCGACCGCGCCGGGGGCCCGCGCGGTGCGCCCGTCCTCGTGCGCCAGCGCCACGATCTCGGTGCAGGCGCGGGTACGGGCGAGCGCGGACCCGAGCCGGGTCGCGTCCCGTTCCGGCGCACCGGAGGCGTAGAAGGCGTCGATGTAATCGCTGACGGTGACCGCGGCGTCCAGCCGGTCGGCGAGTTCGTCGGCGGGCGCGCTGAAGGCGGGCACGTCGGCCGGGGTCGACGCGTCGAGCGCGGCCAGCAGCGGCGCGCCCGCCGCGGAGTTGGAGCCGTCCAGCCAGAGCGATCGCACCTCGTAGCGCTCGCCGTCGCGCACGGCGACGGCATGCTCTTCGCCGCGGCGCGCCAGGCAGCTGCGCCGGGTGCCGTCCGGGGTCACCGTGCGCGCCGCGAGCTGGCGGTCCGGCTGGGCGAGGACGAAGAGCGCGGTGGCGAGCTCCGCGTCGACCTCGCCGGTGTCGTCGATCAGCCCGGCGCCGGTCAGCTCGGCGACCGCCGCCTCCTGGGCGATCCGCCAGTCGGCGTAGGAGTCCTGCTCGGGCCCGACGGCGAGCACCAGCGGCATGGTCTGCACCCCGAGCCGGTGCGCGACGGCGAGCAGGCCGTCGTTGGTCAGCGTGGTCACGGTGCCCCCTCCCCCCGCCCGCCGCCCGCGACCCGGTGGCCGCCCGTGGCGACGGCGCCGAGCACGGCGGGCGCCGCCTGAACGGCCGTCTCCTCGCCGAGGTGGTCGTCGGTCTCGCCGGGCAGCGCGGCGCGCGGGAAGCGGCCTGCCTCCTGGGCGGCGCCACCGCCCTGCGCGAGCGGGGTCATCGGCATCGACTGGCCGCCGGGGGCGGCTGGCACCGGCGTCGCGCGCGGCGCCGTCTCGACGGCGGCCGTTGCCGCCTGCGCGACCATCGGGGCGCGGTAGCCGCCGAGTTCGCGCGCCGGAAGGGCCGGGATTCCGATGGGGATCGCGGGCATCCCGAACGAGGCAGGGGACAGCTTCGCGGTGGCACCCGGCGCCGTTGCCGCCGAACTCGCCGCCTGCTCGGCCTGCAGCGGCTGCTCCGGGGCGATCCGCGGCGGGTGCTGCTGCTCCCAGGCCAGCGCGAGCGGCTCGGTCGCGGCCTCGTAGCTGCGCATCACCCGGGAGGCGACCGCCTTGGCCTGGTCCGCCTCGGTGTCGGTCTGCGCGGCCACCGCCTTGATCGGGCCGCCGAGCGCGGCGCCGATGCTCTCCACCGCGCGCTGCGCCTGCTGGATGGCCTCGATATCGACCAGGTTAGGCATCGCGATCATGGCGATCTCGTAGGCGGCGACCTGCGCCTGCATCCGGGCGGCGTTGGCCGCCGCGGCGCCGGCGACGTCGAGCAGCCACTGGCGCAGCGCGGTGATCGCCTCGATCACCTCACCGCTGCGCCCGGACTGCCAGGCGCCGCGCAGCTCCCCGAGCGCGTGCTCGTACTCCAGCACCGCAGCGCCGAAGGCGCCCGCCAGCCGGGTCCAGGCGTGCGCCGCCTCGGCCATCGGGACCGACCCCGGCCCGGTCGACAGCTCCTCGGCCAGCCGCTGCGGCGGCCGCGCCTCCCAGACGACGCCGGTGAAACCCGGCTGCGGTGGTTCGATCATGGCTACGCGGCGCCTTTCGGGAGCGGGGTGATTCAGGTGGTGGCGGGGCCGGAGCCGGTCTCCAGGCTGGCCACCGTCTCGGTCTCCAGCCGGCCGAACTCGGCGGACTGCTGCCTGAGCACCGCCGCCAGCTTCCGCACCTCGTGCACCCCGGCCTGCGCGCTGCCCAGGTAGGAGGCGGCGACGTCGTTGCTGGTGACGGCGGCCCGGCCGGACACCTCGTCCACGCCTGCGGGCGGGATCCGCAGCGCCTCCTCGACCGCGTGCAGCTCCGCCGCGAGCCGGTCCGCCAGCCCGTCGAGGCCGGTGGAGGCGCGCGCCGCGGCCTCCGGGTCGAACCGGACGCCGTCGAATCCCTGCACCGTGCTCTCGCCGCTCATGTCTGCCTCCTGGTCGTGCCCTGTCGAAGTGATCGCCGCCGGACTGTGGTCCCGCGGTCAGAGTCTGAGATCGCGGTCCGGTGGCGGTTCCACGTTGGGCGCGGTTGCGCCGACGACCGGGAGCGTGACCCCGTCGATCGGGCCGACCACCTCGTCGCCGTTGCTCCCGGTGACCAGCACCCCGCGCACCCCGTCGGTGCTCGACTCGCCCTCCCTGGCCAGCCCGGCGCCGCCGAGCGCGCCCGCCGCACCGCCCGCGGGCATGAAACCGCCGCTGCCGCCGTGCCCGCCGCTCGCCGCGGCCGGGGCGACGGCGGCGGGAGCCGCGGCGGCGCCCGCACCGGTGAGGCCGCCGACGGGTCCGCCCGCGGCCCTCGTCCCCTGCCACGGGCTCAGCGGCGCGGGCGCGGCGGCGAAGCCACCGCCCCCGCCGAAGCCGCCACCGCCACCGGCGCCGCCACCGCCCGCGGCGATCGGCTTCGCCGGATCATGGCGCGCCGCCTCGTCTTCCGCCCGCACCGGTGCCAGCAGCGCGGTGTTCGCCGGCTTGGCCGCGGTCTGCGCCACCGCGGTCGCGACCTGGGTCGCGGTGCTCAGCAGCGGAGTCAGCATGCCGAGCAGCTGCGAGAGCTGCTGCGCCCCGTCGACGCCCGCGGGCGCGCTGGTGACGGCCACTTTCTGCCCGGCCGCGGTCATGCTCGCGCTGTGGCCGAGCATCTCGCCCTTGGTCTTGACAGTGATCGCGACGCCCTCGGCCGCCGACTCCACCGCCGAGGCGACCAGGAAGGCCATCCCCGGTCCGCTGGTCGCGTAGAGCGGCGCGGCGGCGAGCGTCGCGGAGAATTTGGCGATCACCGCGGCGAGCTCGGCGGCACCGATGAAGACGCTGGTCGCGCCGTTCCCGATGATCGCCTTCTCCTGCGTGCTCTGCGCGGCCAGCTCGGCGCCGTCGGTCTGCGCCTGCCCGGCCTTCGCCGCGGCCTGCTCGGCCGCCATGCTCTGCCAGACCTGCATGACCGCCTGCAGCGCGGTGCTGCCGAGCTGGGTCACCGACTGCAGGATGGTGCCGACCTGCTGCAGCATCTGGGTCGGGTCGGCGGGCGGCGCCTGCGCGGCCGCCGGGTCGGCCGGCACCGGCTGCGGCGGCGGCTCGGGCAGCTTCCCGTTGCCGAAGGCCGCGGCCAGATCGGTGAGCGGCCGCATCAGCGCGCTCAGGTCGAGCACCGGAAGCGGCGGCAACCCGGGCAGCGGCGGCAGCGCGGTGAGATCGGGGAGCGCGGGAAATCCCATGTCGCGCAGGATGTCGCCGACCGGGCGGTCGAGCATGGGCGCCAGCGCGCTACCCCGCAGCAGGTCGAGGACCGTGGGATCGACCGGCGGCCCCTGCCCCTGCTCCGGCGGGCTCATTGCTGCTGGACGGCTCCGATGGCCGCCCCCGACGCGCTGTCCGTCGCCTCGTACGTGGCTGCCGCCTCGTAGGAGGTCAACGCCGTTCCCGCGTGCACGCCCGCCAGTTCGAGCAGCGACGCGATGTGGTTGGCCTGCGCCACCGCGTAGGCCGCGAGGAACTCCTGGCCGATGAGGCCGAAGACCGGCACGACGGCGGCCACGGTCGCCACCTGGTCGACCGCGCCCGCGGTGGCGATACCGGCGGCCATCGACGCCGAGGCGTCGCCGTACCGGCGGACGGCATCGGGCACAACTGCAACGTGGTTCATGACAATCGTCCAATCCCGAAACATGCCAGCATGTTTCGTTCTACGTTACCGACCGGTGATCCCGCGCGTCGGGCATCGTTCGGTTAACTTTCGATGACTACTCGGCATCGGTCACCGGTTTTGCTCGGCATTGAAAGTGGTGATGAGCTCGCCCCTTTCGGCAAAGGCGCGGGTCGCGGCGGCACGGGCGGTGGCGACGAGGGCCTGCTCGAACCCATCGGGAGTGAGCTTCGCCACAGCGCCGGTGAGCCGCAGATCCAGCAGGGCGCCGTTGCCGTTCACCTCGACGGTGATCGCGCCGTCCGGCGAGGTCTCGGTGGCACGCACGGCGTCCATCGAGTCGCCCAGATCGCGGAGCCGGTAGATCTGGTTCTGCACCCGGGCGAGCAATTCGTCCATGGTGTCGACCATGTGCCCCTCCTTCGTCGGTGTCGGTCGGTTCAGACGGAGCGGAGCCAGCTCTGCGGCTCGGTCTCGTACTCCTGCTCGGCGACGATCTCGGCGGCCGCCACCTCGCGCTCGGTCGGCAAGCCGGTGCGCGCCAACATCTCCGGGGTGAAGCCGGACGCGCGCAGGTACTCGCGGCGCGCGAGCCCGGCCCGCGCGGCCGACTGCCCGCAGAGCCGCAGGATCTCGGCGGCCAGCTGGGCTGGGTCGCGCCGGAGTTGGTCGGGGTCGACGGTGATCCCGATCGGCAGCCCGGACTCGGTGGTGCGCACCACGATGGCCCCGGTCACCGTGGCGGCGGTGAACTCCGCGGGGAAATCGGCTTCCGCGGATCGCTCGTCGGTCATCTCGTTCGCTCCGTTCGTCATGCCCGGTCGTCCCGGATCGCGCGGACGATCTCCGCGATCCCGGCGTCGACCAGGCCGGTCATCCTGGCGCGGTCGGCGGGCACCACGGTCATCGGATCGCCGGGCACCAGCACGTATCTGCCGTCGTCGGCGAGGTCGCGCCAGTACAGGTGGACCGTGTTGATCCCGCGCGGGCCGAAGCGGGAGCTGCCCTGCTGCACCGTGATCGAGCCGACCAGATCCAGGCTCGCCCGCTCGAATTCGTCGGCCCTGCCGGTCACCGGGTCCGCCGCCGTGTCCCGGACCAGCGACTGCCGGTAGTCGTGGCCGCCGCCGGCCGGAGCCGGGTACTCGAAGCCGGGCTTGCGGCCCGCCTCCCGCTCGGGCAGGGCCGCGGTCACCACCGCACCCAGCGCCAGCACGTTCTGCTCGGTGATGGTGTAGCCGGACGCCGCCGACGCGGTCGGCCCCGGCCGCTGGGTGATGAGGAAGCCGCGGTCCCCGGTGCGGGTGGCGAGCAACCGGATCCTCGACTCCGCGTCCGCCGTGTCCGTTCCGCTCATCCCGCGCACGACCAGCCGGATATCGGGCCTGGTGACGGCATCGAGCACACCGTCGACCTCGTTCCCGAACCGCGCGCGGACGTCGGCGACGGCCGCGGTCCGGCGTCGCCTGCCCTCGGCCCAGGTGGCGCCCGGCTCCGGCAGGTGGAAGAAGGGCTCCGGCAGCGACTCCCGGCGCGCCGCCCACAGCCCGGTGAACTCCACCGGGGAGAGTTCCCAGGCGCGCGTCATTGCTCGACGACCGGCCGCACGACCACCGGCGCCTCCCCGAACGCCTCCTCCAGGTGCTCGTCGGAGTCCAGGTAGTCGGCGCGCTTGTGGTCCTTCTGCTGCCCGCCGCCCTGGGCGCCCGCACCGCCCATCGGGCCACCCATCGGCATGCCGCTCATCGGCATCCCGGCACCGGTCGCCAGCCCCGCCCTCGTCGCGGTTCCGAACTCGGCGGCCGGGACCGCGCGCGGGAACAGCTTCGACGCCTTGTCGAGGTTCTGCAGCGCGGAGCGCTCCCCGATGCCGCCGCCACCGGCGCCGCCGCCGCCCGCACCGCCGCCACCCTTGCCCTGTCCCCGCTTGACCTGCTCCTGCAGCTCGGCAAGGGCCGGGATCGCGGGGATGCCGCCGGGGAAGCCGCCGAGCTGGCTCAGCTGCCCCAACTGGCCGAGCTGCTGGCCGAGCTGACCGAGCTGCCCGAGTTGCTGACCGGCCTGCTGACCGAACTGCGCCAGCTGCTGCAGCGACTCCAGGCCGCCCTGCTGCCCCTGCTGCCCGGCCAGCGCCCGCTGCTGCGCAGGCGTGAGCCCGTTCTGCCCCTGGCCGTCGCCCTGGCCCTGGCCTTGGCCCTGTCCATCGCCCTGGCCCTGGCCCTGCTCCAGCTGCGCGATCTCCTCGGCGGACGGGAGCAGCCGATCCTGCATCCCGGCCAGCTGCTGCAAGCCCGCATTCGGCCCGCCGCCGCCACCGGGCACCCCGCCACCGCCACCGCCCGGCCCGCCGCGCGCGCTGTTCCCGCCGGGACCGCCCGGCACCTGCGGCGGCTGGCCGGTGGTCGGCGCGACGGCCGGGGGCAGGATCGCGATCACCTGGGCGGTCTGCTCGACGCCGGGGCCGTAGTCCTTGTTCATCACCCGGACGTAGCCGGTGTGCGCCAGCTCCTTGCGGCGCTGGTCGAACTGCGCCGCCGTCTCCCCCGGGTTGCCCGCGGTCGGCAGCGAATCGTTCACCTGGAGCAGCTCGATACCGGTGGTGTACAGCCACTCCGACACGTACTCCAGCGCGGAGCCGACCGCGTTCATGCTGGTGAGCAGCGTGTCCACGCCCGTACCGTATGCCTGGATCGCCGCCCGCGCCCGCTCGGCCGCGCCGTTCGAATCGGTGCTGGTCCAGCTGGATTGGGTGCCGGCCATCTGGGTCGTCAGGATATTGAAGCTGCTGCGCAACTCACCCGAGAGCCAGCGCCAGTCGGCCGCGGCCTGCGCGGCGGCGAACGGCGGCGCCGGATTGCCCTGCGTGATCGAGGCGATGATGGTCTGGTACTGCTCGTAGGTGATCGGCTCGAACTGCTCCGGGTGCAGCCCGGCCTGCGGGTCGAACTGCACGCCGCGCGGGCTCTGCAGATCCGCAGGGAGCCCCCAGTGCCCCTGCTCGCCGTGCGACCCGACCTCGTTCCACGTCGGCACCGGGGTCGGCGCCGCGCCGCCGGGGTTGTAGTGGTCGTTGGCGGTGCTGAGATCCGCCGGGGGCGGCCGCTGCGAGAGCGTGTCGAGCAGGCTCGGATCGCGGTGGTCGGTGATCCACTGCCGGAGCCGCTCGAAATCGGCGCTGCCCCGGTGCTCGGAGTTCACGTAGGTGCGGGCGGCGGCCATGAACGTCTCGTTCAGGTCGTCCAGGATGTCCACGTGGTCATCGAGGATCCGGCCGAGATCCTGGCCCTTGGCGGAGAACCGGCGGGCGAGCATCTCGCCGGAGGCGAGCACCGCGGCGAACGGCGGCAGGTTGTCGACCTTGTTCACCTGTCCGCGTACGGTTTTCACCCGGACCCGGGCGCCGTTGGCGGCGTTGACCAGCCCCTCCAGGACACCGGGCTCCAGCTTGAGGACGCCTGCCCCGGCCTGGCTGTGAAAACTGTCCCATGGAGTCGTCGCCATCGCTCACTCCCCTACCGATGACCAGCGTTCGTACCGCGCATCGCGAGAAAGTCTCATAGCTGGTTCTTTCCGCTTTCACCAATTCTATGTTCCCACAGGTGAACAGCGCGTGTACAAACCCGATTCCTCGGGGCCCGGTGAGTGTCAGATCACCTCCGCGCGCGCCCGCCGCGCGTGGAAGCGATCACGGAATGCGGCCTGGTAGAGCGCGGGCGGAAGGGCGGAGGATGCCTGTTCGACGACCCCGTCGTCGGCGACGTAGAACACAGCGCGGCCGATGCCCGCGTTGTCCGGATCAGCCGGGGAGTAGACCATCCAGCCGACGCTCACCCGATCCGCGCGCAGCCGGTCGAGCGGGTATCCGGCGGTGTCCGCGCCACTTTCGGCGACCAGCCGCCGGACGGCGGCCAGCGCGTCGCCCGCCGGAAGCGGGTCCGCGTCCTCGGTGACGATCCCCGCCATGCTCAGCTGCAGCAGCCCCGCGTCGATGTCGAGCCCGGGGCCGGCGCCGAGCACCCGCTGCACCGTACTGCGATGCACAACGCCGGTTTCCGCGGCGACGACGAGATCGAGTGCCGCCGCGCCCGGGTCGGCGCCGCTCGCCTCCGCGATGAGCGCGGCGACGATGCCTGCGGTGCTCTCCGTCGACCAGATCGCCGGAACGGCGGCGCCGAGCTCCGCCACCCCGGGCGACTCCGCGCGGTACCAGCGGCCGCGCTCCCACCAGTAGCAGAACGACAGCAGCCCGGTGCCTGCGCGGGTATTGAGGACCGGGTTCGCCAGCCACTCGGGGGCGCCCGCGTAGTAGGCGGGCATGTCGGCGCCGTCGTTGTAGACGGCGTCCAGCTCCGGCGCGTCCCAGATGCCGCCGGAGAGCACCGCCCGATCGCCGGGCAGCGTGTACAGCGACGACCCGCTGCGCGCCGAGCCCTCGAACCAGTGCAGCGCGGGCAGCACCCGCGGCCCCAGCTGGGAGCCGATGGCGACGAAGACCGCGGCGAGCACCGACCAGCGGGCGACAACGAGCGGCAGGTCGGGCAGCGCGTCCTCGGCGACGACGGCATCGCGCCTGGCCCGGTGGTCCGCCCTGGCGACCGCGGGCGGCCGGGCCTGGCGATCGTCGTGCCCGAGGTAGGCGGCGAGCCAGATCGGCAGCCTGGTGCGCGGGAACACCTCGAGATCGGCCCGGTAGACCGCGGCCGGGAACAGGTGATCGTCCGGGAACGGCTCCTCGCCGAAGTCGTGATCGACCTCCAGCCGCCCCTCGCTGTCCAGGGCGAGCAGGTAGCGCCACCACGGCCCGTCGCCCAGCTCCGCCGAGAGCTGCCGGTGCGCGCGGACCAGCGAGAGCACCTGCTCCGAGGGGAAGACCTGCGCGGTGCGCTGCTGCTCGTCGGAGAAGATGACCAGCGCGACCTCCGCGGCCACCGTCATGGCGAAGACCGCGTCGACCCGGCGCCAGCCCTCCGGGCCGAGCGCCGCGATCTCGCGGGCGATGGCGCGGCTCAGTTCGGTGCTCCGCTCGACCGGGTCGGGCGGTGCCTGGGCGGGAGCGGGCACGGCGGAGGTCTGCTCGCCGCCGAGGGTGAAGCCGAGGTCGGGTTCCCCCTCGGCGGGGGTCGCGTCGTCGTTCGTGGCCTGCGCCTCCTTGCCCGGCTGATCGCGGGCGGTGCGCAGGTCGTCCGGCGTGGTCACGGTGGCGGGGTTCTCCTCGGCGGCGTGCGGATTCGTCACGGGGCGCTCCGGCGCCGGTTGATGGCCTCGATCTTGCGGGCCCGTTCGGCGCGGCGGGCGGCGGCGTTCGAGCCGTCCAACTGGCCCTCGAAGGCCGCGCGCGCCGCCGCGACCAGCTCGTCGGGGACCTCGGGGTAGGCGCGGGTGATATCCCACAGCGCTTCCTCGGTGGTCAGGTCGAGGCCGCTGTCCGAGTGCGGCGCCCCACCGTCGCGCACCCTGTCGAGCAGCTCCTCGAAGTTGCGCCTGGTCTCGGCGTCGGCCGGGTAGTCCTCGCGCACCACGCCCTCCTTCCTCGTCATTGTTTCCCGGTTCTCGTGCGGGCGTCTACCGGAACACCCCGTGCCGCCGCTCCGGGTCGGCGAGCACGTCACGGATCAGCAGGCCCAGGTCCAGCTCCGGCGGGATGGAGCGGTAGCGCAGTTCTATCGGCGGGGCGTCCGGGGGTTGCACGGTCAGCGCGGTGGTGCGGCCGCCGAGATCGTGCCAGTCGATCGCCACCGGGCCCTCCAGGTCGATTGTCCGGTGGTCGAGCCAGAGGGCCAGGCCGGTTTCGCCGCGGTAGAAGACGACGAGGGTTTCGGCCAGCTCGGCGTAGACGCCGGACCGGGAGGTCGTCGCGGTGCCGTTCGCGCGGAGGGCGCCGGTTTGCGGGTCGAATTCGGTGGGGACGCCGAAGCCTGCGTAGGGGCGGACCATCAGTGGTCCGGTTCGGGTTCGGTCGCGGTGCGGGGGTGGGCGGCGGCGGTCGCCGTTCCCGGCTGTCGGAGGGGAGGGTGGCGGCATCATCGGCGGGGGGATGCCGGGGATGCCCTGGTTGCCGGAGTCCGGGTGGGGTTGCGGTGGGGCCGGGGCGGGTTGGGTGCCCCACCCGTTCGGTGCCGGGGTGTCCGGGTAGCGGGGCCAGTCCGGGCCGTCGCCGGGGTTCTGGGCGAGCGGTGGGTGCTCCCCGTTTCCGCCGGGCGGGAAGTGGCCGGAGCCGTTCGGCGGGAACTGGCCGGAGCCGCCCGGCGGGAACTGGCCCGGAGCGCCCGGAGGCAGCTGGCCTGAACCATTCGGCGGGAACTGACCCGACCCGTTCGGGGGGAACTGGCCCGGACCTCCGGGCGGGAACTGACCGAGACCACCCGGCGGGAACTGACCCTGACCACCCGGCGGGAACTGACCGGGACCACCCGGCGGCAGCTGGCCCGGACCGCTCGGCGGGAACTGACCGGGGCCGCCGGGCGGGCACGGGGCATCGTCGATGGGCGGAAACGGGTTCGGATCGCCGTCTCCCGGCGGGTATGGATCGGGAGCGGGCGGATTCGGGCCCGCAACCGGCGGAGTCGGTATGCCGACCGGGGGGTCGGCGATGGGGGCACCGGTCGGCGGAGCGCCCGCACCCGGCGGGCGGTCCCCGGCACCCGGCGGGCGGCCCGCATTCGGTGCGCCCGGCGGGCACGCCTCGGCACCGGGCGGAACCCGAGGGACGGGAGCGGGCGGCACCGGCCGGTGCTCGTCCCCCGGCGGCGGCACCTGCGGCTCCCCCGTCGGCGGCGGCACCGGCCACGTCTGCCGCTCGATGTCGATCTGCTCCGGGAACTCGAACTCGTACGACTTCGGCGGATGCGGAATATGCGAACGCACAGCCGATCCGGTCCCCTCCGGAACCCCGTCCCGATCGGGATCGTCAGGCCGATTCCGGCGGCCCGCCCCACCATCGGCCCCCGCGTCACCATCCCCGGGGTCGGGACTACCCGGCCGCACCCGGCTGCCCGCTCCACCGCCTGTCCTGGCATCGTCCCCAGCATCGGGGTCGCCCGGACGGACCCGACTACCGGCACCGCCGTCCCCGGCATCGGGATCACCGGGCCGCACCGGGCCATCCGCTCCGGCATCCGAGCCGCCGGGCCGGACAGGGGTACCGGCGCTGCCGTCGGGATCGTCGCCATCGGGGCGCTGCGTGCTCGGCTCGGCACGGTGCCCGGTATCGGTACCGGTGCGGCGAGCGAGATCGGCGAAGAACTCGTCGTTCTCGCGCTGTAGCGCGTCGAGCCGCTCGTTCGTCTCGGCGGCGATGGCGTCGAGCGCGTCCCCGACGTTCCGCCGGAGACGGTCGAACTCCGGCCCGAGCGGCTCCTGGGCCGCGGGTGACGGGGTGACGCGCCCGGCCGGCTCGCCGAAGAAGGCGTCGTTCTCCGCTTGCAACGCGTCCAGTGCCGCGCGGGTATCGCGCGCAATGGCATCGAACCGGGCATCGACATCACGGGCAAGGTCATCGAAGCCACGCGCCGCCGAGTCGGCGTTCATCCGCGCCACCCACTCGTCCCCATCGGCACGCATCCGCGCCGACCACTCGGCGAGCTCCTCGTCGGCACCGCGCTTCCACTCCGAGCGAGGATCCACGGGCGCCTCCGGCTCCGCGACCCGCGCCGCCAAGTCACGGAAGAACGCCTCGTTCTCCGCCTGCAGCGCATCCAGCGCGACGTGCGTATCCCGCGCGATCGCATCGAGTCGGGCAGCGACGTCGCGGGCGATGTCATCGAAACCACGCGCGGTCGACGCACCGTTCATCCGCGCAACCCACTCGTCCAGATCGGCCCGCATCCGCGTCGACCAGTCCGCGAGTTCGGCATCGGCCCGCCGCTTCCACTCGGAGCGCGCGTCCTCGACCGGCCCGGGGCGCGAATCACCCGGCGGGGCCGGATCACCTGAGGCCGCGGTATCCGGCGTCCCGATTCCGCCCTGCGCCGCCCGGGAGAACTGTTCGAGCAGGTCGGCCAGGGTATCGATCCGAGCCGCACGATCCCGGACTTCACCGCGCATCCGCTCCAGAGCGGCAGTGAGCTGCTGCGGGTCGAGCCCCTCGTGCCGATCGATCTTCCCGTCCCGATACGCCTCGTACACCTTGCGAAACTGCGCGTCGCCCTCGTCCGGCACATCCACCCCGACGAGCTTCGCCCAGTCGTCCCCCGGCTGCGGGCGCCCCGAATCGGGATCCCCCGGGTGCGGCCGGGCAGCGGCTTCCCCGACCCGCTGCGCGAAATCGGCCGCACCGGACTCGCGCAGCGCCCCGGCGATGATGTCGCGGAGCCCGCTCATGGCCGACGGATCGTGCACCGGCAGGGTGCCATCCGCCGAGCGCGGGTCGGGGGTGCCGTCCCCGCGCAGCACGCCGAGATAGGGATCGATCCCGAGCAGAGTATCGAGGTAGCCGGTGAAAGCCTCACGCAGCAGCGCGCGGGAACCGCGGTCCAGCCCGCGGACCACCCGGTGCAACTTCCGCGGATCCAGCCCGGACTCGTCACTGCCGAGCACCAACCGGCCCCGCTCGTCGGCCAGGTACTTCGGCGGGTGCAGCGCGGCGGGCGCGACACCGAGGTGCTCGGCGAGCCGATCCCTGGCGGCGTCGACACCGGCCGGGTCGATCCCCCGCAACTGCGCGGCGTAGGCAGCGATGTCCTCGAATTGCTGGGCCCGCAGCGCCCGGCGCGACGGGTGCTCGATGAGCGCGTCCACGAGCAGCCCCGGCGTGATCGCGGCCTCGGCCAGCCCGAGCCGATCGGCGAGCTTGCCGCGCACCGTGCCGAGGTCGTGGAAGGTCTGGATGTCGTACGAGGACCGTGCGAAGTCCCCGAGCGCCTCCAGCTGCGCGGCGCGCACCGCGTTGTCCAGCCGCAGGTCGGCCAGCCGCTCCCGCCGGCTCTCCGGAGTCAGATCGTGCGGGCCGATGCCGAGTTCCCGTGCCGCGTCGACGAGGTCGCGCAGCAGCGCCTGCGGCGTCCGGGGCGGAGCGGGAGCACCGGCGTCGAGCGGCTGTACCGGCCGCCATTCGCCGCCCGGGTCCCGCACGAGGGTGACGTCGAGCGTGCGCCCGTCCACCTCGGCCCGATGCCGCCGGAACTCCGGGGTCGGCTCCGGGTCGAGGTGCACCCGCCCGGTCCAGTCGGTGCGCGCGGTGCGGAAGTCGGGCGCGACCCGGCCGTCGCGCAGCGCGGCGGCGAGCGCGGGATCGCGGTCTAGCAGCGCCGCCAGCACCCGGGCCCGGTCGTGTGGGCCGTCCACCAGCAGCACCCGATCCGGGCCGCCCGCCACGGGCAGCAGCCCGGCCTGCGGCCCGAGCTCGGCGCCGACCGGGGTCGGGTCGGCACCGCCCGGGTACAGCAGCGCCGCCGCGGCGGCGGCGAATTCGGCGAGCCGCGCGGCGCGGGCCGCCGCCGCGGCGCGCAGCTCGTCCAGCACGGCGGCGGCACGGTCCGGCTCCGCCGCACGCAACGCGGTGATGTCGGCATCGTTGAGGTAGGCCCAGGTGGAGAGCTCGTCCAGCAGCTGATCGCGGCGCAGCGCGTGCTTGAAGAACTCCTCGAGCCCCTGGTCGCGGCCCAGCTCGTCGCTGTCGCCCCAGACCGCGATCGGGTCGGCGCCGTTGCCGACGGTCTGGTAGTCGAGCAGCCCGGGGTGGGTGCCGAAGGCGGCGACCAGTTCGCGCAGGAAGCGGGTGAGCGGGTTGCTGTCGGCGAAGCTGACGGCGTCGCGGAAGGGGACGGGGCGGCCCGCCGGGTCCGGCCGATCGGCGTAGCGGGGGTGGCGCTGCCGGTCGCCGGGATCCGGGTCGATGGGCAGGTCGGTGGCGCGGTAGGGGCGGGTGACCTCCTCCCGGTAGCGGCGGAGCGCATCGGCGAGGCCCTCGGCCGCGGCGGCCGCACGGACGGTCCGGTACTCCTCCTCGTCCAGCACCCGGCGCACGGTGCCCGGTTCCTCGTCGGGCAGGTCGAAGCCGAGCCGCTCGGCGGTCTCGCGCAGCGTGTCGCCGTCCGGGCGCGGGGCGGGCAGCTCGGCGGGGGGCGGCGGCGGGTCCCGATCCAGCGCCGCGGCGTCGGCCGCGTCGAGCAGGCCGTGCCGGACCAGGTCGTCCAGTACCCGGGCGCGCTGCTCGGGAGTGGCGCCGGGCAGCAGCGCGCGCAGGTCGGCCGCGGCCTGGCCGGGGGTGGTGCGACGGGCATTCAACTGGTCGGTGATGATCTCGCGGGCCAGGTCCGGGTCGGCGTCCGCCAGCCACGGCCGGTACTCCTCGCCCCCACCGTCCAGCAGCGGGACGTGCTCGCTCGCGGCATCCGGCTGCCGCGCCGAGAACCGGCCGAGCACCGGCAGCTGCTCGCGATTCAGCCAGACCAGCGCGCCCTCCTTGAAGACGCGGACCAGCGGCATGGACGAGTCGCCGCCGTCCGGCGCGAGGCCGAGCACCGGCTGGTTCGGGTCCGGCGCCGGGGTCACCGGGGCCTGCGGTGCCGGATCGATCAGCTCGGGGATGCTCGCGACGCCGTCCACCGCGGCCGCGGTGCCCTTGCTGTCGAAGCCGGAGCCGGACACCGGCTTGCTCTTGTCGCCCTGGTAGCCGCCCGCCAGCCGATCCCGGAGCTGGTCGAGCTCCCGGCGGAGCGCGCCGCGCTCGTCCGGGGCCGCCGATGGCAGCCGCTCGGCCTCGGCCTCCGGCGGCAGCGCCCGCCAGCCGTCGTCGCCATCGGGTACCACGCGGAGCGGGACATCGGTGCCGTCGACCCGCGCCACGATCTCCCTGACGTCCTCCGGAAGCGGCGGGATCTCCCCCTCGACCACCGGCTCGTCCGGCATGGCGTCGGAATCGACGCCGGGACGACGCTCCCCCCGCTGCGGCTCGACGCTGCCCGGGTCGAAGGTGTCGTAGCGGCTGTCGATGGCCTCCCTGACCAGCAGCGCGTGCAGCACCCGGGCCGGTTCCGAGGCCCGCTCCCCGTTCAGCTCCACATCCAGGAACGCCTCGGCCAGCGCCTCGGGCGAATTGAGATCGCCGAGCCGGAAGCTGTAGCCGCTCAGATCACCGAGCCACACCTCGTAGGCCAGCGGGTCGACCTCGGGGTGCGTCTCCGCGTAGTACTCGAGCAGCAGGTCCTCGGCCTGGCCGCGGGCCCGCATGCCGCCCGCCGAGTCCAGCGCGTGGCCGAACTCGTGCAGCGCCACAGCGTAGGCGGGGCGCTGCGCCACATTCCGCGGCGCGGTGCCGAACCGCTCGGCGCGCTGCTTCATGGCCTCGAACCGCGCCGGGTCGCGCAGCATGGACTCGTTCAGCGTGATCGACTCGGTGTAGTAGCGGTAGATGTCGTCCGGGTGCACCTGCCACTGCGCCTCGCCGAACACCACCCGCCCGTCCGGCCGGGTGATCGGCGCGATATGCAGAGCCCTGATGTCGACCATCGGGTAGCGGGCGAGCATGGTGTCGATAGCGCGGGCGTAGTCGCGCACCAGCTCCGGATCCAGCGGCGGCAGGCTCGGGTCGGTGTCGGCGAAGCCGGTGACCTCGTCGAAACCGTGTCGCGCGCGCAGCGTCTCGCCGATCTCCGCCAACCCCATCCGCGACCATTCGTCGTCCGGCGGGCGGAGGTCGCCCTCGAGCAGGCCGGGGTCGTCGAGGCCGGTCGGGTCGGGGGGCGGGTCGGCGGGCAGTTCGGAGAGGTAGAGCAGGGCTTCGTTGATGATCCGGGCGGGCTCGGAGGCGTTCGCGCCGTGCAACCGGACGTCCTGGAACGCCTCGGCGATGGCCTCGCCCGGGTTGAGCTCGCCGTGCTCGTCGAAGCTGTAGCCGGTGAGCTGCCGGACCCACCGCTCGTAGCCGCCGACCGTTGCGCCCGGGGTGTTCATATAGCGCTGGATCAGCAGGTCCTCCAGGACCGGGCGCAGCGCGCGGCCGGAGGCGTAGTCCACGGCGTGGCCGTACTCGTGCACGGCGGTGGCGTAGACCGGGCGTTCCAGCACCGACGGGTGGTAGTTGCCGCGGTCGACGCCCTCGGCCAGCTGGGCGCGGAAGCGGGCCGCGTCGCTCGCGAGATCGCCGTTGAGCGTGATGGATTCGGTGCGGACGACGCCGGTGGCGCGGTCGGTGCGGGGCTGTGCGACGGCGATCGGGCGGCGGCCGCGCACGTCGGCGGGGACGTCGCCGATGCCGACGCTGTCCGGCCGCGCGTGCGGGTGATCGGCGAAGGTGTCGGCGATGCCGCGGGCGAATTCGCGCGCCACGGCCGGGTCGAGGTCGGGGCGGTCGAAGCCGAAGACCCGGTCCGGGTCGAGGCCGAGGATTTCGGCGAGACGTTCGCCGACCTCGCGTGGTTCGAGTCCGGACCAGTCGTCGTCCGGGAGGCTGGGGGTTTCGTCGGCGTCGCGCGGCGGCTCGGGGGCGTCCCTGGACGGATCCGAGCCCGGCATGAGCTCCGGGCGCTCGGGCGCGGGCAGGTGCCTGACCGCCCTCGCCTCCGGAATCGTGCCCTGGATGAGCACCTGGGAGAACTCGTCCGGCATGTCGTAGATCGGCTTGAACTTCCAGGTCGCGCCCTCCGGCGGCGCGCCGGTCCGCCACTCCAGCACGAGGCCGTCGGGACCCGCGAAGTGCTTGGCGGCGTCGATCCGCCTGGCCCACGAGGTGGTGTCGCTGTCCTCGCCGTGGAACTGCCGGATGTGGTCGTCGGCGGAGAGGTCGGCGGTGCCGCGCGGCACCGCGCGGCCGCGCAGCCCCTCACGGTAGGCCGGGTTCTCCGAGCCGTCCGCCAGCAGCCGCGGAATGCCGCGGTACAGCGGCGTTCCGCCCTCGGGCAGGTCGCCCTCGTGCAGGATGTCGCCGTCCCCCGGCTGCTCCGCTGCGTCGTCGCGGCCGGGGAGCAGGCCGGGCTGGTCCGGTATCCCGGCCGCGGCGTCCCGGCCGAACGGCGGCCGATCGGCCGTCCGGCGCAGGTCCCGCTCGGTGACCGTGCGGGCCCGGTCGGCCGCGCGCTCGCGGTCGGGTGCGGGTGTGCTGTCCGGTTCGGGGCGCACCGGGGCGGGGCGGGGATCACCCCACTGCCTGCCGGTGCCGCCGTCGGCCGCGGCGCGCGTGACGTCGAAGGCGAGCTCGGCGTTTTCCATGCCGGTGCGCTTCAGGTACCGGCTCAGCGCGTCGATTCCGGCGCGGCGAGCCGTCTGCTCGGCGGTGCTGCCGGTCGGGTCGGCGCGCACGGCGCCCCGGTGGGCGCGATCGTAGGCGGCGCGGTAGGTGCTCTCGGCGGGGCCGAGCGGGATGAAGCGGCCGGACTCCCGCAGCAGCCGCAGGACTTCGATCTCACCGGCCATATCCGTGGCACGGCGCTCGCGCGCGGCCGGTGTCTGCGCGGGGGTGGTTCGCCTGGGATCACGGGTGCCGTCGGCGATCCCGTGTGCCCGATCCCAGGCCGCGCCGTGCACCTCGGATGGCGTCCGGCCGTTCCGCAGCGGGCCCGCGGTGTCGAGGGCGGCCCGCACCGCGCGCACACCCGCGCGGTGCGCGGCCGCGTCGACGAGGTCGGCGGGGATCGGCCCCGCATCGCGGAGGAGTCGGCGGGCGGTCTCCGCACCCCGGTCACCCGCGGCGAGGTAGGTGCGGGTGAGCGCGTCGGTGCCGGGCCGATCCCAGGCGCGGGCGTGTGCGATGGCGAGCGCCTCGGCCTCGGCCTGCCGGTCGAGCATGGTGTCGACGTACTCGTCGCGGGTCAGGGTGAGCCGCTCCGGGGCGCCGGCGCCGCGCTGCTCGAGGGCGGCGGCGGTGCGGACCAGCTCGGCGAGGTGGTCGCGCAGGCTGCCGTCGGTGGGGAGCCGGACGGTATTCGTGCCGGGGTCGTACCCGGCCGCGGGGCCGCGCACGGTTCGCCCGCCATCGGCGCCGCGGGTCAGGGCGGTCTCCGGGTCGTCCCCGAACCGGAGCCGCACGTCGTTGTCGGCCAGGACCAGGGCGGCCCACTCGCCACCCCGGCTCTGCCGCAGTGCGTCGCGGATCTCGTTCAGCGCGCCGTCCACCGCAGGACCGGGATCCGCGCTCGGAATTGGGCCGCGCTCGGCACTCGGAGCTGGGCCGCGCTCGGCGTTCGGAGCTGGGCTGGAATCAGCGCTCGGCGTGGGGCTGCGCTCGGCGTTCGGGGCTGGGCTGGAATCGGCGCTCGGGGTGAGGCTGTGCTCGGCGCTCGGCGCTGGACTCGGCTCGGTCGGGCGGATGGGCGCGGCATCCGGCGCCTCCGCGAGCAGCGGGGCGGCGAGGAGCGCTTCGACTCCGGCCGCGTCGGCCTGCTCGCGCAGCAGGGCCGGATCGGAATCCGGGTTCGTGCGCAGGAGTTCGGCCGCGGCGGCGTCGCGGGCGTCGAGGAACGTGCGGTCGAGCATCTCCGACACGGCGCGCTCGACCGGATCGCGGGTCGTCCCGGTGTCGACGCCGAGATCGCCCAGCTCCCTGAGCAGTTGAGCGCGCCGCCCGACGGCCTCGGCCAGCGCCCGGCGACCGCCGTCCCGGCTCTCGACCCGGGCAGCCGTCTCCACCAGCGCGGCCGCCTGCTCGACCTGCCCGGCCGCCGGGTCGTCGACGCGCAGCGGGATTCCGGCCGCATCGAGGACTCCCAGCGCCGAGCGGCCGGTCTCGGTGGCGGCGAGCACCTCCCGGAGCGCGCTCGAATCCGGGTCCGGCGGGGGCGACCGCCGGATGTCGGGATCGGCCTCCGGCCAGGCCGCTACGAGGCGATCACGCCCTTCTCCGGCCAGCTCCCCGCGCTGCGGGCCCGGCGCAGGATCTGCCCCGCCGTGGTCCGGGAGAGCGCGTCCGCCGGAGTGCCGGTCCGGACGCTGCTGTCCGTCTTGTCGATGATCAGGGTGCTGTTCAGCTGGTCCCGCTCCGGGCCGAAGCGGTACTCCACCTCGGTCGTCTCCTCCCGGATCCGGGCGAAGTAGATCAGCAGTGCCATCGGTGCGTCCCGTCTCGTAACTCTCGCCGGTGCGCGGCGGTATGTTCGCCTGCCAATTGTGCCTGTCGTTCGCCCGCTGATGCGCCTGCTGATAGGTCAGCTCCGGCTCGGCGCGCATGATCCGCGACTCGGTGAGCTCGTGCCGCAGCAGCACCAGGTCCTCGGGCAGCGGGTTGCCGTTCCGGAGGCGGATCCAGGCCTCGGCGATATCCGGGTCGGCATCGAATCTCCGGCGCTCGACCCGGCGGTCGTAATCCTCGATCGGATGCGCCGTGCGGAACAGGTGGTCCTTGATCTGGGCGATCTCGTCCCTGGTGAGCGGGGCGCCCGCCGGATCGTCCAGCCCGGCGAGGGTCTCGGCGATGAGGTCGATATCCGAGTCGTCGCCGCGGAAGGTCTCGTAGGCGTCGTCGGCCCAGTTCAGGGCGTCGAAGTCGTCGTCGGGGCGGATCGCGCCGCCGGAGTTGCGCGGTTCGTCCGGGTTCGGGTCCGGATCGCCGGGTTCGTCGGGGCCGAAGAGTTCCTGACGCAGTGCCTCCAGGTGGTCGAGCAGCCTGCGGTGCTCGCGGGCGGCGGCTTCGCTGTTCCGGCGGAAGGCCTCGTCCAAGCGCTCCAACTCGCGGTCGAGCGCGTCGTCGGCCGGGGTCCGGTCGGTCTCCCCGGCCAGCTCGCGGCGCAGGTTCTCCAGGTATCGCATGAGCTCGTCGTGCCTGCGCTCGGCGTCCTCGGCAGTGCGGCGCATGGTCTCGTCCAGGCGGTCGAGTTCGCGCTGGACAGCGGTGTCCGGGTCGGATGCGGGGTCGGTGGTGCCCGCGAGCAGTTCGTCGAAGCGCTCGTTCAGTTCGCGGTGGGCGCGGTCCAGTCGGTCGAGCAGTTCGCGGTGCGCCGCGTCCGCCGCCTCCTGGTTACGCCGGAAGGCCTCGTCCAGGGCGGCGAGTTCGAGCCGCAGTGCCGCCGTCGCCGGGTCCGGATCGTCACCCTCCGTGCGCGTTTCGTCCGCGCGAGTGTCGTCGGGGCGGGTGGGGCCGTCGGTGCTGCCCGGCGGCAGGGCGGGATCGCCGCCTCCCGGGAGTGCTTCCCGGCCGGGGGGCGGGGCCTGCTGGGTCCACGGCGCGTAGGGAATCCCTTCGCGCCACTCGGTGAGCGGCGGCCGCTCGGCATCCCAGTGCAACCCGTCCAAGCCGGCGACATGCGCGTTCGCCTCGTGCCAGGTGACGTTCGGATCGTCCCGGTCGCGGAACGACCGCAGGTAGTCGGCCTCGGCCAGCGCGTCCCGGAGCAGCAGGATGTCGGCCGGGAGCGGATCACCGTCGACGAGCCGCCGCCACGCCTCCGCCACGTCGGCGACGGCATCCAGGCGACGCCGCTCCAACCGCAGGGTGTCCGGGTCGAGCACCAGGTGCTCGTCGCGCATCAGGTGGTCCTTGATCCGCCGCAGCTCCGCCTCGGTGAACTCCGGGGTGTCCCGGCGCAGCAACTCGGCGAGCTCCGCCGCCATCCGGCCGGGATCGGCGCCGTCGAGCAGTTGCTCACGGATGTCGTCGACGACATCGCGCACCCGCTCCGGGTCCGCGTCGGCGAAGCGGTCCGCCACCTCCCGCGCGACCCGGTCCATCTCGTCGTGCAGCCGCCGGAGCTGGGCGTCGAAATCGGCGCGCGGATCGATCCCGCGGTCGCCCCGGATCAACCGATCCGCGACGGTGTCGATGATCCGCT
Source organism: Nocardia sp. NPDC057227 (assembly GCF_042669725.1). Lineage (NCBI taxonomy): Bacteria > Bacillati > Actinomycetota > Actinomycetes > Mycobacteriales > Nocardiaceae > Nocardia > Nocardia sp. NPDC057227. The sequence goes on along the minus strand of NZ_JBHUXA010000006.1, from coordinate 211,013 downwards.
GCGCCTCGTCCAGAGCCTGCGCGCGCTCCGCGGCGCGCCGCTCGTCCAGCGTGGCGGCGATGCGGTCGATATCGCCGTCGTCGGCGCGGAACCGCTCGTACTGCTCGTCGGCCCAGCGCTGGACCTGGTCCCACGCCTCCTCGCGGGCGCGCTGCCGCTGCTTCCACTGGTCGCTGAGGTCGCCGCCGTCGTCGGCGGCCTGCTCGGGCCCCCAGTTCCGCACCATCGGCTGCACATCCGGCGGGCTCGCCCGGAACCACGGGTGCCCCTTGAAGCCCGGGTGGATCCGGTAGGGCTGGTCGGGGTCGTTGTACCAGGTGAAACCGGAGAGCTTGGCGGTCTCCAGGATGATCCGCACGATGTGGTAGGCCGCGTCGGCGTAGGGCAGCTCGTAGGTGGGGATGCCGGGATCCACCGAGGGGTTGCTCTGCCCCGGAATGTGCGGCAGCAGATCCTTGTTGAAGCCCTCCTGCGGCTGCCCGGTCGCCGGATCCACCGGCGGATCGACGAAGACGTCCTGCACCGACGCCTGGATCGGGTTCATGCCCCAGCCGCTGACCCCCTCGGGCAGATCGCGCTCCCTGAACGACTTGGGGACGGTGGCCGGGTCGCCGCCGCGGTAGCGCTCCGGGGCGGTCGGGTCGACGCTGTGCCAGACGCCGTCGGCATCGCGCCACATGGTGACGTCGAGGCCGGGCAGGCCCCGCCCGGCCGGTCTGCGGAAGCGGCGGAGCTCCGGCGGCGCCGCCTGCTCCACCCGCCGGTTGCCCTCGCGGTCCGCGGTGACGCGGCGGTACTCGACCGTCGTCCCCTGGCGGGTGATCGCCCTGGCCGCGGTCGGATCGCGGCGCAGCGCATCGTGCAGCGCCGCATCGAAATCCGCCAGCGGGCGGCCCGTCTCGTCGCGCGGGCCGTAGACCACCAGCCGGGGGCGCTCACCGTCGATGAACCCCACCGACGGGGTCAGCATCCGGCCACCCTCGGCCTCGATATCCCGCCGATACGCGCCGGCGACCTCGGCCATCCGATCCTGCAGCCGCCCGATCCGGGTGTGCGCATCGTTCACATCCCGAGCGGCGTCGCCGAGCGCCTCGATCTCCCGCCCGGCATCGGGATCCCGGCGCCGCAGGTCATCGAGGGTCTCGTCCAGCCGATCCGGGCCGAGAGCCTCCTCGTCCGGCACGCCGAGCCGCCGCGCCAGATCGTCGCGCATCCCGCGGCGCGGCTTGATCCGCAGCAGCTCCTCGGCGCGCTCCCGCGCCAGCCGATCCAGCTCCGCGACCGCCTCCGCCGCGGGCGGGCGATCCAACGAACCCGAGCGCTCCAGCTCCGCGATCCGCCGGTCGACGTCCGCCAGCCGCTCGCGCAGCCCGATCACCCGCTCGGCCGCCTCGACCAGCTTGCGCAGCGCCTCCCGGCGGCTCGCGACCTCCTCCGCGGAGTTCCGGGTGCGGACGTCGCGCACCGTGTCCTCGCCCATCGGCCCGATCTCCGAGCGGCGGAAGCCTGCCTCCTCGTACAGCCGCAGGATGGTCCTGGAGAGCTCCTCCCTGGTGCCGAGCGCGCGCTCCGGATCGTCGATATCGAGCAGGCGGCCGATGCGGTCGTCCCGCTTGGCGCGCCAGAACTCCAGTTCGCGCGCGAGGTCGGTGCGATCGGCGAGCAGGTCGTCGTACTCCGCCGTGCGGTCGGCGGGGTCGCGCGGCTCGCCGGGGGTGGTGTCCGGCTCGCCGAGCGGATCCGCCGGGTCGGCGGCGTTCGCGGGGCGGGTGCGGTCCGGGTCGGCGCTCGACGGGGTGGCGTCCGGCTCGTCGCCGGGCGGCCGGGCGCCGTCGCTGAGCGGGGTGCTGTCCGGCGGGGTTTCCGGGCCGGTGGGGTCGGTGGCGGGCGGGGTGTCCCCGTCGTCCGGGCGGCCGCCCGCCATGTCCCGGAGCCAGTCGGCGCGCTCGGCGTGCATCCTGGCGTTCCACTCGGCCTGCTCGGCTTGCCGCCGCAGCAGCCATTCGTCGTCGCCGACGCCTAACTCGGTGCGGTCGCGGGCGATGGAGTCCGCTAGGTCGCGCAGCCACTGCGCGCGGTCCGCCTCCATCCTGGCCTCGAACTCGGCCTGCTCGGCGCGCATCCGCGCCACCCACTGGGCGTCGGTCTCCCCCTCCCGGCGCGGGCCGCCGTCGTCGCCGGGCGCGGGCGGCGCGCTGTCCGGCGGGTCCGGCGGCGGGGTGCCGCCGCCGGTGTCGGCCACCGGTTCCGGCGCGTCCGGGGTCTCCTCCGCGATCGGATCCGCGCGGTTCTCGGCGGGATCGGGCTGCGGGCGAGCTGGACGCGTCGCAGCGCCGTCCGCACTCGTGGGGCGGGGGTAGCCGGGCGCCGTTGCGTCGGGCCACTGCGGAACGGGTTCGGTCGCGCGGCGCGGAGAATTCGGGCGCGTTTCGTCGGCGGGCGGGTGCTCGGCCCGCGTCGTATCCGGTGCGTGGTCGTCCGGACGGGTCACATCCGGAGAACGGGTCTCGTCGTCCGGACGGGTGGCGTCGGGATCGCGCGGCGCTCCGGGGGGAAGGGCAGGATCGTCGCCGCCCGGCGGCAACCCGGGCGCATCCGGCTCCTGCCCCCGCGGCGGCGTCGCCTGCGACCACGGCGCGAACGGGACACCTTCGCGCCACTCGGTGAGCGGCGGCCGCTCGGCATCCCAGTGCAGCCCGTCGAGCCCGGCGACGTGCGCGTTCGCCTCGTGCCAGGTGAGGTTGTCCGACGTGCGCAGGAAGTCGGATTCGGCGAGCGCGTCGCGCAGCAGCAGCCGATCCGCAGGCAGCGGATTACCGTCGATGAGCCGCTGCCACGCCTCGGCGACGTCGGCGACCGCGTCCAGCCCGCGGCGAACCAGCTGCCCCGTGTCCGCGTCGAGCACCAGGTGCTCGTCGCGCATCAGGTGGTTCTTGATGCGCAGGATCTCCTCGCGGGTGAGCGGCGGCTCGCGGCGCAACCGCCCGGCGACGTCCTCCGCCAGCCGGGCCGGATCGGCACCGTTCAGCAACTGCTCCCGCAGCTCGAGGACCAGGTCGCGCACGCGTTCCGGATTCGAATCCGCGAACCGGGGCTCCAGGTCGCGGGCGACCTGATCGATCTCGTCGTCCAGCCGCTGTCGCTGGGCGTCCATATCGCCGAGCGGATCGAGCCCCCGGTCCCCGCGCACCAGCCGCTCGTCGATCGCGTCGACGATCGCGCGCGCCTCGGCCGGGATCTCGACCTCCTCCCGGTGCCTGGCCCGCTCGAGCTCGTGCTCCGCGATCCGATCCACATCGGAGTCATCGGCCCGGAACCGCGCGTACTGCTCGTCGGCCCACTTCTGGACCTCGGCCCACGCCTCCTCGCGCGCCCGCTGCCGTTGCTTCCAGCCGTCGCTGACGTCACCGTCGTCCGCCGCCTGCTCCGGACCCCAGGTGCGCACCATCGGCTGCACCTCCGGCGGGCTCGCCCGGAACCACGGGTGCCCGAGGAACCCGGGGTGGATCCGGAACGGATCGTTCGGGTCCGCGTACCAGGTGAAGCCGGAGAGTTTGGCGACCTCGAGCATGACCCGCATGAGGTGGCCGACGGCGTCGGCGTAGGGCAGCTCGTAGGTGGGGGTGCGCGGATCCACCGACGGGCCCTGCCCCGGGATGTGCGGCAGCAGCCCCTCGTTGACGCCCTCCCGCGGCAGCCCGGTGTTCGGGTCGATCGGGGCGTCGGCGAACATGTCGTGCACCGCCGCCTGGACCTGGTTCACCGCCCAGCCGCTGACCCCCTCCGGGAGATCGCGGTCCCGGTACGCCTTCGGCGTCCGCGGCCCGTCGCCGCCGCGATCGCGATCGGGGGCGGTGGGGTCGACGGCACGCAGCGTGCCGTCGACGTCCCGCCAGAGCGTGACGTCGAGACCGGGCCTGCCCTGGTTCGGGGGGCTGCGGAACCGCCGGATCTCCGGGCCGGGCACCTGCTCGATCCGCCAGTTGCCCGCGCGATCGGCGGTGACGCGGCGGTACTCGACCGTCGTCTCCGGACGCATCATCGCCCGCGCGGCGGTGGGGTCGCGGCGCAGGGCGTCGTCGAGCGCCGCGTCGAAATCGGCCAGCGGGCGGCCGGTCTCGTCGCGCGGGCCGTACACCACCAGCCGCGGCCGCTCCCCGTCGATGAAACCCACCGACGGCGTCAACATCCGGCCGCCCTCGGCCTCGATGTCCCGCCGATACGCACCGGCGACCTCGGCCATCGTGTCCTGCAGCCGCCCCACCTCGTTGTTCGAGGCGTTCACATCCCGGGCGGCATCGCCGAGCGCTTCGACCTCGCGCGCGCTGTCCGGATCCCGCGCCCGCAGGTCGTCGAGGGTCTCATCCAGCCGATCCGGGCTCAGGGCGCCCTCGTCCACCGCGCCCGTCTCGTCCACCACGCCGAGACGCCGTGCCAGATCGTCCCGCATTCCCCGACGCGGCTTGATCCGCAGCAACTCCTCGGCACGCTCACGCGCCAACCGATCCAGCTCCGCCGCGGTCTCCGCCGCGGGCGGGCGATCCAGCGAACCCGCCCGCTCCAGCTCCGCGATCCGATTGTCGAGCCGGGACAGCTCGGCGCTGAGCTCGATCACCCGCTCGGCCGCCTCGATCAGCTTGCGCAGCGCCTCCCGGCGGCGCGCGACCTCCTCCGGCGAGTTCTGCGATCGGCTCTGCCGAGGCAGTTCCTCACCGGTCGGGCCGATTTCGTCGCGGCGGAAACCGGCTTCGTCGTAGAGCCGGAGGACGGTTCCGGCCAGCTCCTCCCTGGTGCCGAGTGCGTGATCCGGGTTCTCCACGTCGAGCAGGCGGCCGATGCGGTCGTCCCGCTTGGCGCGCCAGAACTCCACCTCGCGCGCGAGGTCGTTGCGCCGGGCGAGCAGTTCGTCGTACTCCGTCCGCGCGGCGTCGCGGTCCGTCGGGGTCGACTCGTCGGCCGCCGGGCGGGTGTCCGGGCCCGGGTCGGGACCGGTGTCGTCGTCGGATATCGGTACCGAGTCCGGCTCCCGGCCGGGAACTCCGGCCGGGTCCGATTCCCGGCCGGGAACTCCGGCCGGGTCCGGCCGCCCACCCGCCATCTCCCAGAGCCAGTCGGCCAGCTCGGCACGCATGCGCGCGTTCCATTCGGCCTGCTCGGCGCGCATGCGCAGCGTCCACTCGGAGTCGCCGATCCCGGGCGGCAGGTCGTAGCGGGCGGCGGTCTCCGCCAGGTCGCGCAGCCACTGCGCGCGGGCGGCCTCCAGCCGCGCCTCCATGTCGGCCTGCTCGGCGCGGAACCGCGCCCAGCGTTGCAGACCGCCATCCCCGTCCCGCCCGAAACCGTCGTCGTCGCCGTCCGCGGGGGTGGGCGGCGCGTCCGGCGGCTCGACCGGCGGGGTGCCGCCGCCGGCGTCCGCGGACGGCGGCGGCGCGTCCCCGCTGTCCTCCGGGGGCGGCGGATCGCCACCCGCGGCGGGCTCGGGCACGTCGGACGGATTGGCGGGCGGCGGATCGCTCGCCACCGAATGCTGCTGCGCTGGCGTGTCTTCCATCCGGACCGGGATGCCGTCGGAGTCGAAGAGCACGGCCCGGATCCGCACCGGCCCCGCGCCGCGGCGCGGGATCATCGGCGGGAAGTCGTGCACCGTCCCGGTCGCCGGGTCGTGGACGACGACCTCGCCGTCGCGCAGGGTCAGCACATGGGCCGCAGCGCCGATCCGGCTTCCGTCGGCGCCCGCGTAGTCGTCCACCACCAGCGCGGAGGCGCCGTCGGGGCGCGGGATCGGCGCCCCGGCCGCATCGCGCAGGATCGTCCCGTCCTGGCCGGTCTCGTAGCGCAGTGCGTCCCGGATGGCGTCGTGGTCGGGGAAGCGGCGCAGCGGCGCGCCCGCGGCGTCCTCGATATCCGCGCGGGAGCGTCCGGCGAGCCCGGTGTCGGTATCGGGGAGCCGGATCACCTCGCTGCCGGTGATGTCCCGGATCAGCTCCAGCCCGCGCACGGCCGGGTCGCGGGTGTCGTCGGGGTCGCGTGGAGCGTCGTCGCGCCGCCCGTCCTCGGCACGATCGACTCCCGGTGCGGAATCGGAACGCTGTTGCCGGGAGCCGTTCTCGGCGGCCGCGACCGCCGCGGGGCCGGCGAGCAGTGCCGCTTCCGGCCCCACCGGTTCGGAGTCCGGCAACCTGTCCGGCCGCGACCGATCCGGACGCGCAGGGTCGGCGCCGTTCCCGATTTCCCCGGTGTCCTCTGGCGGCCTGCGGGTGGCATCCGGGTACTCGCGCAGCGGCCCGCCGCTCGGATCGGACGGGTCACGCGGTGCGGGGCGGGTACCGGGCCGCTCGCCGGGCGCCGAGTTCGGCTGGTCGCGGCCGGGTGCCGCTCCGTCCCGGCCGGATTGCTGGTCGCGGCCGGATGCCGCACTGTCCCGGCCGGTTTGGGGGTCGCGGCCGGGCGCCGCGCTGTCCCGGCCGGATTGCTGGTCGCGGCCGGGTGCCGCGCTGTCCCGGCCGGTTTGGGGGTCGCGGCCGGGCGCAGCGCTGTCCCGGGCGGGTGCCACGCCTTCTCTGCCGGACTCCGGGCCGCGCGGGCCCGCGACCGGTTCCTGGGCGACCGGGCGGGTGACGCGGGGCCGCGCGTCCTCCGGCGCGCCGGTCGAGCGCGTCGAATCCGAGCCGTCGATCACCGCGCCGGTGCGCGGCGGCGGAGTGCTGCCGGTCGCCGTACCCTGCACGCCCGCCCGGCCGTCGGCCGCGCGCGGTGCGTCGGTCACCCCGGCGCGGCCTGGCTGCTGCGGGCGGGAATCGCCGGTGCGGCTCTCCGGCGTCCCGGCGCGCGGCTCACTGCCGGAGGGACGGGGGCTCTCCGGTCGAGCGCTGTCCGCGGGGGTGGCGGGCCGGACGTCGGTGGGTGCGCCCCCGGGGCGGACCGGGCTCTGCCGGGTTTCGCCCGCGGGTGGGTTCGAGCCCTGCTGCGGGGGCGTCGAGGAGGTATTGCCGCCCGAGGAGGCGGGCTGCCCGGTGGTACCGGTCGCGGGAACCGCGCCGCCGGTGCTCGTGGCGGCGGACCCCGGCGAGTTCTGACCGGAGTCGGTGGCCCCGGTGCGGGTGCTGTCGCCTGCCGCGCCGGTCGTCGTCTCCTGCGTCGCTACGCTGCCGGTGTCCCCGTCGATGCGCTGCGAGCCGGTGTCCGCCGTGCGGGACGGGTCGCTCCCGGCGACGACGCCCTCCGGCTCGCCGCCCCGGCTCCGGCCGGAGTTGTCCGAGCCGGAGTCGTCGGCGAGCCCGGCCCGGGTCTCGGACTCGGCATTGCCGTCGCGGCCCGCAGGGGAGACGTCGCCCTCGGTGTCGCCCGCGCGCGTGGTGTCGGCGGACTCCCGGTCGTTCGCTCCCTCGGTGGAATCGTCGCCCCGGCCATCGGCTTCGGCGTCACCGGCCCGCTGGTCACCGGTTCCGCTCTCCCCGGTGTTGCCGCCGTCGTTCCCGCCGGTATTGCCCTGGTCGCCCCCTTGGCCGTCGTTGCCCTGGTCGCTACCCTGACCGTCATTGCCCTCGGTCCCACCCTGGCCGTCATCGCCCTCGGTGCCGCCCTGATCGCCGTTCCCCCGGGTGCCCCCTCGGCCGTCGTTGCCCTGGCCGTCTTCTCCCCCGGAGCCACCCCGGCCATTGTTCCCGGAGTTGCCCTGGTCGCCGCCACCTTGGTTGCCGCCACCCTGGTTACCACCCTGATTGCCGCCGCCCCGGTCACCACCCTGGTCACCGCCACCCTGGTCACCGCCCTGATTGTCCCCACCGCCCTCGTTTCCACCACCGTTCGGACCACCCCCCGAACCCCCACCCGGCGCGAACAACGCATCGAGCCGAGACCCGAAACTCGGACGGTTGAACAGGTCCGGCCGAACATGGTTCCACCCCTGATTGGCCGCCCGCTTGTTCAACCCGGACGCCAGCCCATTGGACGCCCCGGCGGTGAACACCCGCCAGTCCAGCGGTGTGGCGGACGCGTTCTGCCACGCCTGATCCCACCCGTCCTGCGCCCAGTCGATACCGAACTGGGTCACCACGCTGGCCCCGAAGCCCGCGGTGGCACCGGCCAGCCCGGCTCCGGTGCCCGCGAGCCCCGCGCTCAGGAAGTTGTCGCCGAACCGCCGCCCGATGCGATCCCCGAGCGGGCCGGCCGCCGCGCCGCCCGCCGCCGAGCTGACCGCGGTGACCGCCACCTGCTCCCAGTTGACGTTGTCCCGATGCCCCTGGTCGACCTGGTACTGCTGGACCCCCAGCTCCTGGACCGTCCCGAGCACGGTGTCGATGGCGACGTGCCGCAGCATGAACTGCGCGAACTTGGAGGCGGCCAGCTTCCCGACGTGCCGGATGATCGCCTGCACCACCCGCTGGCCGAGAATCCGGACGGCGATCCGGGTGAGGCCGATGGCGACGGCCTGCACCGCGGGCGCGGTCGGCGGCCAGAGCCAGGCGGCCGCGAGCTCGCCGGCCAGCAGCGCCAGCGACGACCAGTACATGAGCTTCGCGTACTCGATCTCGGTGCCGACGCCGTACGCCGAATCGCCGACCTGGCCGAACAACTCGGAGAGCTTGGCGACCGACTGGTCACCCTCGATCATGCTGTCGAAGCCGCGCCGCATGTCATCGACACCATCGCCGTGCGGATACGCCTTCAGCGCGGCGGCCTTGGCGGCCTCGATATCGGCGATGGCGGCGGTCAGCTCGCGGGCGGCGGTGCGCCAGTCCTCGGCGAGCGCCCACATCTCGTCTTCGTTGCCCTCCGGCCACTCCATCCCGACCACGGGCTCGAGCCACCGCAGGTAGCCCGGCAACTCGATCATGTGTGCGCTACCCCGCGCTCACCAGCTCTGGTCGGTGACCGAGCCGGCACGCTCGACCCGATCGGTCTCGGCGAAGACCGGGCCGTCCACCCGGGCTCCCGCCTCCCGGCGTTCCGACGCGCGCGGCGCGGCGGTGGAGGGGGTGACCGGCTCCGGAACCTGCATGTTCGGCATGTCCTCGATGAGGTCGGCGAGCTTGGGGAGCCGGGCCTGCCGCTCCCGCACCGGCTGCATCAGCTCCCCGGTGCGCGCGGCGACCTCCGCGCACGCCCGCTGGGACGCCTCGGTGACCGCCTTGGCGATCTCGGCATATTCCAGCTCGGCGATGTCGGCCGAGAACTTCGTCTCGATCACGGCATTGTCGGCGTTCACCGTCACCGTGACCCGTTTGCCCCGTGCGGTGCCGGTGCCGGTGAGTTCGGCGCGCGCCTGCTGCACCCGCGCGATCGTGCGCATCTGCTGCTGCACCTCGTCGACGATGCTCGCCAGATCGGCCTTCGCCTGTTCGTTCGTCATCCCCTGGCCCGCCGTCAGCTGAAGCCGGTGACGTTGCCCTGCTCCATCCGCTCCAGCAGCCGCGCGCTCTCGCGCTGGCCCGCCGAGAAGGAGTCGAGCGAACCCGCCACATTCCGCGAACCGGTGACCAGGTTGCTGGAGGAGAGCAGGTAGCCGCCGGTACCGTCCTGACCGTTGGCGAAGCTCTGGCCGATGGTGTCGGCGCCCCAGGGCGCGCCGCGCCCGTCGGCGGCCGACACCAGCCGGGAGATGATGCCGTTGACACGATCGCGCGCGCGGCCGGTGGCGTCCGCCGCGGCGTAGAAGAGGTCGGCGTCGTACTCGAGTTTCTCCGCCATTGCCGTTCCCTCCCGCATCGACAGCGACGACCGCAGCGGCCGCGTTTCCGGAACCTAACAGCCGAATGCGAACCGCCGCTTACGCCTTCGTTAACGTCGATTCTCACCCGGCCCGCCGGTCGCGGCAACCCGGATGCGGCGACCGGGTGAAACGCGCCCGCCCCCGTCGGCCCGCCACCCGATTCGACCTGCGCCACCGCCCCGCGCCGGAATGCGACGGCGAGCCGGGCGATGTGGCAGACTCTGCACAGTCGTCCGCTCCCCGGTGCCGGGGGTGATGGCGTGGTCGGCGCCATCGAGCGCGAGGGAGGTCTGCTGTGCTATCGCGGGTTTCGGCGGAATCATGGATCTGAACGCACTCGAGTACCAGGCGTCCGTCGACCGCCGCGCCGCGGTGGACCGGAGCTCGGAGACCGAACTGCGCCTGGCCACCTCGCTCTGCGAACTCGCCAGGGGACTGATCGCCACCCGCACCGACGGCAGCCCGCGCGACCGCACCGCCGAGGCGCTGGAGCCCGCGCAGCAGGCCGTCGAGATCCGGCTGCACTGGTTCAGCGCCGGGCTGGTCTCCGCCCGGCTGGCCGGCGAGATCCAGGACGCGCTGCGCATTTTCGACCAGGCCGCCCGCGCGGTGGGGCACCGGGAGCTCGCCACCACCACCATCCGGCGAGCCTGCGACGTGTACCGCCGGGTCGCGCACGCCTACCCGCACGGCGCCGCCATGTGCGCGGACGCGCTCGCCAAGTGCGGCGTCTGGCTGCTCCGGCTGGATCCGGCCACCGCGGTGGCGGCCAACGAGGACGCCACCCGGATCCGGGCCGGGCTCTTCGCCGCCGACCCCGCGCAGGCCACCAAGTACCTCGCCGCGCTGAACACCCTGCTCCGCACACTCACCATCGGCAGGCAGCGCAAGCAGGCGCTCTCCACCTACCGGGAGCGCTACTCCTCCTGGACCACCCCGGAGATGACCAAGCAGCTGCGCGAGATCAAGATCGCCGACCTGGATCTCACCGCCAAGACGCTCGCCGCGCTGACCAAGCTCGACTGCCGCACCCTGCAGGGCGCGGGCCGCCTCACCCAGCAGCAGATCCTGTACCAGAGCGCGGGCGACCTGGCGACGATCGAGGAGATCAACTGGAAGCTGGCGCTGGTCGGGCTGAAACCGCTGGCGGCCGGGGCGATGCCGGACCAGCCATCGCGGCCGATGGAGATCGCCACCAGCTTCGGCGCGCTGAGCGTGCGCTGCTCGGCGCCGGACGCGGTCAAGCAGGTGCGGGCCGCGGTGCTCGCCGCCTACGAGGCCGACGGCGCCCGCCTGGTGCAGAGCTCCAACTACCTGGGCGTACACGAGAAGCACTGGTCCGTCCCGGCGCCGGAGCTCAACGCCGAGACGGTGCTCGGCGACGACGTGGTGCTGATCGAGCGCGGCTCGGGCAGCTGGGTGGCGGTGAAGAGCCTGGCCTGGGAGGTCGCGCCGGCCGGGAGCCACCCGCTGGCGCTGCGGCTGGCCGAACGCTGGCCGGTGCTCAGCGTGACCGCGACCGAGCAGATGTCCTACGAGCTGTGCTGGTACCAGGACGGCGTGCCGACCCAGTACGCCGCGCTCGGCAGGCCCGCGGGCGCCGTCACGCTCGACACCCCGCTGGCCCCGCTCGACTTCGCGGTGCTCGCCGACTACGGCGCCGACTACGCCTCGGAGACCCAGGTGCGCGCCGCGTTCGGCAATATCGGCATGTTCGCCAAACTGACCGAGCTGCCGAGCAGCGGTATCCGGCAGGCCGCCGAGGCGCGGGCGCTCGCCGAGTACGGCGAGGATGTGCTGTTCTTCCGCTCCGCGTGACACCATCACCGCATGCGAGTGCTGGTGCAGCGAGTGCGCGGTGCCGCCGTCACGGTGGACGGCGCGACGGTCGGCCGGATCGACGCAGCCGACCAGGGGCTGGTCGCGCTGGTCGGGATCACGCACGGTGATTTCGCCGCCGACGCCGCGGCCATGGCCGCGAAGCTGTGGCGGCTGCGCATCCTGACCGGGGAGCGCTCCGCCGCCGACACCGGCGCCCCCATCCTGGTGGTCAGCCAGTTCACGCTGTACGCCGACACCGCGAAGGGCAGGCGCCCCTCCTGGGCCGCCGCCGCGCCGGGGCCGGTGGCCGAGCCGCTGGTCGAGGCGTTCGCCGCGGCGCTGCGCGGGCTCGGCGGCACCGTCGAGACCGGGCGCTTCGGCGCGCACATGCGGGTGGAGCTCGTCAACGACGGCCCGGTCACGCTGCTGCTGGAGAGCTGAGTCAGCCCGCTTCCCCGTGCGCGCGCCTCGGCTATTCGGGGCGCGGGGTGAGGATGCGCGGCCCGTCCTCGGTGACCGCGACGGTGTGCTCCCAGTGCGCGGCGCGGGTGCCGTCGGCGGTCACCACGGTCCAGTCGTCGCCGAGCACCGTCGTCTCGGTGGTGCCGAGGGTGAGCATGGGCTCGATGGCGAGCACCGAGCCGATCACCAGGCGCGGGCCGCGGCCCGGCTCGCCCTCGTTCGGCAGGAACGGGTCGAGGTGCATCTCGCGGCCGATGCCGTGGCCGCCGTAGCCGTCGACGATCCCGTACTCGCGGCCGTGCGCGACCTCGGCGGCGCGGGTGCCGAGCTCGATGGCGTGCGAGATGTCGGTGAGCCGGTGCTCCGGCAGCATGGCGGCGATCCCGGCCTCCATGGAGAGCCTGGTCGCCGTGCTGAGCAGCTCGTCCGCTTCGCTCACGGCGCCGATGCCGAAGGTCCAGGCGGAGTCGCCGTGCCAGCCGTCCAGGATGGCGCCGCAGTCGATGGAGACCAGGTCGCCGTCGGCGAGGATCTCCTCCGCGGTCGGGATACCGTGCACCACCCGGTCGTTCACCGACGAGCAGATGGAGCCGGGGAAGCCGTGGTAACCCTTGAACGAGGGCACCGCCCCGGCCTCCCGGATCACCTGCTCGGCGACGGCGTCCAGCTCCAGGGTGGAGACGCCGGGCTTGGCGACCTCGCGCACCGCGACCAGCGCCCGCCCGACGATGGCGCCCGCGGCGGCCATGGCGTCCAGCTCACCCGCCGTCCGGAACGGGACGACCTTCTTGCTCTTGCGGCCGAAGACCATCAGTGGTTGACGCCGAGAGCGCGCAGCGCGCGGGCGTTCACGTCGTCCACCTCGCCGATGCCGTCCACCGTCACCACGAGGCCGTCGTAGTGCTGCAGCAGCGGCTCGGTCTCGGCGCGGTAGACCCGGAGCCGATTGCGGATGACGTCCTCGTTGTCGTCGCTGCGGCCGCGGGCCAGCATGCGCTGCACCACGGTGTCCTCGGAGACGACGAAGCAGAGCACCGCGTCCAGCTTGGTGTCCAGCTCGCGCAGGATCTTCTCCAGCGCGTCGGCCTGGTCGACGGTGCGCGGGTAGCCGTCGAGCACGAAGCCGTTCGCGGCGTCCGGCTCGGCGACGCGCGCCTCGACCATGCGGTTGGTCACATCGCTCGGCACCAGATCGCCGGCGTCCATGTACTTCTGCGCCTCGCGGCCGAGCGGGGTCTGCTGACCGATGTTGGCGCGGAACAGATCCCCGGTGGAGATGTGCGGAACGCCCAGCTTCTCGGACAGCAGGACGGCCTGAGTGCCCTTGCCGGCACCCGGCGGACCGAGCAGTACAACTCTCACTTCAGGAACCCTTCGTAATTGCGATTCATCAGCTGGCTCTCGATCTGCTTCACCGTGTCGAGACCGACGCTCACCATGATCAGCACCGCGGTACCGCCGAACGGAAGGTTCTGCATGGCACTACCGCCGGAGTTGCCGATCTGCAGGAAGAGGTTGGGCAGCACGGCGACCAGGCCGAGATAGATCGAGCCGGGGAGGGTGATCCGGCTCAGGACGAACTGGAGGTAGTCGGCGGTCGGCTTGCCCGGGCGGTAGCCAGGGATGAAGCCGCCGAACTTCTTCATCTCGTCGGCTCGCTCCTCCGGGTTGAAGGTGATGGCCACGTAGAAGTAGGTGAAGAAGACGATCAGCGCGAAGTAGATCCCGATGTACACCGGGCTGCTGGGGTTGACCAGGTACTTCTGGATGAACTCCTGCCACCAGCTCGGGTCGGTCGCGTTGGTCGAGCCCGTGAGCTGAGCGATGAGGTTCGGGAGGTAGAGCAGCGACGAGGCGAAGATCACCGGGATGACGCCCGCCTGGTTGACCTTGAGCGGCAGGTAGGTCGACGATCCGCCGTACATCTTGCGGCCGACGACCCGCTTGGCGTACTGCACCGGAATCCGGCGCTGCCCCTGCTCGACGAAGATCACCGCGACGATGATGGCCAGCGCGGCCACACAGACCAGGGCGAAGACGATTCCGCCGCGGCTGTCCAGGATGCCCTTGCCCTCGGACGGGATGCGGGCGGCGATGCCCGCGAAGATCAGCAGCGACATGCCGTTGCCGACGCCGCGCTCGGTGATCTGCTCACCGAACCACATCACCAGCGCGGCACCCGCCGTCATGACGACGACGATGGTGATCATGCCGAAGATGCCGGTGTCGGCCAGGATGTCCTGCTGGCAGCCCTGCAGCAGCTGACCGCGCGCCGCCAGCGCCACCAGGCCGGTGGCCTGCAGAATCGCCAGGGCGATCGACAGGTACCTGGTGTACTGGGTGAGCTTGGTCTGCCCGGACTGCCCCTCCTTGCGCAATTCCTCGAAACGGGGAATCACGACCTGGAGCAGCTGGATGATGATGCTCGCCGTGATGTACGGCATGATGCCGATCGCGAACACCGACAGCTGCAGCAGCGCGCCGCCGGAGAACAAGTTGATCAGCTGGTAGATACCCGCGTTGTCACCGCCGGAGACCAGGTCGATACATTCCTGCACCGCCCGGTAGTCGACGCCCGGAGACGGCAGCGCCGCACCGATCCGGTACAGCGCGACCAGCCCCAGCGTGAAGAGAATCTTCCGCCGCAAGTCCGGAGTCCGGAAGGCCGATACGAAGGCGGAAAGCACAGATCCTCCTGGCGAACGACACGGTTGTGCCATGGATGTTCCAGCGGTGTCCTACTTCGGAGACGCCGAGCCCCATGACGGCTTTGGCAGACAACTACTGAACTCTAACAGTGGCACCGGACGAGCCAATCACTCGTCCGGTGCCACCGGGTGCAGAGCGGTCGTCAGCCGAGCTCGGTGACCGACCCTCCGGCCGCGGTGATCTTCTCCTTGGCGGCGCCGGTCACCTTGTCGGCGGTCACCTGGACCGCGACCGAGATCTCGCCGTCGCCGAGGACCTTGACCAGCTGCTTCTTGCGGACAGCGCCCGCAGCCACCAGCTCGGCCTTGCCGATCTCGCCGCCTTCGGGGAAGAGCTCGGCGATGCGGCCAACGTTCACCACCTGGTACTCGGTGCGGAACGGGTTGGTGAAGCCCTTGAGCTTCGGCAGCCGCATGTGGATCGGCATCTGGCCGCCCTCGAACGCCGCGGGGACGTTCTTGCGCGCCTTGGTGCCCTTGGTGCCGCGGCCCGCGGTCTTGCCCTTCGAGCCCTCACCGCGACCGACGCGGGTCTTGGCGGTCTTCTCACCCGGCGCGGGGCGCAGGTGATGCAGTTTGATGGTCATCGCGAGCCCTCCTCGACTTCCTCGACCGTGACGAGGTGGCGCACGACGTTGATCAGACCGCGGTTCTCCGGGCTGTCCGGTCGGACGACCTGCTTGCGGATGCCGCGCAGGCCGAGGGTGCGCAGGCTGTCACGCTGGTTCTGCTTGGCCCCGATCGACGACTTGATCTGGGTCACCTTGAGATCTGCCATTACCTGGCACCTCCCGTCGCTGCTTGGGCGCGCGCACGCAGCATGCCCGCCGGTGCGACGTCCTCCAGCGGCAGGCCACGACGGGCCGCGACCTCTTCGGGACGCTGCAGCTGCTTGAGGGCCTCGACCGTCGCGTGCACGACGTTGATCGCGTTGTCGCTGCCGAGCGACTTCGCCAGGATGTCGTGGATGCCCGCGCACTCCAGCACGGCGCGCGCGGCGCCACCGGCGATCACACCGGTACCGGGTGAGGCCGGACGCAGCATGACCACACCGGCCGCCGCCTCGCCCTGCACCGGGTGCACGATGGTCGAGCCGATCATCGGGACGCGGAAGAAGCTCTTGCGAGCCTCCTCGACGCCCTTCTGGATGGCCGCGGGAACTTCCTTGGCCTTGCCGTAGCCGACGCCGACCAGTCCGTTGCCGTCGCCAACGATCACCAGGGCGGTGAAGCTGAAGCGACGACCACCCTTCACGACCTTGGAGACGCGGTTGATCGCGACGACCCGCTCGAGCTGATTCTTCTCGGCGGCATTGTCCCGCCGGTCGCCGCGGCGGTCGTTGCCGCCGCCCCTGCGGTTGTCGCGCCCACCCTCGGGGCCGCCACTACCACTGTTGTTCTGTCCGGTGGGTCCGCTTCCGCCGTGACCCCGCTGACGTCCCGGCATCAGACGTTCCTTCCGTTTGCGATCATCGTCATCAGAATTTCAACCCGCCTTCACGAGCGGCATCCGCGAGCGCGGCGATCCGGCCGTGGTAGTCGTGGCCACCACGGTCGAAGACCACGGCGTCCACGCCCGCTGCCTTCGCGCGCTCGGCGATCAGCTGACCGACCTTCACGCCCTTGGCGGTCTTGTCGCCCTCCAGGCCGCGCACGTCCGCCTCGATGGTCGAGGCCGACGCGATGGTCTTGCCGCTCGAGTCGTCCACCAGCTGCACGTGCAGGTGCCGCGCGGAGCGGTGCACGATCAGGCGCGGGCGCTCCGTGGTGCCCGCGAGCTTCTTGCGCAGCCGGAAGTGGCGGCGGGTCTTCGAGAGACGACGCCGGGTGGACGCGTCCTTGCCCAGCGGAATCCGCTTGGCCTGCTTCTTCTCCTGGCTTGCACTGGTCTTAGCCATGATCACTTACCCGTCTTTCCGACCTTGCGGCGCACGACCTCGCCGGCGTAGCGGATGCCCTTGCCCTTGTACGGGTCGGGCTTGCGCAGACCGTGGATGACCGCCGAGATCTGGCCGACCTTCTGCTTGTCGATTCCGGACACCGAGAACTTCGTCGGCGTCTCCACCGCGAAGGTGATGCCCTCCGGGGCCTCGACCGGAACCGGGTGGCTGTAGCCGAGGGCGAACTCGAGGTTCGAGCCCTTCGCCGCCACGCGGTAACCGACGCCGAAGATCTCCAGCTTCTTCTCGTACCCCTGGGTCACGCCGACGACCATGTTCGAGATCAGCGTGCGGGTGAGGCCGTGCAGCGAGCGGTTGCGCCGCTCGTCGTCCGGGCGGCCGATTTCGAGCTGGCCGTCCTCGCCACGAGTGACGGTGATGGGCTCGGCGACGGTGTGCGACAGGGTGCCCTTGGGCCCCTTCACCGAGACGACCTGGCCGTCGACGGTGATATCGACCCCGGCGGGGATTGCGATGGGCTTCTTGCCGATACGCGACATGTCTCTGCCTCCCTTACCAGACGTAGGCGAGGACTTCGCCGCCCACGCGCTGCTGTGCCGCTTGCCGGTCCGTCAGCAGGCCGGAGGACGTGGAGATGATCGCCACGCCGAGGCCGCCGAGCACCTTGGGCAGGTTGGTGGATTTCGCGTACACGCGCAGACCGGGCTTGGACACCCGGCGCACCCCGGCGAGGCTGCGCTCGCGGGAGGGCCCGTACTTGAGGTCGACGATCAGGGTCTTGCCCACCGTCGCGTCCTCGGTGCGGAAGTCGGAGATGTAGCCCTCGCGCTTGAGGATCTCGGCGATGTTCGCCTTGAGCTTCGAGTGCGGAGCCTTCACCTGATCGTGGTACGCCGAGTTGGCGTTGCGCAGACGGGTCAGAAAGTCTGCGATCGGATCGGTCATGGTCATGGTTAGACCTCGACACCTTTCTCGCCGCGGTTCCCATGCAACGCCCGCTCACGCGGACCGTGGGCCTACGACAATTCGGCTGGTCCGGTCAGCACTTGCCGACCGGGTGAGTTCTCGCCGCCGGGTGCGCATATACAGAGGACATGGCTGTGCCCAGGCAACCGCTCTAGTGTAAGGGCGCGTTTTCCCTGGACAAAATCGGGTCGCCCGAGGCCGCGCGGTGGTGCGGATCTACGCGGGCATCGCCGGCGGCCGGCAGGCAGCCGGTAGCGGGAACCGCGAACGTCCCGCGCGCGTCCAAGTCTTGCGAACGGGTCGATACGGGAAAGGAGCCCCGATGGCCGAGGAATTGCCCGGTGCGGCCCGGGCGGGCAACGACGCGCTGCGCGCGCAGGTCGAGTCGATGCTCGAGTCCTACGAGCGGCAGCGGTCGGCGCTGGTCGCCACGCAGCAGCGCGCGGCCGAGCCGGTCACCGTGTGGTCGCCGGACAATCTGGTGCGCGTCACCGCGACCGTCACCGGGGTGCTCGAGGTGCACCTCGAGCCCGAGGCTTTCAAGCGATCCACCCCCGCGACCCTCGGCCCGGCGATCACGGCCGCGCTGCGGGAGGCGGCGGGCCGCGCCGCTGCCAAGCAGGCCGAGGCCCTGGCACCGTTCACCGACCTGCCCCTCCCCGACCTCCCCGACCTCATCCCCGGCGCTCCCGCAACAAAAGATGTTCTTGCACAACTCGATTCGTCGACCGCCGAAGATGTCACGGCGCCCGCCCCAGACTCGATCGATGACGAGGACGACTACTTCCGCAACCAGGGCTACCTCCGATGAGCACCGTCCGCATAGACCCCGAAGCCCTCCGGGCCACCCAGCCGTCCTTCGACGCCTGCGCCGCCACGATCACCACTGCCGCGAACCAGCTCACCGCGGCACTGGCCGCCGAGGGCGAATGCTGGGGCAACGACCGAACCGGCCAGGCCTTCGCCCAGAACTACACCTCCGGCGTCGAGCAGGGAAAGACCTCCGTCGCCAATCTCGCCACCACCATGACCCGGCTCGGCGCCAACCTCGTCTCCATCGCCGACCAGGTGACCGCCCAGGAAGACGCCGTCGCCGCCGGCCTCGACCGGTCCACGGGCCGCTGACCCGTGGGCATCGAGATCCCCGATTCCCTGGAGTGGGTCGCGAAGTACATCCTCGGCGCAGGCGACTGGCCCGACGGTGACGAAACCGCCATGCGCCGCCTCGCCGACGCCTGGAACTCGATGGCGGACACTCTCGACACCGTCGACGACCAGGCCGCAGCCGCGCTGAACGCCGCCCTGGCCGCCATCTCCGAGGGCGAGACCAACGCCGCGCTCGCCGCCTACCGCGACACACTCCTCGCCGGCGACGACGCCGCCTTCACCGCCATCGCGAAGTACTGCCGCTACCAGGCCGAACTCCTCGACGACGGCGCCGACGACATCGAGCACACCAAGCTCGTCATCATCGGCACCATGATCGTGGCCGCAGTCGAGATCGGCGTCGCGCTCGCCACCGCCTGGACCGGCGTCGGAGCCGCCGCCGGCGTCGCCGCCAGGGTCGCCGCCCAGGTCGCCGTCCGCATCGCGATCGAACAGCTCATCGCCCGCATGCTCACCCGCGGCGCACTGCAGGCCGCCGCCCGCGCCGCCCTCCACGGCGCCGCCTTCGAAGCACTCGAGGAAGGTGGCGTCGACGCCATCGCCCGCACCACCCAGGTCGGCAGGGGCGACCGCTCGATGGACGAATTCGGCTGGTCCGACCTCGGCCTCTCCACTTTGGCCGGCGCCGTCGGCGGCGCGGTCGGTGGCGGCCTCGGCGCCAACCTCGACGGCCTCTCCGACGCCGCCACCAGCAAACTCGGCCGAGTCGCCACCGACACCGCCACCGGAACCGGAACCGAACTCGCCGCCGATCTCGCCGCCCAGACGGCCGCCGCCGCCATCACCGGCCAGGATCTCCAGATCGGGCTCGACACCTTCACCAGTGCCGGGGCGGGCGGGATCCAGTCGGCCGTCGAGTCGAGCGGACATCCCGAAGCACCGGGCACCCCCGACCTCAGCGATTCCACCTCGCCCGCCGACACCGACTCGCCCGACGCCTCGACCTCACCGGCGGAGACAGATTCGGGCTCGCCGGCGTCCGACGAAGCACCCGATACCGGTATCTCGTCCGACGCGGAAACCCCTCCCGCAGACATCAGCACCTCACCCGCAAGTACCGAGACCGCACCCGACACCGCGGGTTCGACTGCGAGTACCGACGCCGCGCTCGGGATCGACACCCCCACCGCAGCCGCCGATACCCACACCTCGCCGCAGCACGACGCCGCACCAACACCAGCAGATGCCGGCATCACCACCTCACCTGTGGACACCGGCACCACCCCGGCGCCCGTCACCGACACGAGTCCGCACCCCATCGAGACAAGCACCTCCACAGCTCAGGACGCTGCACCGAGCGCTCGCGCACCGGACAGCAGTCCGCCGAGCACCACGGCTGCGGTATCGCCGACGCCGGACACCGACACCGGCCCCGAGGCGACTCGGTCACCTGCCCCGGACGCCACCGTTCTTAATGTCGACACCCCATCGGACGCGACCCCGGCCCCCGCCCCGATCTCACCGGCCGATCCGACCACCGCGTCACCGCTCACCCCGGACAACGCGGCCGACCCACCGCCGACCCCAGCACCCGTCACCACCGAATCTCCGGAACCACCCAGCACCTCGACCAGCCCGCCACCGACCCCACCGCCATCCCCCACACCGACGGAGATCGCGGCCGCCCAACCTGTCTCCATCCCGGCAGGCGACGCCCCTGCCGCGCCGACCACGTCCAGCGCTCCGTCGTCATCCCCAGCGTCGGTGGACACAACAGCAGCCACCACATCGTCCCCGGTCACGACCTCCCCGAGCCCGCCGACGACGAGCACACCGGCATCCACGAATCCCTCCACCGGCTTCGGCACAGCGCCTCCGGTCGCACCATCACCCACCCCTGCGCACCAGCGCGCAACCGCACCGACCGATACCGCGCTCACCCCCGCCGCACCGGGCAATCGACCAACCCCGAGCCGGTCCACCCAGCGCGAAACCGCCGCGGATACAACGCCTGCCGCAGCGCCGGGCGTCCAGTCAGGGCCGGAGCAGCCCTCGAACGGAGGAACGTCCGATGCCGGAGCCGGTACCGACACGGGAACAGGCCACGCAACTGATGCGCCAGGTCTACGGCCCCGACCGGAGATTCTCGATTCTGGAGAGCCGGCAGGGCTGGGTCTGTCAGGAGATCCTGCCTGGGGACGAGGTGCGCCGATCGGGGGTGGGCCTGGGCAGCGTGGTGATCAACAAGCACACGGGAGTGATCACCTCGCACAGCAGCCTGCCGGTCAGAATGACAGGGGAGATGTTCGACACGGCGATCGAAGCGGGCAACCCGGCACCGGGCTTCCAGGTCTATCCGAAACAGCACCGCATTCACCTGACCCAGGTGTCCGAGACCGAGAACACGATCGAGTACCAGGTACGTCAGACGGACCTCGACAACCCGCTGAACCCGGAGCTGACCCGACGGGTGCAGATCACCAAGGAACCGATCCGGCATCAACCCACCGACCGCCTGGCGGCGGAAGCGACCTCATGGGCCTACGACCAGGCCCGGCGGACGGGGACGTGGCCGCAGGAAGGGACCTTCGAGCGGTAGGCGCGCCGGTTACGCAGCACGATCTGCGGAACGCGGGGCAAGCACGCCGCGCCAGGGAACAGCTGCGCTCCAGCGGCCCGACATCCGATACCACCACAACCCTGGCCAATCCGCTGACCGGCCGGGCCTTGCCCGCCCACCGAAGCACCGGCTTCGGCCAGCCCGTCCTCGTCGTCGGCATGAACGTCCACGTGACAGGCGACAACCCCGTCGATGTGCGGCAGGTGCAGGAACGCGCCCAGCTCACGACGGACCTCGCCTTCAACCGCGGCCATCGTCTTCCCGACGGGGACTGGCTGATGGTCGACCTCGTGCCAGTCACCGACCCGGCGGCCGCCGACCTGCACCTGAACAGCGATTCTCCGAGAACCGATCCCGCCGCCATCGAAACGTCGCTCCGCGCACAGCTCGGTCTCGGCCCCGCCGAGGGCAGGGGGCTCTCGACGACCGATCTGGCTCGACTGGGCCGACAACTCGGGAGCACCCCGATGGAGTCACCAGGCACGGCGGACCGCTCGGCGCGGACCACGCCCGCCTTCGACCCCCGACGCGCACCCGAGACGGACCGTCCCGCCCCAGCACCCGCTCCGCCGATGAGCGCCGTTCCACCTGCGCCCCCGGCGGACCGAACGCCAGAATCCGACTGGGGCAGACCGAACCCGCGCCGACGTTCCGAGCCTAGCCGGTGGCGGCGGCTGTTCGGCTTCGGCGAACGCCGGCCCAGGCCCAGGCCCCGGCCCGTCATCGTGCTCCAGCAGGACCTGCCGCGGCCACCGACCGCGCCGAGACCCGAATCGGGACGGGCCGTCATCGAACCGGAGCGTCCATCCGAGGATGCGGTCGATGGCACGCCGTTCCGCGCGTCACCGCCCTTCGAGAGGCGACGGATGAACTCCGCGTTCCACGGTGAGAACGAGCCGGGCAATCCGATCTGGACATCCCCACCGAGCGCGGTGCGCTATCTCGATGCCGAGGAGCGGTCGAGATTGCGTCTCACAGTCCGGAACGGGCTGCTCGTCGATGCCGACGGCAATCCATTCGACACTCGCGTGGGTAGCACCCACTGGGGCGGTCAGGGACGCGCGATCTTCGTCATGGACGTGGACGGTAATCTCTATGCATCGAATACGCACGGACGCGGCCTGTTCCACCATTCCAGCTTTCTGGCCGGTGGTGCCGTCGCGGCCGCCGGCGAACTCCGGGTCATCGACGGGCGATTACACCTGCTGACCGATTCGAGCGGGCACTACCGCCCGGAACGCGGTCACACACTGCAGGCGATCAGCAGGCTCCGCGCGCTCGGCATCGACATGGGGGCCGTTGCGGTCGAATTCGAGGCACCCCGTTGACGGAGGAGGCAGCTGTGAGCGAGTACTGGTCCGGGGTCGTCGACGCGATCTTCTACTACACCCAGTTCGAGCGGGAACTGGACGAGCGGGTCGTGGAGCGAATCTCCCGCGCCCTGCTGAACGAGCCGATCGGGACACTGACGCCGGAACAGGAGTACGCGACACTCGCCGAGGGGCTCCGCTCGAACGCGCCGCTGCCGACATTGGTGACCATGCCCCAGCGCGACAGCGAGCTGCGCGATTTTCTGGCGCGGGTCGTTACCCGCTTGGACGAGCTTCGCCCCTGGCCGGAGTTGCCGTTCGCGGTCCTGCCGGATGACCACCTCGACCGATTCCAGGGCGCGCGGCCGATGGCCCGGATCCACCTGCCCGATCGCATTGTGCAGGAGCGCCTTGGCCGCGTCTTCCACGCCAGCCCGGACGGCGCCTTCCTGCTGCTTCGCCTGCGCTCAGGAGCCGTGATCGGCCTGTTCTGCGACGTCTGGGACGACAGCGACGACGTGATGCTGGCGAGCGCGAGTTCGGAGCTGGATCCGGAGCAGATCGCGCGGGAACTCGCGGAGTCGTCGCGGATCCCGCGGGGCGAGATCACCCTGCTCACCGCTGATGACGTCGCCGCCACCATCGCGGGCTCGCTGTACGAGACGACGCCGATTCAGCAGCGGTTCCGGGGCGAGGATCAGCCGGGCAATGCCATCTGGGGCGGAAAGCACGTGCGCTACCTGGGCGCCGAGGAGCGCCGCGAGTTCGAACTCTCCGCGCACGACGGGCGGCTGTACAACGGCCTCGGCCTCCCCTACGACACCGCGACCGCGCAGACGCTGTGGACTCCGCAGGGTGGCCGCGCGATCTTCGTGATGGACGAGTACGGCATCGTCTACTCGGCGCCGTACCACCTGCTCGGCGAGTTCCACCATTCGAGCTTCCTGGCCGGTGCGCCTGCGGCGGGGGCGGGGGAGATCGCGGTGCGCGCGGGCGAAGTACTGCTGATCTCCGATCAGAGCAGCCACTACCGGCCGGTCAGGCGATTCACCGCGCAGGTCGTCGACAGCCTGCGGAACCAGGGGCTCGACACCACCTCGATCCGGATCGAGTACCACTCACCGTCCTGATCCCGAGTGCGGAGCGGACGCCAGGGGCGCGTTTTCCGGGCGGCGTTCGTCCGCTACAGCCCCCGCTGCTCGGTGATCTCCAGACACAGCGCATCGATCATCGCTTCCCGCACGTGCGGGAGGGTGATCACGTGCGCCCGGTCGCCCTCGGTGGCGAGGTGGTAGCGGCGGCAGATGGCCTCGGCGGGACGGTCGAAGACGACCGTGACCGAGCCGGGGTGGCGCATCGGATTCGTGCCTGCGGCGGCGAGGGCGCGTTCGGCGTAGGCGGCGGTGGCGAGCGACGTGCGCGCACCGGCCTCGAGGCCCGTGATGCCCTTACCCGAGAGCGCGTACCAGAGGAGTACTCCGGCCAGCCCGGAGCGGGAGCAGCCGAGGGTGGCGTCGGTGGCGCCGACGTAGTCGCCCTCGATCGCGGTGTACACCAGATCGGCGCGGCAGAGGGCGAGGGCGCAGACCACGGGGGTGCCGAGCGCCTTGTGCATGCTGATCGCGATGCTGCCGACCTCGGGGCGGGCGAAACCCCAGGTGGGGCCGTATTCGGTGAAGGGGATGATCAGGCCGCCGAGTGCCGCGTCGAGGTGGACGTAGACCTCGCCGGCGGCGCCGGCGGCGGCGACGATCGCGTCCACGTCGTCGATCGCGCCGGTCATGGTGGTGGAGAGGGTGGCGACCACGATGGCGCCGCGGCCGGCGTCCCGACGGCAGGCGGCCGCGAGCGCGGCGGGGTCCATGCGGCCGGTGGCGTCGGCGTCGACCACGACCAGCTCGCGGCGCATGAGCCGGGCGGCCTTGCGGATCGAGTAGTGCGCGGCGCCGCTGCAGTAGATCTTCGCGTCGGGCAGCGCGACGCAGCCGCGGTCGAGGCCGAACAGGTTGGCCTCGCTGCCCGACGCGGCGATGTAGCCGTAGGTCTCGTCGGGCGCCCCGTTGGCGAGCCGGGCAATGGCGTCGACGACGGCGCACTCCATCGGCTTGGAGCTGATTCCGGCCTTGTCCGGGCTGCGCGGGTCGCCGAGGTTGTTGACGAAGATGTCGAGGATTCCGGCGAGCTCGCTGAAGTGGAAATCCATATTGGTGGGAAAGCCGAGAAAGCGCGGCTTCTCGGCCAGCATGCCCGCGATGAAGGACTCGGTCAGCTGCCCGAGCTCACCGGAGGGGCGGGGCAGCGCGCCGATCGCGTACTCGTCGAGAAACGGTGCGGCAGTGCGGGAAAGAGTGTTCACAGCTCTCCGGTGCGTGCGTCGGGCGGACCGCGGCAACGCTAGTGACAGCCACTGTCACAACGGTGAATGGGTCGTGAACAAAGCACCGTTATGCCCGGTTTCACACCGAGTCAGGCAGAAAGCAGAACAGGGACCCGAGCCGTGGCTCGGGTCCCTGTTCGGGGGGAGATCAGCTCACCAGGAGCTCTTGTGCACGCCCGGCAGCTCACCGCGGTGCGCCATCTCGCGCAGGCAGATGCGGCAGAGCCCGAACTTGCGGTAGACCGCGTGCGGACGGCCGCACCGCTGGCAGCGGGTGTATCCGCGCACCGCGAACTTCGGCTTCGAGTTGGCCTTGTTGACCAGCGCTTTCTTCGCCATGTGCTCAGTTCTCCTTGAACGGGAAGCCGAGGTGCTTGAGCAGGGCACGGCCTTCTTCGTTGTTGGTCGCCGTGGTCACGACGGTGATGTCCATGCCGCGCGGGCGGT
Organism: Nocardia sp. NPDC057227; assembly: GCF_042669725.1. NCBI lineage: Bacteria > Bacillati > Actinomycetota > Actinomycetes > Mycobacteriales > Nocardiaceae > Nocardia > Nocardia sp. NPDC057227. The sequence continues at coordinate 185,583 of NZ_JBHUXA010000006.1, read as the reverse complement.
CGATGCGGTCCACGTCGATCTCGTGGAACATGGACTGCTCGCTGAGGCCGAAGGTGTAGTTGCCGTTGCCGTCGAACTGCTTCGGCGAGAGGCCGCGGAAGTCGCGGATACGGGGCAGCGCGATGGAGACCAGGCGGTCCAGGAACTCCCACATGCGGTCGCCGCGCAGCGTCACCTTGGCGCCGATGGGCATGCCCTCGCGCAGCTTGAACTGCGCGATCGACTTGGTGGCCTTGCGGATGATCGGCTTCTGGCCGGTGATCAGGGCCAGGTCGTCGACGGCGCCGTTGATCAGCTTGGCGTCGCGGGCGGCGTCGCCGACACCCATGTTGACGACGACCTTCACCACGCCGGGGATCTGCATCACATTGGCGTAGTCGAACTCGGAGTTCAGCGCGTCCTTGATCTCCTCGCGGTAGCGGAGCTTCAGGCGCGGCTGGGTCTTCTCGGTGGTGGTCATGATCAGATGTCCTTCCCGTTGCGACGGGAGATGCGGACGCGCTTGCCGGTCTCGTCATCGGTGCGGTAGCCGATGCGGCTCGGCTTGCCGTCGGAATCCACGACCATCACGTTCGAGACGTGGATGGAGGCCTCCTGCGTGACGATGCCGCCGGAGGAGGCGCCGCGCTCGTTGGCGGAGTTCGCGACATGCTTCTTGATCCGGTTCACGCCTTCGACGAGGACCCGGTTCTGCGTCGGGAAGGCCTGGATGACCTTGCCCTTCGCGCCCTTGTCCTTACCGGAGATCACGAGCACGGTGTCGCCCTTGTGCACCTTCATGGTCAGAGCACCTCCGGGGCCAGCGAGACGATCTTCATGAACTTCTTCTCGCGCAGCTCGCGGCCGACGGGGCCGAAGATGCGGGTGCCGCGCGGATCGTTGTCCGGCTTGATGAGGACGGCGGCGTTCTCGTCGAATTTGATGTAGGAACCGTCCGGACGGCGGCGCTCCTTGGTGGTGCGCACGACGACGGCCTTGACCACCTCACCCCGCTTGACGTTGCCGCCGGGGATGGCGTCCTTGACGGTGGCGACGATGATGTCGCCGATACCGGCATAGCGGCGCGACGAGCCACCGAGCACGCGGATGCAGAGAATTTCCTTCGCACCCGTGTTGTCGGCGACGCGCAGCCGCGACTCCTGCTGAATCACTTCAGCAACCTTTCGTTGACCTGGACATGAAGCACGCCGGATTTCCGACCCGACGGGCGTGGTCGGCTGCCCTCCGACGCGCGCCTGCCAGTGGTTCTCCGAGGTTCCGGAGCCGCCGCTGGGGGTTCACTGCCGAATTGCGGGGGCACGGCCTCCGCAGGCAACCGCACTAGTGTATGGGAAGCACCTGGCCCGGTCGAAATCGGGGGTGGCGGGGTAGCCTCGCGCGGGTGAGGTGCGCCGGTCGGGCGCCGACGACGGGATGCGGCGGGCGGTCGCATCGGATAGGGGAATCCTGGTGACTGCATCCGGCCGGTTGGACCGGCGCGCGTTCCTGGTCGCGCTCGGTGTCGTGCCCGCGGCCGTCTACCTGGCGTCCTGCTCCGCGGAGGAGGCGCCGGTGCGCCTGACCGGGGTGGACATGGGCGGCGCCGACGACGCCATCCGGCCGCAGGACGACCTCTACCGGCACGTCAACGGGCGCTGGCTGCGCGAGTTCCAGCTGCCGCCGGACAAGGCGCAGGTCGGCGCGATCACCGAGGCGACCGAGCGCACCGAGTTGCAGCTGCGCGAGCTCATCGAGAGCATCGCCGACCCGGCGCCGGGCTCGGAGGCGCAGCAGATCCGCGACCTCTACGACGCCAGGCTCGACCTGGCCGGGATCGAGGCGCTCGGGTTGACCCCGCTGGCCGGATTGTTCGAGCAGATCGACCGGGCGCCGGGCAAGCCGGAGCTGGCGAAGGTGATGGCCGCGCTGCCGATCGGCGGGCTGATCGGCATGGGCATCGGCATCGACCGGAAGAACTCGACCCAGTACATCCCCAGCATCGGGCAGTCCGGGCTCGGCCTCGACGAGCAGTACTACCGCAAGCCGGAGTTCGCCGAGGACCTGGCCGGCTACCAGACCTACCTGCAGAAGGTCGCGGCGGGCGCCGGGCTGCCCGACCCGGCCGGGGTGGCGCAGCGGCTGCTCGACCTGGAGAAGCGGATCGCCGCCGCGCACTGGGACAACGTCCGGCTGCGCGACACCGACGCCACCTACAACCTGATGTCCTGGACCGAGCTGACGGCGCTCGCGCCGCAGTTCGACTGGGAGCCGTGGCTGGCCGGGAACACCGCCCGGCCGAAGTCGCTCTTCGACAAGATCGTGGTGGGGCAGCCCTCCTTCGTGACCGCGGCCGGTGCGCTGTGGGCGGAGGTGGATATCGCGGTCTGGCGCGACTACCTGAAGCTGAGCGTGATCCAGGCCTACGCCCGGTTCCTGCCCGCCGCCATCGCGGATGCCCGCTTCGACTTCTTCGGCAAGCAGCTCAGCGGGCTGGAGCAGAAGCCGGAGATGTGGAAGTCGGCGGTCGGGGTGGTCGACTCCAACCTCGGCGAGCAGCTCGGCAAGCTGTATGTGGAGAAGCATTTCCCGGCCGGGGCCAAGGAGCGCGCCCTCGTCATGGTCGACGACCTGATGGCGGCCTATCGGGAGAACTTCACCAATTCGTCCTGGATGTCCGAGCCGACCAGGCGCGAGGCGCTGGCCAAGCTGGAGAAGATCGACACCAAGATCGGCTACCCGGACAAGTGGGTGGACTACTCGACGCTGGAGATCACCCGGGGCAAGCTCGTGGAGTCGCTGCTCGCGGTGAACGCGTTCGAGGTGAAGCGGGCCTTCGCCCGGCTCGGCACGCCGGTGGACAAGAGCGAGTGGGCGATGTCGCCGCAGACGGTGAACGCCTACTACTCGGCGACCACCAACCAGATCGTCTTCCCCGCCGCCTACCTGCAGCCGCCGTTCTTCGACAAGGACGCGCTGGACGCGGTGAACTACGGCGCGGTCGGCTCGACCATCGGCCACGAGATCGGGCACGGCTTCGACGACCAGGGCTCCAAGTACGACGGCGACGGCAACCGCCGCGACTGGTGGACCCCGGCGGACCTGGACGCCTTCGAGGCCAAGACCGACCAGCTCGTCGCCCAGTACGACGTGCTGGTGCCGGAGGGGCTGGAGCCGAGCCAGCACGTGGACGGCCGGCTCACCGTCGGCGAGAACCTGGCCGACGTGCGCGGGCTGCAGATCGCCTTCGCCGCCTACCGCCGCGCCGCCGAGCGCGCCGGGCAGCAGCCGGACTACCGCACGATGTTCTTCTCCTGGGCCCGCAACTGGCGGGAGAAGATGACCGAGGCGGTGGCGGTGCGGATGCTGCAGGACACGCACGCGCCCGGCGAGTTCCGCTGCAACCAGGTGGTGCGCAATGTCGCGGAGTTCTACCAGACCTTCGAGGTGAAGGACGGGGACAAGCTGTTCCTGCCGGAGGATCAGCGGGTCAGCCTGCTCTGAGCTCGGCGATCAGCAGGCGGTAGCCGAGGTCGAGTTCGGTGCGGTCGAGCAGGTCGGCGTGGCGGCGGTGCCAGCTGCCGTCGGCGAGGTCGGCGGCGAGCCGGTCGAGGCCGGTGCGGAGTTCGGGCTCCGGGGTGAGGCTGAACATGGAGGCGCCCGCCCGGACCAGCGGGTCGAGGTACGCCTCCGGGCGGCGCCAGAAGGCGCAGCCGAAGCCGTCGGCGCAGTCCCACGGCACCGGCACCGGGTGCACGGCCGCGCCGAGCCGCTCGGCGACCTCGGCGACCGGCACCGCGAGCGCGGCGTCGGTCGCCGCGGCGGCGGGCAGGTAGTCGCGGAGCAGCCAGAAATCGGCGGTGACGGTGTGGTCCCAGGTGAGCACGACGACCCGCCTCCGGGCCACCCGGCGCAGCTCGGCCAGCCCGGCGGGGATATCGGTCCAGTGGTGCACGGTGAGCACCGCGAGCGCGGCGTCCACCGAATCGTCGCGCAGCGGAAGGGCTTCCGCGACGCCGCGCACCGCGGGCGGCGCGCCGGGCGGGCGCTGGCCGATCATGACCGCGCTCGGCTCGACCGCGAGCACGGTGCCGGGCGGTTCGTAGGAGCCGGTGCCGGCGCCGACGTTCAGCACGCTGCGCGCGGGGCCGAGCGCGGCGCGCAGCCGGGCCGCGATCCGCGGATCGGGGCGGCGGGTGGCGGTGTAGGTGCGGCCGGTGCGGTCGTAGCGAGCATCTGCCATCGATGGAGTGAAGCAGACCGCGGCGCTCGTCGCCTACGGTCCCGATCACCGGGCACCCTGCCCGGAACGGAGGGAGAAGCGGTGCGCATCGCGGTGCTCGTGGCAGCGGCCCTGCTGCTGGTCGGTTGCCAGCTGCCGGAGCGAAGTGTCGATGGGGCGGTGCGGGTGCCGCACGCGCAGGGCGAGACCGTGCTCGAGCGGACGCCGGTCCGGGTGGTGGCGCTCGGGGCGCAGTGGTCGGACGCGGCGCTCGCCCTCGGCGTGCCGCCGGTGGGGCAGCTGACCGACGTGGCGGGGACGGTGGCGCCCTGGCGGTCGAGCGCGGGGTCATCGACCGGCATCGACCCGGCGAAACCACTGGGTCAGCAGGTCAAGGAGCTGCGACCGGATCTGATCCTGCTGGAGGGCGCGCTCGGTTCGCCGAGTACGTACCTGGAGATGACCTCGATCGCGCCGACCGTCCCCGCGCTGGACGCCGCGCCGGTCGGGCGCTGGCGGGACCAGGTGCGCACGCTGGGCGCGGCACTGCGCGAGCCGGACGAGGCGGACGAGGTGATCGCGGCGGTCGACCGCAGGCTGGACCGGTTCGCGGCGGGCGGGGTGCGCGGGCGCACGGTAGCGGTGGCGTGGCTGGCCGGGCCGGGGCAGCTCATCGTGTCCGTCGACCCGGCCGCGCCCGCGCTGGAGCTCTTCACCCGGCTCGGCATGCGGCTCCCGGACGCACTCGCGGCGCTCCCCGCCGACCAGGGCCGGGTGCTGCTCCCGGTGGACCGGCTCGCCGAGCTGAGCGCCGACGTCCTGGTCATCGGCCACTCCCCCGGCACGGGCTCGGACGCCGCCGCGCTCCCCGGCTACGGCGAGCTCGGCGCCGCGAAGAACGGCACCGCGGTGCTGCTCGACCCGGTAGAGCTGGCCGGGCTGGAGTACCCGACCGCCCTTTCCGTCCCCTACCTGCTGAACCGCATCGAGCCTGCCCTCCAGCGGGCTGCGGGCTGAGGTCGGCCGTTCACTGCCGGGCGGCCGCTCGGTACCCGCGCACCGCGAGGAACCCGAAGACCGCGGTGAGCCCCACCGACCACGCGACGGTCTGCGCCAGCGGCGTCGCGACCGGGCCACCGAGCAGCAGCCCGCGCATCGCCTCCACCGCGCAGCTGATCGGCTGACCCCGGACGATCGGCTGCAACCACTCCGGGTAGTTCTGCACCGGCACGAACCCGGAGTTGAAGAACATGGCGAGCAGCAGCACGGCGGCGAAGATCTGCACCACCTTGTCGCCGATCGCGCTGACCCCGACCACGATGACCATCGGGGTGAAGCCCGCGATCACCAGCACCGGGACCAGCAGCGCGCCGAGTGCACCCAGCACGCCCTCGTGGAAGCGCAGCCCGAGCAGCACGCCGACCACCAGGACGACGACGGTGGCGGCGAGCGCCCGCGCGCACTCGGCGAGCAACCGGCCGATCAGCCCCGCCGAGCGATGGATCGGCAGCACCCAGAAGCGGCGCAGTAGCCCGCTCTGCCGCTCGCCGTAGAGCGAGAGCCCGGTGCCGGTGGCGCCGTACATGGCGCCCGCCACCGCGATCATCGGCACGAAGCCGTAGATCGGCTCCGCCCCGCCGGGCGGGGTGAGCGACTTGCCGAGCACCAGTTCGAACATGAGCAGCAGCAGGATCGGCAGCAGCAGCGTGGTGGTGAGCACCTCCTGCTGCCTGCTCCAGCGGCGCAGCAGCCTGCCGGTCTCGACCAGGCTCTGATCGATCAGGGTGGTCACCGCCTTCGCCTCCGCTCGACTCGAACGGCCGCGGTGGCGGCCAGCAGCACCAGCCCGGCCACCCAGGCCGTCGCCACCGCGGTGGTCGCGGTGGCCCTGCCCTCGGCCAGCTCGCGGAGCGCCCCCGCCACCTGGGAGACCGGCTGGTTCCGCACGAAGGGCTGGATCCAGCCGGGGAACCCATCGGCCGGGACGAAACCGGTCGACATCATGAGCAGCAGCAGCTGCGGCGCGAAGAGCACCGTCGCGCCCAGCTCCGGATTGGCGGTGGCGGTGCCGAGCGCGTCGGCGGCCAGGATGACCGCGGTGCCGAAGGCCAGCGTGAGCAGCACGAAGGCGAGCGTGTGGCCGGACCCGTCGAAGCGGAACCCGAACAGCGTGCCGACCACGAGCGCACCGGCCAGGGCGGCGAGCGCGCGCACCAGGTTGGCCGAGATCCGCGCGGCGGGCGGCACCCAGGCGCGCACCGGCATGGCCCGCAGCCGGGTTCCCATGCCGCCCTGCACCTCCCGCGCGGCGCGGTCGCCGGCGAACATGGCGGTGAAGAACATGGCCTGCACCACGATGAGCGGCGCCAGGTACTGCGCGTAGTCGATGCCGCCCGCCTCCATGGAGCGGCGCAGCGGCACGTAGATGCAGACGAAGAAGGTGAGCGGGGAGGCGAAGGCGAGGATCAGGTCGCCCTCGCGCAGCGCGGCCCTGATGCCGCGCTCGCTGAGCGCGGTCCACTGCAGGCTCGCGGGCACCCGCTCGACGGCGGCCGTCACGCGGGCACCTCGGCGGGTTTCTTGGTCAGCTCGATGAAGACCTCGTCGAGCGAGGGGCGGCGCAGCGCGATATCGATCAGCGGGATGCCTGCCGCCTCCAGCCTGCGCAGCGCCTCGGAGAGGGTGGCGGCGCCGTCCGGGGCGGGGATCGAGACCCGGTCGGCGGTCGCGGCGACGGTGGGGGTGCCGAGCCCGGCGAGCACCTCGGTGGCGGCGGCAAGCTGGGTGATGTCCTCCGGGACGACCTCGCAGAAGCTGGCGCCGGAGCGCGCCTTGAGCTGGTCGGCGCTGCCCTCGGCGATCACGGTGCCCCGGTCGACGACGATGATGTTGTCGCTGAGGACGTCCGCCTCCTCCAGGTACTGGGTGGTGAGCAGGATGGTGACGCCCTGCTCCTTGAGTTCGCGCACCAGCGTCCACAGGCTCTGCCTGGACACCGGGTCGAGCCCGGTGGTCGGCTCGTCCAGGAAGACCACCTTCGGCGGGCGGACCAGGCCGCAGGCGATATCGATCCGCCTGCGCATGCCGCCGGAGTACTGCCCGACCCGCCGATCGGCCGAATCTTCCAGGTCGAAGCGGGCGAGCAGTTCGTCGGCCTTCGCCCGAGCGGCCTTGCGGCGCAGCCCCATCAGCCTTCCGAAGAGCACCAGGTTCTCCCGGCCGGTGAGCATCTCGTCCAGCGCGGCGTACTGGCCGGTGAGCATGATCGAGTTGCGCACCGCGTCGGGTTCGCGCACCACGTCGAACCCGGCGACGGTCGCCCGGCCGGAATCCGGCACGACCAGGGTGGAGAGCACCGAGACGGTGGTGGTCTTGCCCGCGCCGTTCGGCCCGAGCACGCCGAGCACGCTGCCCGCGGGGACGCTGAAGCTGATCCCGCGTAGCGCGTGTACCTCGCCGAAGCGCTTCTGCACCGAGTCGACCACGATGGCCGGGTCGGCGCTACTTCCTGTCACGTCGTGCTCCCCTTCCGGAAATGGTCCCGGCCGCTCCGGCCGGGGGGTGCTCAGCCGAGCAGGGCGACCACCTCGTCGAGCGAGGCGCCGCCGAGGATGGCGGTCACCGGGAGGTCGCGGCTCAGGTCGGTCTCGATGCGTTTGCGCAGGTCGAGTGCCTGCAGTGAGTCGAGGCCGAGCGCGACCAGCGGGGTGGTGCCGTCGATGTCGTCGTTCGGTTCCATGCCCATGACGGTGCGCAGGGCGATGCGCACGGTCTCCGCCGTTTCGGCGGGAGAATCGGCGCCCGCGCCGGGGATTTTCCCGGCTCCGGCCGGGCCGTTGCTTCCAGCCGGTGCGATTCCCGGCACGCCGGGCACGGTTCCCGGCGCACCCGGCGCGGTTCCCGGCATGTCGGTCGGCGACCCCGGCACGCCGGATGCGGGCGTGGGGGTTCCGACCGCGCTTCCGGCCGGGGCCGGGTTGTCGATCTCCAGATCGGCGAAGAGCGGCGCCATGCCGAAGAGGCCGAAGAGGTCGGTGATCCTGGCCCAGTCGGCGGCGGCGACCAGGGCATTGCCGGGGTCGGCGGTGATGCCCGCGGTGACGGCGGCGGCCGGGTCCATGGGCAGCAGGCCGGTGCCGGTAATGGCGGCGAGCGCGTCGGCCCGGTCGGCGCCGACCGCGCGCCACAGCCCCCACTGCACCGAGGTGACCGCGATGCCGTCGGCGCGGTACCCGGCGGCGGCGGCGTCGAGCAGCCGGTTCACGGCGGCGTAGACGAAGTGGCCGCGGCCGCCGATGGTGGCGGAGAGCGAGGAGCACAGCACGATGCGCGCGTCGGCGGTGCGCGGCAGGTGCCGGACCAGGTGCGCTAGCGCGGTGCTCTTCGGCAGGGCGGCGGCGCGCACCGCCGCCGGGGTCGGGGCGGTGCCTGCGGCGGCGTAGTCGACGGCGGCGTGCACGACGAGGTCGACCGGCCTGCCGTCGAAGCCTGCGCCGAGTTCGCGCACCGCGGCCTCGTCGGTGACATCGCAGGGGCGCACGACGATCTCGGTGCCGCCGAGTTCGCGCAGCTCCTCGATCCTTGCCCTGGCCCGCGGTGAGCCGCCGGAGCGGCTCACCAGGGTGACCCTTTCGGCACCCGCCCGGGCGAAACGCTCGGCGAAGTCGAGGCCGAGTTCGCCGGTGCCGCCGACGATCACGATCTCGGTGCGGCCGGTGAGGTCGAGCGGTTCCCGGTCGTCCGCGGTGCCGAGCCGCTTGGCGTACACCTTGCCCGCGCGGACCGCGAGTTCTGGCTCACCGGCCGCGTGCACCGCGCCGACCAGGGCCCTGGCCTGCTCCTCCGGGGTGCCCGCGGCAGGCAGGTCGAGGTGGCGCAGTGCGGTGCCGATGTGCTCGGCGGCGAGGCAGCGGTAGGCGGCCTGCGCGGCGGCGTGGAACGGGTCCGGGGTCTCGCCGTCCAGAACGGCTTCGCCACCGGCGGTGACCAGCCAGACGTCGGTGACCCCGCCGAGGTCGGTGAGCTGCGCCGGGAGCGCCGCGAATTCGGCGAGCGCGTCGACGGCGGCGTTACTCACGCCCGCCATCCTCGCGGCAGCGGTGCTCGCAGGCGCCTCGCTCTCGGAGGCGGTATTCGCGAGCGCCGACCCCGCAGGGGCGATACTCGCAGGCGCCACTCGCGCGTCGGCGGTGCTCGCGGGCGCCGAGTCGGGCGCCGCGCCGGGTGCCGAGGCCGGGCCGCCGGACCCGGTCGGCGGGACCAGGACGACCAGGGTGTCGTGACCCGCGGTGCGGTCGACCACGGTCGCCCCGTGCCGGGGAGCGGCGGTGCCGATCGCGGTGACCAGGTCACCGCAGTGCCCGCTGTAATCGAGCACCGCGATCGTGCGCGGCGGCACCAGCTTCCGCTTGCCCAGCGGCTTCCACCGCTCGACCAGCCGGTGCACCGGCGCGGAAACCGGCTCCGGCTCGACCGGCTTCGCGCTGTAGTCGTGCACGGCCCACAGGTGCTTGCCGCCGGTGACGGTGTGCGGGAAGTCGAGCAGCGGCAGCCGCTTCGGGCCGTCGACGCGCAGCGCGTCCCACCGGTACCCGGTGTCGGAGACGGCGACCTGCGCCACCGAGCGGGTGAACTCGCGCAGGTCATCGGCGGTGCGCCGGGAGGTGCCGAGCACCTGGAAGTCGCGCTGCACCGCGGCGGTGCCGAGGTTCTCCATCATGGCAAGCGCCAGCGTCGGGTGCTCGGAGATCTCGACGAAGGTATCGATGCCGCGCTCGACGGCGAGGCCGACGGCCTGGTCGAAGCGCACGGTGTTGCGCAGGTTCCAGTACCAGTAGTCGCCGACCGGCAGGTCGGCGGTGAGCGCGGCGCCGAGGGTGGCGCCGATGCACTCGATCGGCCCCTCGGTGAAGGACGGCCGGTCGAACTCGGCGACCAGCGCGGGATCGCAGAAGGTGGAGCGGAACTCGCTGACCAGCGAGGTGTGCGCGGGGTAGGCGACCCGGATCTCCTTGGCGAAGGTGCCCTTCGCGGTGAGCTCCGCGACGATGTCCGCGAGCACCGGCTGGTCGCCGCCGATGACGAGCACGTGCGCCGAGTTGATCACCGAGAGCTCGGCGAAGCCGGAGGTGCGGGCGAGCAGCGCCTCGCAGGCGTCCCGGTCGACGCCGAGCACCGCCATCGAGAAGTACCGCCGCTCCTCGTGGAAGCGCGTGCCGAGCCCGTCGACCAGGGTGCCGCGCAGCGTCACCACCCGGACGGCGTCGGCCAGCGTGAAGCTGTCCGAGACGACGCCCGCGGCGATCTCGCCCTGGCTGTGCCCGACCGTCGCGGCCGGCTCCACCCCGGCGGCCCGCCACATGGCGGCCAGCCCGAGCATCTGCATCATGAGCGCGGGCTGTACGACGCGCAGCCGCTCCTCGCCGTCCTGCGCCTCGTCCAGCAGGTAGGTCAGCGGGGAGACGTCGAAGAGCCGGTCGAAGACCTCCTCGGCCTCGTCCACCGCGGCCTTGAAGACCGGCGAGAGCTCGTAGTACATCCGCCCCATGCCCGCGCGCTGGCTGCCCTGGCCGGGGAAGGTGTACCCGACCCGGCGCGCGACGGCGGGCTTGCCACCGGCCACCACCGACGGATGCGGGCGTCCCGCCGCGACCGCTTCCAGTGCGGCGAGCAGCTCGTCGCGGCCGGTGACCATGGCCAGCGCCCGGTGGCGGCGCGGCGTCCTGGTGCGGAAGAGCATCTCCGCGACGGCGTCCGGGGTGGCGCCGGGGTGCGCGAGCAGGTAGTCGCGGAGTGCGGCGGCCTCGGCGCGCAGCGTCTCCGCGCCGTCGGAGGAGAGCAGCACCGGGGTGCTGCCGTCGGGGAGCCGGTAGTCAGCCACGGGGGTCCTCCTCGAGCGCGGGCATGGCCACGATGGCGTGCGCGTTGGTGCCCGCGACCCCGAACGAGGAGACGGCGGCGTAGCGGACGCCGTCGATCGGGGTCCAGGGGCTGAGCTTGGCGGCGAGCCGCAGGCCGGTGGCGTCCCAGTCCACGTCCGGCGTCGGGTTGTCGGCGTAGCGGGTCGGCGCTATGGCGCCGTGCACACCGCTGAGCAGCACCTTGATCAGCCCGAGCATGCCCGCCGCGGCCTGCGCGTGCCCGGCGTTGGACTTCACCGAGCCGAGCAGCGGGCCGTCCTCGGCCGAGCCGGCGGTGCCGTAGACGGCGGTGAGCGCCTCGAGTTCCAGCGGGTCGCCGACGGCGGTGCCGGTGCCGTGGCCCTCGATCATGCCGACGTACTCCGCCGGAATCCCGGCCGCCGCCACCGTCTTCCGGATCAGCCGCTCCTGCGCGGCGCTGCTCGGCACCGCGATCGGGGCGCCCGCGCCGTTGTGGTTCACCCGGGTGGCGAGCACCCGGCCGTAGACCCGGTGCCCCTCCGCGCGGGCACGGGATTCCCGCTCCAGCACGAGCACGCCTGCCCCTTCGCCCCAGAGCGTGCCGTTGGCCTCGGCCGAGTACGGCATGCAGCGGCCGTCGGGGGTGAGCGCGTTGGCCTTGGAGAACTCGTAGAACCCGGCGGGCGAGCCGAGCACGCAGACCGCACCGGCCAGCGCCAGCTCGCACTCCCCCGCGCGGATCGCGTTCGCGGCCAGGTGCACCGCGGTGAGCGACGACGCGCAGGCGGTGTCGGTGTGGATGGACGGCCCGGTCAGCCCGAGCGCGTGCGAGATCCGGCCCGGGATGGCCCCGTAGGCGGCGCCGGTGGCCCGGTAGCCGGTGTACTCGTTGACCTCGGCGGCGTGCGGCCCGTAGTCGGTGTGCGAGGCGCCCATGTAGACGCCGACCTCGGCGCCCGCCAGGCCCGCCGGGTCGATCCCGGCGTTCTCCAGCGCCCGCCACGCCACCCGCAGCCCGACCCGCTGCTGCGGGTCCATGGCGACCGCCTCGCGCGGGGTGATCCCGAAGAAGGCGGCGTCGAAATCACCGGCATCGTCGAGGAATCCGCCCGCGTCGGCGACGTTCCCCCAGCCCGCGCGCTCACCGAGCCGAAGCAGCTCGCCGAGTTTCCAGCCGCGGTCGCGCGGGAACGGCCCGGTGAGGTCGCGGGCTTCGGCGAGCGCGGCCCAGTAGTCGCCGAGGGTCCGCACCCCGCCCGGCGCCTCGACCGCCATGCCGGCCACCACGACCGGATCGTGCTCGGTCATCTGGGGTCACCCGGTTCGGCGGTGAGCGCCTCGGCGATGTCGGCGACGTGGTCGTGCAGGTAGAAGTGGCCGCCGTCGAAGAGCGAGACCTCGATCTCCCGGTCGCTGTGCTGCTGCCAGGAGTAGAGGTGCCCGATGGTCACGAACTCGTCGTCGCTGCCGCCCATGGCGTGGATGTGGCTGCCGACGGTGACGTCCTTGTCGCAGGTGTACGCGTCGAAGGCGGCGTAGTCGGCCTTCAGCGCGGGCAGCGACATCCGCATCAGCTCCCGGTTGCCGAGCACCTCGGCGCCGGTGCCGTCCAGCCCGCTCAGGTGGTCGAGCAGCTCCTCGTCCTCGGTGGGGTGCGCGGGCATGTCCGCGACCTGCCACGGCGCCACCGCCCCGGAGACCCCGAGCAGCCGCACCGGCAGCCCGGCCCGCTCGGCGAGCCGGGTGAACTCGAAGGCCACCATGGTGCCCATGCTGTGCCCGAACACGGTGAGCGGGGCCCCGGTGTTCAGCGGCGAGGCGAGGTACTCGGCGAAGGCGCCGGCGGCGAGCTCCTCGATCGACGTCGCCACCGGCTCGTGCCCGCGGTCCTGCCTGCCCGGGTACTGCAGCAGCCCGACGTCGAAGTTCGCGTTCAACGCCTTGGAGAACGGGCGGTAGGTGGCGGCTCCGCCGCCCGCGTGCGGGCAGATCACCAGCGGCGTGGCGTCCGCGCTGCGCGGCTTGTGGAACTTCCGGATCCAGCCCGGTGCGACGGCCATCAGTTTTCTCCTACTCGGGTCACTGCCACATCCGCCGCATCACCAGCACCGCGCGGTCCTCGTCGTCGAGGACTTCGGTGTCGCCGACCTTCCGGTCCGGCGTGGTGGCGATGGCGCGCAGCGTGTTGCGGTACGCGGTTTCGATGATCTCGGCGTCGCCGGCGTCGAAGGAGTCCTCCGCGTAGAAGACGACGACCTGCAGCGGCTCGCCGGGGAACAGCAGGTCGGCCGGGAAGACCATGACGAGCAGCGCGTTGTCGGTCGCGCCGCGGCCCTCGAAGGAGACCAGCTCCAGCTGCCGCTCGGCGAGCAGCCGGACCAGCTCCGCGCGCCCGGAGGGGTAGGACTGGAACACGAACATGCTGTCGAACAGCCTGCGTGCACCCGCGGTTCGGTTCGCGCTGGTCAGCCGGTACTGCTGGTACTCCATGAGCTCCATGCGGCTGCGCTGCATGCCGGTGAGCAGCTCGCGCCAGCTGCGGTCGCCGTCCAGCCGGACCGCGACCGGGACGGTGTTCACGAAGCAGCCGACGGCGTTGTCCACCTCGTCCAGGTCGGCCGGGCGGCCGGAGACCACCTCGCCGAAGACGGTGCCCGGCTCGCCGGTGACCTCGCGCAGCACGCTCGACCAGGCCAGCTGGCACAGCACGCTGACCGTGGTGCCCGCCTCGGCGGCCAGCGCCGCCAGCCCGTCCGCGACCTCCGGCTCGACCGGGAAGCGGTGCATGACCGGCGCGCTCCCGCCAGGCACCCGGGCCGGGGCGACCAGGCACGGCCGCACCGGCTCCAGGTAGCGCTCCCACACCGCCTCGGTGGCGGCCTCGCGCTCCCTGGTCAGGCCGAGGAACTCGGCGAAGGTGGCCGGGTTGCCGAGCGGCTCGGCAACGCCGGGGCGGGCGTACTCGTCGAAGATCTCGCGCGGCAGCAGCTGCCCGGACCAGCCGTCGGTGAGGATGTGGTGCGAGGTGAGCACCAGGGTGTGCTCGTCGCCGGGCAGGTGCACCACGGTGGCGCGCATGAGCGGGCCGCGGGCGAGGTCGAAGACGCCGGCTTGGTCGGCGTCGAGGAATGTCTCCATCAGCTCCGGCCTGGCGGTGAGGTCGAGCTCGCCGACCGGGAACTCCATCCGCTCGGCGACGACGGCGTACGGCTCGCCCGCCGCGGCGACCGCGAAGGAGACGCGGAGGTTCGGGTAGCGGTTGAGCACCCGGTTCAGCGCCGCGCCGAGCCGGGGGACGTCCAGCGGGCCGCGCACCCCGATGGTGGTCTGCACGGTGTAGGCGTCCCGGCCCGCGGTACTGATGGCGGTGAGGTACAGCCCGGCCTGCAGCGGGGCCAGCGGGTAGACGTCGGCGACGGCGCCGTACCCGGCCTGCCAGCGGTCCAGGTCGGCCTGGGTGACCTCGGAGGCGAGCACGTCGCTCGGGGTGAGCCTGCGCCGCGGGTCCTCGCGGACCGTCTTGGCCAGTTCGCGCAGCGCGCCCGCCCAGAGGTCGGCGAGCTCGCCCGCCTCCGGCTCGGTCAGTGCGCCGGAGGCGTAGCGGAAGGAGCCGCGCAGGGCGGGGCCCGCGTCGTCGACGAGCGCGACGGTGTTCACGTCGAGCAGCGCGGGGGCAGGCATGGACGGGTCGGCGTGGCCGCCGAGGTAGCCGAACTCGGGGGCGGCGTCCCAGTCCCGCGCGGTGGTCGGCACCTCGAAGCGGCCCATGTAGTTGAAGCCGATCTGCGGTTCGGGGCCGGTCAGCTCTGCCCTGGTCCCCGGGTTGAGCCTGCGCAGCAGGCCCCAGCCGATGCCGCTCTCCGGCACCGCGAGGAGCTGCTCCTTGACCGCGCGCACCGCGTCGACCATGTCGCCGCCCGCCCGCAGCGCGACCGGGTAGGTGGTGGTGAACCAGCCGACGGTGTTCGCCAGATCGGCGCCCGGGAAGAGGGATTCGGCTCGGCCGTGGCGCTCCATGGTGAGCCGCATGGTGTCGGTGCCGCGGTCCCTTGCCCGGCGGAAGCGGTCGGTGGCGACGGTCAGCGCGGCGATCTGGATATCGAGGAAGTCGCAGCCGAAAGCCGTCGCGGCGGTGGTCATGAGGAAGGTGGTGTCGTCGGTGTCCAGCTCGGCGGTGACCTCGCGGACCGTCTCGACCCGGTCGACCGCCGGGTCGTACGGGCGGGAACCGAGCGGTGGCTCCGGCTCGATCGCGGTGCGCCAGAACGGGAGTTGCGCGGTGACGGTGGCACTGCCCGCGTGGCGCAGGAGGGCGGTGTTCCAGGTCCGCACCGAGGTGGTTTCCGCGTCGACCGGGTCGCCCCGCCAGGCGGTGCGCAGGTCGTCGTGCAGGATGCGCCAGGAGACGCCGTCCACCACCAGGTGGTGCAGGACCAGGAGCAGGCGGCCGGGGCCGCCGTCGTCCGGGTGCACCCAGGCGGCGGCGGACATCCGGCCTTCGGCCGGGTCGAGATCGGCGCTGAGCGTGCGGAGTTGCGCGTGCAGGGTTTCGCCCGCGGTGGCGTCCCACTCGGCGACCGGGATCGGTACGTCCAGGACCGGCGGGAATTCGGTGCCTGCGGGCGGGACCAGATACCCGAGCAGGTCGGTATCCGCGGGCGAAGCGAGCGCTGCGGCCGGGTCGCCGGCGACCGGCGTCGACGCCGCGGGCACCGCCGGTCCCGCCACACCGGACGCGGCCGTCGAGGCCGACCCGCCCGCACCACCAACAGCCGAGGCGGAAGCGAGGCGGGCGCGGAGGAGCGGATGCGCACGGAGGACGCGGTGCCAGGCGGTGGTGAGGCGGTCGAGGTCGGCATCGGCCGGGGTGACCACGGCGGTCCCCTGGCTGTACCCCGCGTACGCCGCCGACTGCTCGGTGAGCAGCGCGGCGATCGGCTGCAGCGGAATCCACCCGGTCCCGTCCCCCACCTCGACCAGCGCGTTCCCGCCGGTCTCGGCGACCACCCCGGTGGCGGCCGCGATGGCGGCGATGCTGCGCGCCTCGAAGAGCGCGCCGGTGGTGATGGCGAGCCCCCGCTTCTTCAGCGCCGACGCCATCCTGATGGCGCTGATGGAATCACCGCCGAGCGCGAGGAAGTCGTCGTCGGCGGCGAGCGGAACCGTCTCGGCGATCCCGAGCACCTGCCGCATGACCGCGGCGACCGCCTCCTCGGCGGCGCCGCGCAGCTCGCGCCCGCGTCCGCTGCCCGCACCCAGGTCTGGCACCGGCAGCGCGCGCTTGTCGAGCTTGCCGTTGGCGGTGAGCGGCAGCGCCTCCAGCCGCACCAGCGCCGCCGGAATCATGTACTCCGGCAACCGGACAGCCAGCTCGGCGCGCAGCGCACCGGCGTGCGACCCGGCCTCCCCGTCGGCGTACACCGACCCCGGCTCCGCCACGTAGTAGGCGACCAGCGCGACATCGGCGTCCCTGCGGTGGGCCACCGCGGCGGCCGAGCCGATGCCAGGCACCTGCCGCAGCACCGACCCCACCTCGCCGAGCTCGATCCGGTGCCCGCGGATCTTCACCTGGTCGTCGGCGCGGCCCAGGTACTCCAGGCTGCCGCTGGGATGCCAGCGCACCACGTCGCCGGTCCGGTACATCCGCGCACCGGGCTCGTCGGCGAACGGGCAGGCGACGAAGGTCCCCGCGCTCAGCCCCGGCCGGTGGTGGTATCCCTGCGCCAGCTGCGGCCCGGCCAGGTACAGCTCGCCGCTGACCCCGATCGGCGCGGGCCGCAGCCGGTCGTCGAGCACGTGCACGTCGGAGTTCCACTCCGGCTGCCCGATGAGCGCCGAGCGGAACCACTCCGGCCGGGCCAGCGCACCGGCGAAATCCTCGTGCATGATGTCCATCGACGCCTCGGTCGGCCCGTACAGCCCGAGCACCCGGCCGCCGAACACCCGGCTCGCCTCGGCCACCAGCGTCGGCGGCACCGCCTCGCCGCCCAGGTACACGAAGCGCATGGAGGCCAGCCGCGCCGGGTCCGGCCCGGCGTCCAGGAAGGCCCTGACCACGCTCGGCACCAGCGAGATCTGCGTGATCCGGTGCCGGTCGATGATGCCTGCCAGCGCCTCCACGTCGGCCTGCCACCAGTCCGGCGGCGGCAGCACCGTCGCCGACCCCGTGCACAGCGCGTTGACCAGCTCGAACACCGACACGTCGAAGCCGATCGGCGCCTTCTGCAGGATCCGCTCCTCGGCGAAGCCGAGGAAGTCGCGCATCCACTGCACGTGGTTCACCACGCCGCGGTGCGGCGTCACCACGCCCTTGGGGCGGCCGGTGGTGCCGGAGGTGTAGAGCAGGTACGAGGCGTCCAGCGGGTGGATCGGCCGGTCCAGCTCGGCCGGGGTCAGCGGCGCGGTGTCGAGCTCGGCGAGCCGGGCGGCGACGGCCGGGTCGGCGACGTCGAGCACCGGCACCGAACCCGCATCGACGGCCTGCGGCGCGGAGCGCACCAGCAGCGCCGGTTCGGCGTCGGCCAGCATGTAGGCGATCCGGTCGGCCGGGTAGCCGGGATCGACCGGCACGTACACCGCGCCGGTGCGCAGGATCGCGGCGAAGATCACCGGTAGCCGCTCGCTGCGCTCGGCGAACACCCCGACCCGATCGCCCGCGCCCGCCCCGCGCTCGCGCAGCAGCCGCGCGAACGCGTTCACCCGCGCGTCGAACTCGGCGTAGCTCAGCTCGATCTCGCCGAACACCACCGCCGTTCGCTCCGGATACGCCAGCGCGGACGCCCGGATCATGGCGTCGACCGTCTCCGCGACGATCGGCACCCGCTCCGAGCGCGACCACGCCGCCAGCGCCGCCCGATCACTCGGGGCCAGCGTGAGCAGGGCGTCGAGCGGGGTGCGGGCGGCCGCGTGCGCCAGTGTGTGGTCGATGTAGGAGTGCAGCCTGCCGATGGTCGCCGCGTCGAAGAGGTCGGTGCGGTAGGTGATCTGCACATCCACCCGGTCCGGGTGCATGAACGCCTCCACCGCGATGGGCAGCAGCGAGGCGCCGTGGTCGGCCAGCTCCCAGCTGGTCCGGACGCCGGGCAGCCGCGGGCCGTCGATGCGCTGGTGCAGGAAGAGCACCATGGTGTCGAAGAGTTTCGAGCCGACATTGCCGGTGGCCCGGTTCACCGCGCGGACGATCTCCTCCTGCGGGAACTGCTTGTGCCGGAACGCCTCCGTGGTCACCGCGCGCACGTACGCGACGAATTCGCCGAAGTCGCGGCCGCTGTCGATGCCGCGGATGCGCAGCGGCAGCATATTGCTGAGGTTGCCGATGAGCGCGTCCATCCCGGATTCCTCGCGGTTGGCCACGGTGGTGCCGATCACCACGTCCGGCTGCCCGGTGACCTGCCGCAGCGCGACCGCGTAGGCGGCGAGGAACACCTGGAACGGGGTCGCCTTGAGCTCGGAGCTCAGCGCGCGCAGCGCCGCGTCCGCCGCGGTGCCGAGCGAGCGGTCCAGCCGCGCACCGGTTTCGGTGACGGCGACCGGCCGCCGGTCGTGCGGCAGCGCCAGCTCGGGTACCTCGCCGTCGAACCGGCTCGCCCAGAATTCGGCCGCCGCCTCGTGCGTGCCGTCGCGGAACCGCTCCTGCTCCCACTCCGCGAAGTCGGCGACCTGCAGCCGCAGCGGCTCGACGGTGATGCCGCCTGCCCGCGCCTGCGCGTAGAATCGCTCGACGTCGGCGGAGAGCGCGGGCAGCGTCATCCCGTCCCAGGCGATGTGCTGGATCACCAGCACGACCACCAGGGTCAGCGGGTCGAGCCGGACGAAGCGCAGCCGCAGCGAGGACTCGGCGCCGAGGTCGAAGGTGTCGTGCGCCTCGGCGGTGACCGCGGCGGCCAGCCTGCGCTCCGCCTCGTCCCGCTCGAGGCCGGTGTGGTCCTCTAGCAGCACCCGCGGCGGCAGTTCGGCGTGAATGCGCTGGTAGGGCTCGCCCTGCTCGTCGTTGTGGTAGGTGGTGCGGAGCACCTCGTGCCGCTCCGGCAGCGCCAGGAAGGCGGCGCGCAGCGCGGCGTCGTCCACCTCGCCGGCGAAGGTGAGCGCGAGGCACAGGTTGTAGGCGGTGCTCTCCGGGGCGATCTGCTGGTGCGCCCAGACATAGCGCTGCCCGAAGGAGAGCGCGGCGCGCTCGGGATCGCGGCGCGCGACCGGCCCGGAGCGGGTGTCGAGCCCGGCCTCCGCCAGCCGCGCCCGCATGGCCTCTTGCAGGTCGTCGAGGGATTTCATCGGATTCACACCACGCTCGCGGAGTCGGGAAGGCTGATCTCGGCGAGCTCGAGCAGGATGGTGGCGACCTGCGCCAGCCGCCCCGGCTGGGCCTCGGTGCCGAGCAGCCCGCGCGCGATGCGGCGCACCGTGCGGCCCTCCAGCACCCCGCTGACGCCGAAGTCGTCCACCGCGAGCAGCCCGCGCACCTTGGCGGTGAGCGTGGTGGCGAGGATGGAGTTGCCGCCGACGTCGAAGAAGTCGGTCTCCACCCCGATCCGGTCCAGCCCGAGCACCTGCGCGGTGATGTAGGCCAGCGCGGCCTCCACCTCGTCGGCGGGGTGCACGTAGGCGGTGGCGGCCGCCAGGTCGCCCGCGACCAGCAGGCGGCGGATGGCGGCGCGGTCCAGCTTGCCGTTCGGCGTCAGCGGGATCTCGGCCAGCACCTCGACGTGCTCGGGGATCATGTAGCCGGGCAACTGGTCGCGCAGCCGCCCCGGATCGATGGCGGCGCCGGAGCCGTCCGCGGTCACCGCGGCGACCAGCCTGCCGGAGTCGGTGACCAGCGCGACCGCCTCGCCCGCGCCGGGCAGCCCGGCCAGCGCCGACTCCACCTCGCCGAGCTCGACCCGGTAGCCGCGGATCTTCACCTGGTGGTCGGCGCGGCCGAGGAAGTCGACGGTGCCGTCCGGTAGGTACCTGGCCAGGTCGCCGGTGCGGTACCAGCGCAGCCCCTCGTGCTCGATGAATCGGTCGGCGGTGCGCTCGGCGTCGCCCCGGTAACCGTCGGCCACGCTCGCGCCGCCGATCCACAGCTCGCCGGGCACCAGGTCCGGGCAGTCCTCGCCGCGCTGGTTCACCACGCGCAGCGCGACATTCGCGAGCGGCGTGCCGTACGGGACGCTGTCCCGGTGCGCCGGGAAGTCGTCGGTGACCTCGCAGACGGTGGAGTGGATGGCGGTCTCGGTGGTGCCGCCGAGGCCGACGAAGCGCAGCCCGGGCACCGCTTCGCGGAAACGGCGGGCCAGCCGGGTGCGCACCCGGTCGCCGCCGGTGAGGACCAGGCGGATCGAGCGCAGCTGCTCGGGGGCGGCGATGTCGGCGAGCATCTGCAGCAGTCCGGGTGCCGCGTTCACCACGGAGACCGCTGCCTCCGCGATCAGCGCGGCCCATGCCTGGGCGTCGCGCTCGGTGGCCTCGTCGAGGCAGGCAAGGGCGCCGCCGACGCTCAGCGGGGCGAAGATGTCGTAGACCGAGAGGTCGAAGTTGAGCGCGGAGAGGCCGATGTGGCGGTCGCCCGCGCCGATGCCGAAGCGGCGGGCGATGGCGTCGACGGTGTTCGCCGCGGCGCGGTGACTCACCTCGACGCCCTTCGGTTCGCCGGTCGAGCCGGAGGTGAACAGCACGTAGGCGGTGCTGTCGGGGGTCGCCGGGAGCGGCGCGTCGAGTGCGGGGCCGGCCAGCGCGGTGGTCAGGTCGACGGGGGTCACCCGTGTGGTGAGTTCAGCAGCGCCATCCGTGATCGCCACGTCGACACCCGCGCGGGCGAGGATGCGGTCGCGCCGGGCGGCGGGCTGGTCGGTGCCGATGGGCAGGTAGGTCGCGCCGGCGGCGAGCACGCCGAGCACGGCGGGAATTTGCCGGTGCCCCTTGGGCACGAGCACCGCGACGGTGTCGCCCGACCGCACCCCGGCGGCCGCCAGCGCCCGGGCGACGGCGAGCGCCTGCCCGGCCAGTTCGCCGTAGCTGGTGGCGAGGCCACCCGCGCGGAGCAGCGCGGTCCGCTGCGGATGCCGCTCCGCCAGCTCGAAGAAGGCGTGGTGCAGCGTGCGCGCCCCGAACTCCTCGGCGGTGTCGTTGACCGCCAGCCGCACCGCCGCCTGCTCCGCGGGCAGCGGAATCGCCAGCGGCTGCGACCAATCCGCGCCGGGCGCGGCCAGCGCGGCCAGAATCCGCAGGAACTCGGCGAACATGGTCTCGGCGATGCCGTCGGGCAGCGCGTCGCGGCGCAGGTCCCAGTTCACCAGCAGCCCGCCGTCCAGCTCCGCCACCTGGGCGTCCAGATCCACCTGCGGGCCCTGCGAGATGATCCACACCGGCTTGCCGAAGACCCGGGTGACCCGCTCGGAGAACAGCTCCCCGAGGTCGAGCCCGGAGGTGAAGACCACCGACGGCGTCACCGGCGCGCCGCGCAGCCTGCCCAGGTCGCGCAGCACGTCCAGCCCCTCGTACTCGGCGTGCGCCGCGCAGGTGTGCAGTTCGCGCTGCAACCTGCGGGCCCTGGCGAGCACGGGCTCAACCCGGGAGGCGTCGATCTCGACCAGTACCGAGTTGGTGAAATCGCCGACCACCGCGTCGATCTCGTCGTGCAGCTGCTCGCGGGCGAAGAGCGGAACGTTCAGCAGGAAGCGCTGCCGCGCCGACCAGCGCGCGATCACCTCGCCGAAGACGGTGGCGAGGGTGACCGCCGCGGTGACGCCGTTCCCGTGCGCGTTGGCGTGCAGATTCGCCCTCGCCTCCGCGTCGAACCAGTGGTGCAGCCGGACGCTGCGGGCGGCGTCGCGCCGCTCGTTCTCCGGCAGCACCGGGAGCGCGGGGATGTCGGGCAGCTCGGCGAGCCGCTCGGCCCACCAGGCGCGATCCGCCTCGGTGTCGCCGGTGGTGCGCTCCTTCGCGGCCAGGTACTCGCGGAAGGTGATGCCGAGCGGCGGGAGGGCGTCGGCGTCGGCCTCGTACAGGTTGGCCAAGTCGTCGAGGACCCGGCGGTAGCTCTGCGCGTCGCCCGCCAGCATGTCGACGTCCAGGTGCAGGCGGTGGCCGCCGTCCGGCAGCACGGTGAGCGCGATGTCGATGACCTTGCCCGCGGCCACGTCCATGCGCTGGTGGCTCTTATCCTGGCGCACCCGCTCCAGTTCGGCCTCGATCCGGTCGGCGGGCTCGGTGCTCAGGTCGAGCGCGGCGAAGACCGGGACCAGCGGCTCGGGCAGGACGCGCTGGGTGCCCGCGTCCAGGAACTGGGCGCGCAGCATCTCGTGCCTGCGCACCAGGCGCGCGACGGCCCGGCGCAGCCGCTCCGGATCGGCCCCGGTGCCGTCGAACTCGACGAACAGGTGTGCCGCGACGCCGCCGAGCGCCTGATCCCCGCGCCTGCCCATCCAGTACGCGTGCTGCATGGTGGCGAGGGGAAATTCGGCCGACGGCTCGGCCGAGCCCGCGCTCGAGTCGTCCGGGGAACTCGCATCCCCGGCACCTGCGGGGTTCGTGGGGGCGGCTGCGGCGAGCAGAGACGCCCAGGCGGAGATCGTGGGCTCGAGGGCGAGCGCCGAGCTTCGGATGTCGTACCCCCGCTTGCGCCACCCGGCGGCCAGCCGCATGAGCTTCATGGAGTGCATCCCGAGGCTCACCAGATCGTCGTCGAAGCCGACCGCCCCGGGCGCGACCCCGAGATCCGCCGCCACGATGTCGCGCAGTTCCGCCTTGCCGAGCATCCGACTCCTTAACCCGAAACAGCCACCCCACTTCGAACTTCGCGGCCCGACTTGACCGCTATGTCCGATTTGGTGTAGGCTAGCCTTGCCTAACTTTGCCCATGCTAACTCATCGGCAAGGTTGCTGGGTGGGCGCTGTGCCACGGCGCGCCGACGGTGGGCTCCGTCGCGCGCGACCGGCGGTCCGGGCAGCGAGGTCGCGTATCCCCCGCTGCCCGGTTCCGGCCTCACTCCGCGAGCGCGGAGACCACCTCGCGCCAGCGAGCCGGGTACTCGGCGGCGGCCGCGGAACTCAGCACGGCGCCGTTGATGTCGAACTGCCCCACCAGCACCGGCGCACCTTCCCGCTGAATCACCACCGTCGTGATGTCGACGGTGAAGCGCAGCGGCAGCTCGGGATGCTGCGCGATGCCGAACTCGGCGGTGAACTCCGCCATCGGAACCGGCGCCCACGGCCCGCTACCTCCGGTGAGCTGGTCGAAGCGACCGAGGTGGTTCAACCGCAGCTGCCCCCGCACCACCGTCGAGCGCTCGGCGAGCGCGGGCCGCCCCGCCGCCGGGCTCCACTCCGCGACCACCGCGCCGGGCACGGTCACCGTCTCCTCGACGGTGAACCAGCCGACCCGCCTGCTGTCGTCGTCGGCGGGCCGCCCGTGCGACTCCCTGGTGATCGCCACCCGCCCCGCCGCGTCGGCGAGCCCGTCGAAGGCGCGGGCGCAGGCCACGATCAGCACCTCCTCCAGCGGAACGTCGCTCGCCGCACATCGCGCGAGCAACGCGGCGGTGCGCGCCGGGTCGAGCTCGACCACGTGCTGGTGCGCGTCGGCGGCCCGGTCGAGCGCCGGGTCGGTGAGCCGCCCGGCGAGCGGCGTGCCCAGCACCGGAAGCGGCTCCGCCGCAGCGGGAACCACCGCTCCCGGCTGCGCGTACTCGACCAGCGGCGCGCGCCCGTCGGCCAGCCCGCGCAGGTCGTCGGCGAGGATCAGCCAGGACACCACGTCCACCGCGAGGTGGTGGACGGAGAGCAGCAGCCGCGGTTCCGCGCCGGTGAGCACGGTGGCCGCGACCATCCGTCCGGCGGCCGGGTCGAGCCGGTCGACGGTGGCGGCGAGCAGCTCGCGCGGCGTCGCCGAGCCCGGCGCGGCCACGGCGACCTCGACCAGGAACTCCTCCGGCGCCAGCACGATCAGCGCAGGGACGCCGTCGACCGCGCCGAGCCGCGAGCGCAGCGCCGGGTGCGCCGTCGCCAGCGCGCGCAGCACCTCCTCGGCCCCGGCCGGGTCGACCCCGGGCGGCAGCGTCAGCACCTGGCTCTGGGTCAGGTGCCCGTACCCGCCCTGCCCGATGATCTCCAGGGCCAGCGCGGTCAGCGGCAGCACCGCGCCCGCCGCGAGCACCTCGCCACCCGCGTCCGGCTCCCCGGCCCCGTCCAGCAATGCGGCCAGCTCGCGCAGGTCGGCGGCGCCGAGCACATCCCGCGCCGCGACCCGGTAGCCGGCCCCGCGCAGCCGCGAGACCAGGTCGATCACGCCGATGCTGTCGATCCCGAGATCGACCAGACTGTCCAGGATTCCGGCGCCGCCCGCGTGCATCTCCGCGAGCACGCCGAGCAGCGCGCGCTCGGTCTCGGTGCCGGGCTCGGCCGCGGCGCCGGTCGCCACCGGGGCGGTGAGCAGCGCGGTCGCGGCGTGCGTGTCGAGCTTGTCGTTGCGGTTCAGCGGGATCTCGGCCACGTGCACGATCCGGGTCGGCACCAGGAACTGCGGGAGCCTGCGGGCGGCGGCCGCGCGGATGGCGGTGGCCGGGCGGTCCGAGACCACCAGCGCGCCGAGCCGGGTGCGGCCACCCGCGGTGAAGGCGAGCGCGGCGGCGTGCCGCACGCCGGGGATCTCACGGAGCACGGCGGTGGCCTCGTCCGGCTCGACCCGGTAGCCGTTGATCTTCACCTGGCTGTCGATCCGGCCCTCGTAGACCACGGTGCCCGCCTGGGTGCGGCGCACCAGATCGCCGGTGCGGTAGCGCCTTCCGGCCGGGCCTGCCACGAAGGCGGCCGCGGTCTGCCCGGGGCGGCGCAGGTAGCCATGGGCCAGCTGCGCGCCGGAGAGGTACAGCTCGCCCTGGCCGCCGGGGGGCACCGGGCGCAGGCGGTGGTCGAGCACCTCGGCGGTCATGCCGCCGAAGGTGTGGCCGATGGTCGGGGTCTCGTGCTCGTGCACGTCGGCCATGAGCGCCTCGACCGTGGTCTCGGTCGGGCCGTAGAAGTTGATCACCCTGGTGTCCGCGAGGCCGCGCAGGCGGTTCCAGGTGTCCTGGCTGATGGCCTCGCCGCCGAGGGCGAGCACGCGCAGGGGGCAGTGCTCGCGGCCGTCGCGGTCGGTGAAGAGCCCGGCGGCGACGAGCCGGTTCAGCATGGAGGGCGAGGTGTCGAAGATATCGATGCCGTTGGTCGCGATGGCCGCGACGATCCGCTCGGCGTCGGTGCGCTCGCCGTCGCCGAGCAGCACGACGGTGTGGCCGGAGAGCAGGGCGATGCTCGGCTGCCAGGCGGCGTCGAAGCCGGTGGACCAGCCGTGGCCGACGCGCAGCGGCCTGCCCGCCGCCGCGCTCTCCGGGGCGAAGATGCGGCGCTCGTGGTTGTCCCAGTGGTTGAGCAGGGCGCGGTGCGGCACCGCGACGCCCTTGGGGCGGCCGGTGGTGCCGGAGGTGAAGACGACGTAGAACGGGTTCTCCGCCGGGACCGGCGGGAACCCGTCGCCCGCGGTGGCGAGAGTTCCGCCTGCGGCGGGGGACAGTTCGCGCAGGGCACCGGCGTTGTCGGGGACGAGGTGGGTTAGACCGGTTTCGGCCAGGACATCGGCGAGGGCGGCATCGGCGAGAACCAGACGCACGCCTGCGGTTTCGGCGATGTAGGCGAGCCGGTCGGGCGGGGTGGCGGGGTCGACGTGCACGCAGGTCGCGCCGGTGAGGCCGATCGCGAAGGGCGCGTGCAGGACTCGGCGGTCGCGCGGCAGCGCCACCGCGACGGCGCTCCCCGGCCCGACCCCGCGCGCGGCGAGTCCGGCGGCCAGCGCCAGGACGGCGGCGCCGAACTCGGCGTACGAGTGCTGCCCCACCTCGTCCACGACGGCGCTCCGGTCGCCGAACCGCTCGACGGCCGCGAGCAGCGTGTGCGGCACATCCCCCGGCACGGCGACGGCATCCGGCCCGGCCACCGCACCAGGCCCGGCCACCGCACCAGGCCCGGCCAGCGCATCCGGCGCGGCCAGCGCGGCGGGCTCCCCGTCGAGCAGCACCGCTACATCGGCCGCCCGGGCGGCGCCGGTGATCCGCTCCAGCACCGCGAGCACCCGCTCCGCCAGCGCATCCGGCTCGAACCGCCGCACCAGATCCGGCCGGATCTCCACCCGGTTGATCAGCGACCCCTGCTCCAGCACCGGAACCACCGCGATCGGGTAGTGGCTCGGCGAGTCGATCCGCTGCGGCACCAGCGTGGCTCCGTCGCCGAGCGGCATCCGCGCGGTGATGTCGCCCATCGGCGTGTTCTCGAAGACCAGCAGCGTGTCGAAGAGCTGCCCCACCCCGGCCCGCTTGGTGATCTCCGCGATGCCGAGGTACTCGTGCGCCCGCAGCCGCGCGACCTCCTTCTGCAGCTCCCCGCCGATCTCGGCAGGCGCCCGCCCGTCCAGCCGGACCCGCACCGGGATCGTGGTCACCAGCGCCCCGACCAGCCGGTCGGCGTTCGGCAGCGAGCCGTCCCGCCCGGAGGTGGTCTGCCCGAACACCACGTCGTCGCGCCCGGTGAGTGCGGAGAGCACCCGCGCCCAGGCCAGCTGCAGCACGGTGTTCAGGGTGAGCCCGTGCGCGCGCGCCCAGCCGGTGACGGCGGCGGTGCGCTCGGGCGAGAGCCTGGCCTCGCCGAGCACCGGGATGTCGGCGGGCGCGGGCCCGGCGATCATGGGCATCGGGGCGAGCCCGGCCAGCGCCGCGGTCCACGCCCCGGCCGACGCCTCGGTGTCCCTGCTCGCCAGCCAGGCCGCGTGCTCGCGCAGCGGCGGGGCGGGGGGCAGCCCGGCGCCCTCGCCCCGGTGCAGCGCGAGCAGGTCGGCGAAGATCAACGGAACGGACCAGCCGTCCACCACGATGTGGTGCGCGGTGCAGACCAGCTCGTACTCCTGCGCCCCGACCCGCGCGGCGACCACCCGGAACAGCGGCCCCGCGTCGAGATCGATCCGCGTGCGCCCCTCGTCCAGGTAGAGCTGCCGCGCGGCCGCCGCCGGATCGGGTTCGCCGCGCAGATCCAGCTCGCGCCAGCCGATCCGGCCCGCGGAGGTGGTCACCAGCACCGGGTGCGGCAGCCCGTCGGTGACGACCGCGCCGCCCAGGTGCGGATACCGCTCCAGCACCTGGTCGAAGGCCTTGCGCAGGCTGCCGAGGTCGGCGAGGCCGTCCACCCGCACCGCGAAGGTCACCAGGTAGGGGTCGACGTCGCCGGAGGTCGCGCTCACCGAGTACAGCCCGCGCTGCAGCGGCGAGAGCGCGACGACGTCGAGGATGGAGGTGCTCACGCGCCGAACTTCTTGCCGAGCGCGGCCAGCACCGCCGGGTCGAGCCCGGAGGCGCTGAGCGGCGCGGCGGCCTGCGGCTCCGGCGCGGCCACCTGCTCGGGCGCGGCCTCCAGCTGCTCGGCGAGCTCGTGCACCGCCGGGAAGCCGAACACGGTCTGCACGTCCAGCGCGAAGCCCTGCTCGGCCAGCACGGTGACCAGCCGCAGTGCGGCGATGGAGTCGCCGCCCAGGGAGAAGAAGGTGTCCTCGCGGCCCACCTCGTCGTCCTCGTCCAGCTCGAGCACGGTGCGGATGGCGGCAGCCAGGGTGTGCTCCGCCTCGGTCCGCAGCGGGCCGCCGAGACCGGGGCCGAGCTCGCCCGCGGTGGCGACGGGCTGCTGGAACAGCGGGACGGCACCGCCATCGTCGCGGCCGTCGGCCCAGGCCAGGGCGCGGCGCTCCAGCTCGGCGATGAACTCGGGCAGCGCGGCGGGGGCGGCGGGCGAATCGACGGTCACCAGCGCGCCGTCGTCGTCCAGCCGCACGTCGACCAGCAGCTCCACCCCGTGCGGGCGGGCGAGCCGCCGGTCGAGCTCGCGCGCGGTGTACCCGGACCCGCTGTGCGCGATGGCATGTCCGGACCGCACCACCAGCGCGGCCTGGAAGAGCGCGCCGCCGGAGACCGCCGCCGCACCGCGCAGCCGGTGGGTCAGGAACTCGATCCGGGTCGAGCCGTGCGCCCGCGCCGCCGCCAGCACCTCGGCCGCGCCGAGCACGGCCTGCCGCGGCGCCTCGGCACCGGTGAGGCCGCGCAGCACCAGGTAGTTGCCGAAGGGGCCGATGGTCGAGGCGGTGGCCTCGTCCCTGGCCGGGTCGAAGAGCCCGACGGCCGGATCGTCGCCGAGCCCCGCGGTGCCGAGCGCCTTCGCCAGCAGCGCCGCGAAGGCGGCCGCCGGGTCCTGCCCCGCGGTGAGATCGGCCAGCGCCTCCGGCGCGATCCGGAAGCTGTGCCGTGCGGCCGCGCCGGGCTCGACCGGCACCGCGCGCTCCGGCAGGTCGGCCAGCCCGGCCAGCCAGTACCCGGCGTCGGCGTCGGCCGCCGGATCCACCGCCATCCCCTTGACCAGCGCAGGAACCGCCGCGCGGAAGCTGGACCCGGTCACCTCGCCGGTGTCGAGCGCGGCGAAGAGCGCCTCGGCGAGCAGCTCCAGCGAGACGTCGTCGGCGGCCACCGGATGCACCGTGAACGCCAGCACCGCGCGCTCCCCGGTGCGGTCGAGCGTGACCCGGACGGGAATCTCGCGCACCAGGTCGAAGACGTGCCCGGCATCCGGCGCACCGAGCGCGAGCACCGAGCCGGGCAGGTCGTCGGCGCGCTGGTAGGGCACCCGGCGATCGTCCGGGAAGACGCTGCGCAGGATCTCGTGCCCGGTCAGCACCGCGGTGACCGCGCGGCGCACGGCATCGTCATCGAGTTCGCCGGTGAGCTCCAGCGCGAGGAAGAGATTCGCGGCCGGGGTGCGGCGCAGCCGCTCCGGGAGCAGCACGGCCTGCTGGGCGGGCGCGAGCGGAACCGGGCGCGCCGCCCGGCCCGCGGAGCCGTTCCGGCCGGTGGAGTCCTGCACGAGCGAGTCTGGCATCGCGATCCTTCCGCGCCGCGGCGGCGAATCGACGACCGCCCGGCTTCAGTCCGAACAACCGATCGCCTGCCCGACGGACCGCGCGACCAAAGTTAGCCTATCCTAACCAGACCGCTCGTCCGGTACCAACCGCAACCCGCTACTTGTTCAGCGCCTCGAAGGTCGGCGCCAGCTTGTCCAGCACGTACGGGGTGTTCAGCGGGGTGGGGGTGTTCAGCGCGCTGATCGTCATCACGTCGATGAAGGCGATGCCGCCGGACTTCACCGCGGGCAGCTCGGCGTAGCCGGGCAGCTGCTTGAACTTCTCCTCGAAGGCGGGCAGCGCGCCACAGATCAGCATGTCGGAGGTCAGGTCGCCGAGCCGCTCCGGCGAGAGCGCGAGCCTGCCGCCCGCGGGCGCCTCGTCCGCGATCTTCCGCGGGATGCTCATGCCGAGCCGCTCGAAGAGCGCCGCCGAGCCGTCCTTGGGATCGGCCAGCACCATGAGCTGGGCCGGGCCGGTGAGCATGCAGGTGAGGAAGGTCTTGCCGGACAGCTTCGGGTACTTCTGCGCGAACCCGTCGACCTTGGCGTCGACGCCGTCGATGATGCCCTGCGCGTCGCCCTCCCGGTCCAGGATCTTGCCGAGCGCGGTCACCTGGTCGGTCCAGTTGTCCACCTGGGCGTTCGCGGTGACCGCGCCGATCGTCGGGGCGAGCTTGGAGAGCTTGTCGTACAGCGCCCTGTCGACCAGGTAGCTCGGCACCAGGATCAAATCCGGCTCCAGCCCGGCGATCTGCTCGGCGATGTCGCCGCCCGCGTTGAGCACGGTGGCCTGGCTCAGCGAGTCCGGCTCCCACGGCACCTTGGTCTTGGCGCCGATGGAGATGTTGTCCGCGTAGCCGACCGGGGTGATGCCGAAGGCCTGGGTGGCGTCGAGCCACTGGTTGCCGAGCGTGACGATGCGCTCCGGGGTGCCGTCGACCACGGTCTCGCCGTAGTTGTGCGTGATCGTCACCGCGCCGTCGCCGCCGCCGGAATCACCGGAGCCGCCGCAGGCGACCACGCCGAGCGCGACCCCGAGCGCGAGCAGCGCGAAGCCGAGCCTGGCGGCGGGGCCGCGTCTCGTTGTCGACGGCATGGGTCAGCTCCTCGAATCGAACGGTCGGTTTTTTCAAAGGTTAGGCTAAGCGAATTTCAGCCAGCCGTCGACGGTCCAGTGCGCGGTGTCGCCGGTGCGGTAGCGGCGCTCCCCCGGCTGCAGCGGGTCGTCCTCGAACCGCGCGTCCGCGGCGTCGGCCACGCCGAGCGCGGCGCCGCCGACGTACACCGCACCCGGCACTCCCGGCGCGCACGGCTGCCCGGCCGGATCCAGCACGTACACCCGCGCGCCCGGGATCGGGCGGACCCGCCCGCTGCCGTCCACCGGCCCGCGCGCCACCGCGCCGACGGTCACGGCCGGCGCGTAGCCGACCGTCCCCGCCGCCCTGGCCGGGAACTCGGCCGGGGTGTCGAAAGCAATGCGCGCGCACTCGGATTCGCTCGGACCGCCCTCGCCCCAGAGGTCCCAGCGCCTGACCTCGGCCCAGCGGTTCGGGCCGTCCCGGAGCGCGCCGTCCCGGCCGAGCACGGTGCCGGCCGCGGCGACCACGTGCGTCACCCGCTCGGCGTCGAGGAAGGCGGCGGCCCGGCTCGGCTCGGCGACCACGACGGTGGCGCCGTCCACCAGCCCGGCGAGCACCTCGACCAGCACCGCGACCGTCGGCGCAGGCGCGACCACCAGCCGCACGTCCACCGAGCCGCGCGCCCGGTCGGTGCTGCCGGGCGCGCAGTCGGTGACCACCGCGCGGCGATCGGCCACCGCCGCGGCCACCGCGGCGGGCGCGATCACGACCCGTCCGGTGCCGGTGCAGCCGGCCGCCAGCGTGATCGGGGTGTCGGACTGCGCTGCGGCGTCGAAGGCGACCAGCAGCCGCACGATGTCCGCGGCCGCGATCCCGGTGGC
This sequence comes from Nocardia sp. NPDC057227, assembly GCF_042669725.1. Lineage (NCBI taxonomy): Bacteria > Bacillati > Actinomycetota > Actinomycetes > Mycobacteriales > Nocardiaceae > Nocardia > Nocardia sp. NPDC057227. The sequence goes on along the minus strand of NZ_JBHUXA010000006.1, from coordinate 154,598 downwards.
GGGGGCCGCGTCCTTCACCTCGTCGACGCGCTGGAAAAGGGTTTGGTAGTCCAGGGTCTCGCCACCGCAGCGCAGCGCCGGGCGCTGGCCGGGGAACATCCGGCCGCGCCACAGCAGCCCGGGTGCCGCAGGCCCGAACGGCGGCTCGACCCCGGCCGACCACTCGCGCAGCACCCGTTCGCGCTCCTCGCCGGTGCCGACGCCGAGCCGGCTCAGCGGCCGGTCGGGGGTGTCGGCGAAGGCGGTGAGCAGCCGGCGCGCCCGGCCGGCGAAGAGCTCGGCCGACGCGGGCCGGAAAAGGTTCGCGCGCACCGTGATCGCCGCGTCGAAGCCGCCGTCCTGGGCACAGTGGAAGGCGAAGCCGATGTCGCGCAGGGCGGGATCGCCGGGCAGCGGAAGCACCGCGGCGGCGATCTCCTCGCCGAACCGCGCCTCGGCGGACCAGTCCTGCTCGCGGAAATCGAGGGTGGCGCCGAAGGTCTCGGCCGCGCCGGGCACGCACTCCACCGGGACGTCCTGGTTGCCGTAGGCGGCGAGCGCGGTGGCCCTGGAGCGCTCGAGGACCGCGCGCGGCGTCGGATCGCCGGTGAGATCGGTGCGCAGGACCAGGGTGTTCGCCACCGGGCCGACCAGGTCGGCCAGCGCCGGGTCGGTGCGCCCGGCGATGGCGGCGCCGAGCGCGATATCGGTGCCGGCGCCGTGCTGGTGCAGCAGCACCGCGACCGCCGCCTGGTACAGCATGAACTCCGAGGCGCCGACGCCCTCCGCGAGCGCGCGCAGTCGCCCGCGCAACACCGGGTCGATGGTGAACCGGGCGGTGTGGGAGCCGTTTTCGCCCTGTTCGCGGCGCGGATCGGCGGCGGGCGATTCAGTTCCGGACGATGCGCGGCGCGGCAGATCGGTGGCGAGACCGGTCGGGGCGGGGAGGCCGGCGAGCGCGGCGCGCCAGTACTCGGCCTGCGCGTGCAGCGGGCCCGCGGCGGCGCGCTGCCAGAGCGCGTAGTCGGTGAAGCTCAGCTCGGGCAGCGGGCGGTGCGCGGTGTCGCCGCGCAGCCGGGCGCGGTAGGCGGGGGCGAGGTCGCGCAGCACCGTGCGGAACGACCAGTGGTCCGCCACCAGGTGGTGCGCGGTCAGCACCAGCACGTGCGTCTCGGCGTCCGTGGTCAGCAGCACCGGCCGGATGCCGGGCCCCGCCACCGGGTCGGGGACCGCCGCGGCGGCCTCGGCCAGCGCGGCGTTCAGCTCGGCGGCCGAGCCGGCCGTGCGCACCGGAATCTCGATCTCCTCCACCGGAACCCGCTGCGGCACCGGCGTCCCCTCCGGCCCAGGCGCGAACCGGGTGCGCAGGATCTCGTGCCTGGCGAGGGTGTCTCGAAGCGCGCCGATCAGCGCCGCGCGGTCCAGCCGACCCTCGAACCGCACCGCGAAGGGAACCCCGCAGCGCGAATCCGTCGGCGACCACCAGCGCGCCTCCTGGGCCACCGAGAGCGGAGCCAGTTCCGGCCTGCGCACCTGCCTGGTCGGCGCGGGCAGCGACGAGGCGGTCAGCGGCGCCGCCTCGATGGCGGCGGCCAGCCCGGCCACCGTCGGCGTGTCGAACGGCGCCCGCACATCGACCGCGACCCCGAACTCCGCCCGGATCAGCGCCACCAGCCGCCCGGCGAGCAGCGAGTGCCCGCCCAGCTCGAAGAAGGAGTCGTCGGCCCCGACCCGCTCGGCGCCGAAGATCTCGGCGAAGAGCGCCGCAAGCCGGATCTCGGTGCCGGTGGCCGGTTCCCGGGAGACCGGCGAGCTCACCGGGGCGGGTGCGGGCAGCGCGGCCCGATCCAGCTTGCCGTGCTCGGTCAGCGGAATCCGCTCCAGCACGGTGAAGCTGCTCGGCAGCATGTACTCCGGCAGGCTCACGGCCGCGCGGGCCCGCACCTGCTCCGGCTCCAGCACCAGCCCGCTGCCCGCTGGCACCAGGTAGGCGGCGAGCGTGGTGCCGCGCGCCGGATCGCTGACCGCGACGACGGCGCAGTGCCCCACCGCCGGGTGCGCCGCGATCGCGGCCTGCACCTCGCCCAGCTCGATCCGGTGCCCGCGCACCTTCACCTGGTCGTCGGCGCGGCCGACGAACTCGATCTCGCCCGCCAGGTTGCGCCGGGCCAGATCGCCGGTGCGGTAGAGCCTGCCGCCCGCCAGGAACGGGTCGGCGACGAAGCGCTCCGCGGCCAGCCCGGCCCGGTTCAGGTAGCCGCGCGCCAGCTGCGCCCCGCCCAGGTAGATCTCGCCGATCACCCCGGCGGGCACCGGCCGCAGCCCGGCGTCGAGCAGGTGCACGTGCACATTCCGGTTCGGCACCCCGATCGGCACGATCCCGGCGCCCTGCGGCCCGGCCACCACCTGGTGCGTCGCGCAGACCACCGCCTCGGTGGGGCCGTAGTGGTTGCGCAGCTCGGCGTCGAAGACCGCGGCGAACCGGTCGGCGACCTCGCCGAGCAGCGCCTCGCCGCCCACCGGCACCCGGCGCAGCGCCCGCCAGTCGCTCACCTCGGGCAGCAGCAGCAGGGTGCTCAGCGTCGACGGCACCATGTGCAGCACGGTGACCCGGCAGCGCGCGATGATCTCGGCCGTGTAGGAGAGGTCGCGCAGCGCGTCCGGCTCCGGCACCACCAGGCAGGCGCCGACGGTGAAGGTCACGAAGATGTCGAGCAGCGAGGCGTCGAAGCCGATCGAGGAGGACTGCAGCAGCCGGTCGTCGGCGGTCATCCCCCACTCCGCGCAGAAGCCGTCGAGGTGCTCCGCGATCGCCGCGTGCGCGACCGGAACGCCCTTCGGCCTGCCGGTGGAGCCCGATGTGTAGATGACGTAGGCCAGGTTCGCCGGGCGCAGCGGGCGGGCCCGCTCGGTGTCGGCGAGCGGCTCCGATGGCAGCGCGGCGGCGGCGCGCTCGGCGGCGGCCAGCGATTCGGGGTCGAGGATCAGCCGCGGCGCGGCGTCGGCCAGCACGTAGTCGATCCGGGCCTGCGGGTACGAGGGGTCGATCGGCAGGTAGGCGGCGCCTGCCTTGAGCACCGCGAGGACCGCGACCACGTACTCCACCGAGGTCGCCAGGCGCAGCGCGACCAGGTCCTCGGCGCCGATCTCGCGCGCGATCAGCTCGCGGGCCAGCCGGTTCGCCCTGCGGTCCAGCTCGGCGTAGCCGATGGTGCGGTCGCCGGTGCGGCTCGGCGCCAGCAGCGCGGGTGCGCCCGGCGCTTGGCGCACGCGGTGCTCGAAGAGCGCGACCAGGGTGCTCGGCGGGGTCGGGACCAGCTCGCCGTGCGACTGCGCACGCAGCCGCTCGCGCTCGTCGGCGCCGAGCAGGTCCAGCTCGCCCACCGTCCGCTCCGGCGCGGCGACCGCGTCCGCGAGGAGGCGGACGTAGTGCGTGAGCAGCTGCGCGATCAGCCCGTCGTCGAACCGGCCGTCCCGGTACTCGGCCTGCACCCGCGCGTCCGCGCCGTCCCGGACGACGTCGATGCGCAGCGGCACCGCGGCGGTGCGGCTGCCCAGTTCCAGCGGGGTCGCGTTCGCCGCGCCGAGTGCGAAACCGGGTTCGGCCGTGCGCACTCCGAAAGCGATGCGCGCCAGCCGATCCAGGCCGTCCTGCGCGCCCGCGCGGCGCGGGTTCAGCACCCGGACCACGTGCTCGATACCGACGTGGGCGTGCGCGAAGGCCGCGCCCGCTGCTTCGGTGAAACTCGCGGCCAGCTCGGTGAAGGGCTCGGCGGAGTGCACTCGCGTGCGGAGCAGGATCGTGTTGCCGAAGAACCCGATACGGTCGGCGGAGGCGGCGCCACGGTTGTTCACCGGGACCGCGAGGAGCAGGTCGGTGGCGGCGGTGTAGCGGTGCAGGAGGGCGGCGAAGGCCGCGCCCAGCGCGCCGAAGGCGGGGTCAGGATGGCCGGATTCGGCGCCGGGCACCCGATCGAGCAACCCGGCGGGGAGCCTGCGGGTCACCCGGCGGATCCGGCGGGCCGGGCCGGTGACCGGCCTGGTCGGCAGCTCGACGGGGTCCGGCAGCGGGGTCAGCGCCGAGCGCCAGAAGTCGAGGTCCGCGGCGCTCGGATCGTCCGCGACCGCAGCGGTCCGGCCCGGCTCGGCTCTCGGTCCCGCGGGAGTCCCCGTCTCATCGCCCCCGGAACGGTAGGCCGCCTCCAGCGCGACGCCGAAGACGCCCGCCGACTCCTCGTCCCAGGCGATGCCGTGCGCCACCAGCACCAGCACGAACTCCGCCGCCCCGGTGCGGATCAGCGTGACCCGCAGCGGCGCCTCGACGGCCAGGTCGAACGGCCGCGCCAGCTCGCGCCGCGCCAGCACCTCGACCCGCCGCGCCCGGCTCGCCTCCGGCAGCTCGGCGATGTCGTGCAGCTGCCAGCTCGGCGCGGTGTCGGCCCGCAGCTCCTCGAACGGCTCCCCCTCGGCATCGAAACCGTAGGTGGTGCGCAGGATTTCGTGCTCGGCCGCGACCTGGGCGAGCGCGGCGCGCAGCCGGTCGGGGTCGAGCGCGCCGTCCACCCGGTAGGCGACCGCGACGTTCAGCGCGGTCTCCTCCGGATCCCTGGTCTGCAGGAAGAGCGCCCGGCGCCTGCCGTCGGCCAGCGGCCTGCGCGGATCGCCCGCGACGGCGGGGACGACGAGATCGGCGAGGATCGACACGGCGGAGCTCCGCTCAGGCAGGTGAATCGGTGAGATAGCCGCCGCGGCGGAAGAATTCGGCACCGGAGTGCTCGACGCCGTCGGCGGTGCGGACGGCGGTGATCACCAGTCCGTGGTTCGTGCCGCGAACGGGGTTCGGGCCGCAGACCACGGCGCCGCCGTCCTCCTGGACGATGACCCGGCCCGCGGTGCCGCCGTAGCGCGCCGCGGAGACCTTGGCCGCCAGCACCTCGACCCGCTCGCCCCGGTAGTAGGCGAAGGCGCGCGGGTACGGCGCGGAGAGCGCGCGCACGAACCGCTCCAGATCGGCGGCCGCCCAGCTCCAGTCGATCAGGCTGTCCCGCTCCGAGCGCTTGTGGAAGTAGGTGCGCTCCTCCCTGCGCTGCGGCGTCCACTCGGCGGTGCCGTTCGCCAGCGCGTCCAGCGCCTCGTGCACCGCGCCCGGGATCAGCTCCATGCCAGCCTCGACCAGCTCGGTCCCGGTGGCGCCGGGCGGGATCGGCAGCCGGTGCTGCACCAGGATGTCGCCGGTGTCGAGCTGCTCGTCCATCCGGTGCACGGTCAGTCCGAACTCGGACTCGCCGCTGATCAGCGCCCACAGCACCGGGGAGAAGCCGGTGAACTTCGGCAGCAGCGAATCGTGCAGGTTGAGCGTGCCGTGCGGCGGCATCGCGTACAGCTCGGCGGGCATCCAGGTGTACCAGCTGTTCACCACGATGACGTCCGGCTCGGCCCGCTTCACCAGGTCGATGGTGGCCGCGTCGGCCTGCTCGGTGAGGTGCACCGGGATGCCGTGCTCGCGGGCCAGCTCCTCGACCGAGTCGGAGAAGATGCCCTTGTAGGCGTGCTCGCTCGCCGGATGGGTGACCGCGAGGACCACCTCGTGCTCCGAATCGATCAGGGCCTGGAGAGTGCGGCGGCCCCAGGTCTGGAAACCGAACGACACGATACGCATGAACCGAACCTCGCCATCGACAATAAGTAAGGCAAGCCTAGCCTATTCGCTAAGCCGCGCGGCAGCCCGGGCGGAACTGGAGCTCCGGGCCGAGGCGGAGGCCAGCACCCGGTCCGAGAGTTCGCCGAGGCAGCTGAGGTTCGGGAAGCCGGGGCCCTGCGACAGCCCCGCCAGGTTCGGCAGGTACAGCTTCGCACCGAGACCGCTCACCGAGAGGTCGTGCGCGATTGCCGCTTCCAGCCGAGGTTGCGTGACCGGACCGCCGACAGCGAGCTCGAGCAGGTCGGCCGCGTCGGCGTCGAACAGCTCGGTGAACCACAGCGGCTGCCCGCCGGTGGCATCGACCACCAGGTCGAAGGCGTGCGTCTGGTCCGGGCGGCGGTCGTTGCGCAGGGTGAGCGCGACGCCGTCGCCGTGGTCGGCCACCCGGACCACCCGGCCCTGCAGGTGGTGCACCCGGTTGTCGCCGAGCAGCGTCTCCTGCACCCGCACCGAGAAGACGCCACGGTCGGTGCGGCGCACCACGTCCCTGCGCTCGGCGACGCTCAGCGCGCGCCACTTGGCCGGATCGGAGTAGAGCGAGTTCTCGAAGTAGCTCTCGCCGCGGGTGTAGATGGTGGCCGCGGGCGAGATCACCGAGATCGTCAGCACGTCGTGCCTGACCAGCTCGTCCATCGCCGAACCCGCCGTCTCGCCGCCGCCGATCACCGCGGCCCGCGAGGAGGGCGGCAGCGCCCGCTTCCCCGTCAGCTCCCAGAACTCGGCGATGCTCAGCATCTTCGGGTGCTCGGCCAGCGCGCGGCCGCTGCGGCCGGGGCCGGTGATCATCAGCCCGTCGGCGTCCAGCTGGGCGAGCGAGCCGTCGCCGTCGCGCACCGTGACCAGCCAGCCGTCCGCCGCCGCCGCCACCTCGGTGACCGTGCCGAGCACCACCTCGACCTCCGAGCGGCGCGCCACCCACTGCAGGTACTTGGCCCAGACGTAGTGGTGCGGGCTCGGCCTGCCGCGGTCGACCCACTCGGCGTAGTCGCCGCGGTCGATCAGGAAGGCGGTCCAGCTGAAGCCGTTCATCGCCTCGTTGATGGCGCGGTTGTGGCCGCGGGCGAAGGTGGAGTGGTACGGGAAGCCGATGTCCTTCTCCGGGCTGGTGCCGAGCCGGTGCCTGCCGTCGGTCCAGCCGCCGCCCGGGAGCCAGTTGCCGCCGACCGCGTGCGCCTCCACCACGGTCACGTGCGGGGCGGGCAGACCGAGCTGCCGGAGCACGTGTGCCTTGGCCGCGACGGCCATCGCCTTCGGCCCCGCCCCGATCACCAGAAGTCTGTCCACCGGGTGCTCCCAACTCTCGCGGTACCGGTCGCCCTTCATGTTTGCATAGGCTTACCTTATATTGCTGAGTGGTGCCAAGCCCCCGCGTCGAAGCCGACGTGTACGGCACACCCCGCACGAAACGATGGGATACGCACATGATCAACCTCAGGACCCGCACCGCGATCGTCCTAGCCGCCGGCGCTCTGCTCGGCGCGGGCAGCGTCGCGATCGCCGCCCCCGCCACCGCCGCGCCCGCCGTGGTGCACACCGCGGCGCCGTCCGTCGGCGAGCTGCAGGCCAAGCTGCAGCTGGTGCTGAACCCCGGCGCAGGCCGCGGCGCCAGGGCCGCCGAGCTGGAGGGCGGCGAATCCGACCTCGCCACCATCGACAAGATCACCGGCGTGATCTCCTCGGTGCCGAGCTTCGCCTGGTACGTCACCGGCCCGGTCAACGTCGCGGGCGACACCCTCACCGCCAACCTGCAGACCACCGTCTCCGGGTACGCCCCGTTCCCGCTGATCGAGGTCTCCTGGCGGCAGGTCGGCGGCAGCTGGAAGCTCACCAGCGAGTCGGTCTGCACCGTCGGCTACTACGCCTCGGTCTCCTGCTGAGTTCCTGATCCGGACCCGGTGTCCCCCGTGGGCACCGGGTCACGGTCGTCCCGACGGCCACAGGATCACCGAGATCAGCACCACCAGCGGCAATCCGACGGCGATCGTCCAGCCCAGCTCGATCATCCCGGTACCGCCATCGTTCCCCCTGTAGGTCGCACGCACCCGGCACCGGGGACGTCCCACCCGGTGCCGCGTGCGCGTAGGCGACGCTAGAGCGGGGTCGGGTGCCCGCACATCATCTCTGCCCGGCTTTTCCCCCTATTTCCCAACTGCGCACCCGGGTTGTCCTCCCTGCGGCGTACACCGTGGCCCTCCGAAGGCCGATGCGGATCGCCGGGTAGTCGGGGAGGCTGAACGCATGTCGGTGCTGGACGCGGTCCTGGTGGTGGCCGCTCTACTCCTCGCGGTCGGCGGCGCCGTCGCACCACGCACCGCGCGCTTGGCGGCGCCGGTGCTGCTCCCCCTGCTCTTCGCAGGCGCCGGATTCCAGCTGCTCTTCGAGGGTTTCGTCGTGCAGCGGGTGCCCGCGTACCTGCTGCTCGGGGTCGCTACCTGGCTACTCGTCCGCACCCCGCGGCGCACGCTGCCCGCCGCGCTGCTCCTCGGCGTGCTGGTCCCGGTCGCCACCGCGGTCTGGGCGCTGCCGCCGGTGCCGCGGTTGCCCCCGCCGGACGGCGCCTACCCGGTCGGCAGCACCGTGCTGCGCTGGGTGGACGAGTCCCGTCCCGAGCCCGCCACCGCCGACCCCGGTGACCACCGCAATGTCGTGGTCCAGGCGTGGTATCCGGCCGAATTCGGTTCGATGCCACGGCAGTACCTGTATCTGGACGGACACGGTGACCTGCCAGCCACCATCTCCGGAATACCGTCGGTGCTGCTCTCCAGATACCACCTGATCGACACGCACGCCGGCGCCGACGTCCCGCTCGCCGACGATCGGCCGCGCTGGCCGGTCATCCTCTTCTCCCCCGGCTACGGCGCGCCGCGCGCGGTCTACACCGGACTGCTCACCGAGCTGGCCTCGCGCGGTTTCGTGGTGCTCGCGGTGGACCACCCGTACCAGGTCGCGGTCACCGAACTCGCCGACGGCACGGTCGCGCACGGGGTACCGAACTCGGGCACCGACGCCGAGATGGCCGCCCAGCTCGCCGTCCGCACGGCGGATCTGTCCTTCGCGCTGGACCGGATCGGTACCGCCGACAGTGTCCTCACCGGCCGCATCGACACCACCCGCGTGGCCGCTGCGGGCCACTCCTTCGGCGGCGCCGCGGCGGCCTCCGCCCTCGCCCACGACCCGCGGGTGATTGCCGCCGCCAATATCGACGGCACGCTCTACGGCGATCTTCCCGACCAGCGGTTGCCAGGCCCATACCTGCTGATCGACAGCGACCCGGCGCTTACCGGGCACTCGGCCGCCTACGTCGATGGCAACCGCAAGCTGCTCGGCGGTGTACAGGGCGGCGGGCACCACTACACGATCGGCCGCACCGACCACCTCGGCTTCACCGATGCTCCGCTGTTCCTGGCGCCACCGGTGCGCACGCTCGCCGCACGGTGGTTCGGCGGCGAGCGGAGCGCGGTCGAAACACGCCGGGCGACAGCCGATCTACTCGCCGCCGTGCTCGGCCCGCCACTCGGCGAGCGTCCGGCGGACGTCGCCGCGGTGGCGAGTCGCTATCCGGACATCACCGGCGGCCCGGTGTAACCCCGGTCAGACCCCAGCCCGCTCCAACCGCCAGCCGCTCGCCCGGCTCCGTTCGTTCCAGAACGCCGCATACCGCCCGCCGAGCTCCAAAAGCTCACTGTGCGTGCCCCGTTCGACGATCGCTCCGCCCTCGACGAACAGGATCTGATCCGCGTGCGCGATCGTCGACAGCCGATGCGCGACCACGATCACCGTCTTCCCCTGGGTCAGCTCGTGCACCCCGCGCACCACGACCGCCTCGCTGTGCGGATCGAGCGCACTCGTCGCCTCGTCCAGCAGCACGATCGGCGCCTCCTTGAGCAGCGCCCGTGCGATCGAAACTCGCTGCCGCTCACCGCCGGAGAGCGAAGCGCCGCCCTCGCCGACCCTGGTATCCCACCCGTCCGGCAGCCGCGCGGCGATCTCGTCCACGCGAGCCGCCTCGCCGACCCGGCGCACCTCCTCGTCGGTGGCCTCCGGGCGGCCGATACGAATGTTCTCGGTGACCGAGCGGTCGAACAGATAAACGTTCTGGAAGACCAGCGCGAGCTGGTCGAAAAGCACCTGCGATGGCTGCTCCCGCACATCGTGCCCGCCGACGAACACTCGCCCGGAGTTCACGTCGTGGTAGCGGGCGGCGAGCCGCAGCAGCGTTGTCTTGCCGGAGCCACTCGGCCCGACAATGGCGGTGGTGCTGCCCGCGGGCACGGTGAACGACACCCCGCTGACCACCGGCTCGCCCTCGCGGTACCCGAAGGTGACATCCTCGAAGCGCACCTCGGGTGCGCCGGGAGTGACAGCTTCGGTGGCCTCCGGCAGCACCGGCTCGGCGAGCAACTCGGTGACCCGGTCGAGGGAGTTGCGGGCGATACGCAGACCGTTGCCGATCTGCGCGGCCTGGGTCAGCGGCTCGACGAACCGCGCGCTCACCGCGATCAGTGCGATGGCGACGGCGGCCGAGACGGAACCGCCGGTGGCCTGCGTGATCACCACGTACACCAGGACGAGGAACACCGCCTGGACGAAGAGCTCGAACACGATGAGGCCGGGGACCGAGGTGAATACGGTCCGCGTGGTCTCCGACTTCTGCCGATGCAGCGCGCCGTCCAGCGCCTTGTTTCCGCTGCCGACCGCGCCGAAGGCCCGGAGCACCGGCTGCGCCTGCGCGAACTCGACCACCCGCGCGTCGGCCTCGGACGCGGCCGCGTGCACCCGCTTCTCGGAGGTGGAGTAGGCCCGGTTGGCCAGCACGTTCACCGCGTACAGCACCGGCGCGGCCACCAGCATGGTGAGCGAGATCCGCCAGTCCACGAACAGCGTGCCGACGGCGACGGTGACCGGCACGATCACCGCGGTCAGCACCTTGGCAACCAGGTAGGCGAGCGCCCGCTGCACCTCGAGCACGTTCTCCGTGGCGAGCCGGCCGATCGGACCCGCGCCGTGCGTCTCGAACCAGCCGAGCGGCATCGCGTTCAGATGATCGCCGATGCGCAACTGCAGGTCGCGCTGCATGCCGAGCGCGATGCGGAGCGCGATGGTGGTCTGCAGGTAGCTGAAGACGGCCATCACCGCGACCGCGACCACCATGGCGATCGTCCAGGTCCAGGCGCGATCCAGCCGGTCCTCGAACAGGGCCTCCAGCACCGGAACCAAGAGCAGGTAGCCGATGCCCTGCGCGACCGCCTGCGCGACGATCACCGCGAGCAGGATCGGCAGCCTGCCCCGGAACTGCTCGGGTACCAGCGCGAGCACCTTGGCGATCATCGGACCTCCTCGCTTTCCACCAGCGCGACCGCGCCGAGCGCGGCTTCGTTGATCTCCCAGAGTCTCTGATAGGTGCCGCCCGCCGTGCGCAGCGTCTCGTGGTCGCCCTGCTCGACCAGGGATCCGTTCTCCAGCACCAGGATCCGGTCCACGCCGGTGAGGGTGTGCAACCGGTGCGCGATCACCAGCACGGTGCGGCCCGCGACCAGCACGGCGAGCGCGTCCTGCACCGCCGCCTCGGATTCCGGGTCGGCGAAGGCGGTGGCCTCGTCCAGGACCAGCACCGGGGTATCGGCGAGCAGCGCCCGCGCGATGGAGAGGCGCTGCGCCTCGCCGCCGGAGAGCGTCGCGTCGACGCCGATCTCGGAGTCGTAGCCGCGCGGCAGCGCGAGGATCCGGTCGTGGATCCGGGCGGCGCGGGCGGCCGCCTCCAGCGCGGCGTCGTCGGCGTCCGCCCTAGCCAGCGTCAGGTTGTCGCGGATGCTGCCGCGGATCAGCCGGACGTCCTGCAGCACGAAACCGACGGTGCGGTACAGCTCCTCGGTGCCGTAGTCGCGGATGTCCTTGCCGCCGATGGTGATCCGCCCGCCGGTGACGTCATAGAACCGGGGCAGCAACTTGGCCAGCGTGGATTTGCCGGACCCGCTCGGCCCGACCAGCGCGGTGATGGTGCCGGGCACCAGCTCCAGCTCGACCTCGCGCAGGACCGGATGGCCCTCCCGGTACCCGAAGGTGACGTCCTCGAAGCGCACCAGGCCGCGATCGGTTACATCGGGAACCGCGTCCCCGGACCCGGCCGCCAGCTCCGGCGTCTGCTGCAGCTCGTGCAACCGCACCGCCGCCGCGCCACCCTCGCGCAGCGCCTGCCCGCCGTACCCGAGCCCCATGAGCGAGCTGCCGAGACCGAGCCCGACCAGCAGGAACGGCAGTACATCCAGCGGAGCCAGCCACTCCAGCCCGACCCCGGCCAGTCCGGCGACCACGATCACCACCATGACGAAGACGGGGGCGATCACCACGTCGGTCACCGACTGCGGCCGGATCTGCGGCGTCTTGAGCCGGTCCAGCGCGGCCACCTGCTGCTCGATCGCGTCCCGGTAGGCGCTGTGCGCGCGGCCCGCCTGCCCGAAGGTGCGCACCACCTGGATGCCGTCGACGAATTCGATCGCCGCCTCCTGCACTGTCCGCGAGGTGCGGGTGTAGACGGCGAGCCGATCCCGGCCTGCCTGGTCCATCATGCGGCTGAGCCCGATGAAGTAGATGACCAGCGGAATCAGCAGCACCAGGGTGAGCCGCCAGTCGACCGTGAACAGGTAGCCGAGCGCCACCAGCGGGGCGACGACCGCGCCGACGAACTCCAGCCGGGCATGCGCGATCAGGTAGTGCAGCGCCTCCACATCGTCCTGCAGGTACTTCTTCACCTCGCCGGAGCTGCGGTCGGAGAACCAGCCGAGCGGCACCCGGCTCAGCTTGGCGGCGAGCGCGCGGCGCACGGTCAGCTGGAAGTTCGCGTCCACCAGGTGCGACCAGGTGAGCGCGGCGGCCTGCAGCAGGCCGCGGGCGACGAGCACCGCGATGGCGATCCAGACCAGCCGCCAGACCCGGTCGGTGTCGGTCTGCGCCGCGAGCAGCTCCCGGCTGGCCTCGACGATGAGGATGAACGGCACCACCGTGCCGAGCGAGGCTACCGCGACCACCAGGCTCGCGAGGGTCAGCGTGCGCTGCACCGGGGCGAGGATCTCGCGCCGCGCCAGCGCCTCCTGCTGCTTGCGTTCCTTCAGCACCGCCTTCGGCGGCCGGTTCCCCGGCTCTGCCGTCGGCGGCGCGGTCTGCACCGTCATGCGCCTCGCCTCTCGCCCGTGGTCGTTACGCAGCGGGAGTCCCCCCGCCTCGAAGATAGGTTAGGCTAAGTTTTGCCATCGCGGTTGATTGGTTCGAAGTTGTCCGAATAGTCGGAATCCTCGGTGGCGCAGCGCTGTTGTGACGGAGATGACCTCTTCCGTCGTCGATACCGACACCGAGTTCGGCGCCCGCGTCGCCGAGCGCCTCGCCTCCGACCAGATCGCCTGGCTCACCACCGTCGGCCCGAGCGGCACCCCGCAGCCGAACCCCGTGTGGTTCCTCTGGTCCGACGGCACCCTGCTGATCTTCAGCAGGCCGGACCAGGCCAAGATTCGCAATATCCGACGCAACCCACGGATCTCGGTGCATTTCAACAGCACCGAGACCGGCGGCGACGTCGTGGTTTTCACCGGCACCGCGCATATCGAGGAGGTGCCGCCCGGCGACGCCGAGACCGGCGCCCTGCTCGCCAAGTACGAGGAAGGGCTCGGGAGCCTGAACCTCACCGGCGCGGAGTTCACCGCGACCTACTCCGCCGCGATCCGCATCGTCCCGGACCGGTTGCGCGGGTTCTGACCGGCTAGGGTCGGGCCGGTGCGACGCCGTCAGCGGCCGCCGCTGCCCAAGCGGCACGGGCTCGACCCGGCTCGGTTGCGGCTGCCCGAGGAGGGTGCGTGGGGTTCGCTGCGCGATCACCTCGTGGAGCGGCTGCCCCGGGTGCCCGCCGCGCGGATCGACGAGATGCTGGCGGCCGGTGCGGTCGTCGATCTGGACGGTCCCCTGTCGCCGGATGCGCCGTACGTGCCCGGCGGGGCCGTGTGGTTCCACCGAGATCTGCCGGTCGAGACGCCGGTGCCGTTCGACATCACCGTGGTGCACCGGGACGACGACATCCTGGTGGTGGACAAGCCGCATTTCCTCGCGACCATTCCGCGTGGGCGGCACATCCTGGAGACCGCGCTGGTCCGGCTGCGCCGCGACCTCGACCTGCCCGAGCTGATTCCCGCGCACCGGCTGGATCGGGCCACCGCCGGGCTCGTGCTCTTCGTGGTGAACCCGGTCCGGCGCGGGGCCTACCAGACCCTTTTCCATCGTCGCGAGGTTTTCAAGGAGTACGAGGCCGTCGCGCGGTATGACCCGGAGCTGGCGCTGCCGCGCACGGTGACCAGTCGGATCGTCAAGGAGAAGCACGTCCTGCCCGCGTTCGAGGTGCCCGGTGAGCCGAATTCGCTGACCGAGGTGGAGTTGCTCGAGCATCGTGATGGGCTCGGCCGCTATCGGCTGCGGCCGCACACCGGGCGGACCCATCAGTTGCGGCTGCATATGAACAGCCTCGGGGTGCCGATTCTCGGTGACGACTTCTATCCGGAAGTCACCGACAAGCCGATCGACGACTTCACCCGGCCGCTGCAACTGCTCGCCGCGCGGCTCGGGTTCACCGATCCGCTCAGCGGGGTGGAGCGGGAATTTCGGACTACCCGTCGGTTGCGGGCATGGGACGACCCGGTCGGCTGGGCGGCGAATTAGAACCGGTTCAGCGGGGTAAGCGCTGATCGATGGCTCTTTTCCCGCACTCAGGCAGCGTCCGTACACTGGGCCCGGTGCGTGAACCGGCCTCCCTCCAAGTCCTCACCTCGACCGCCGGTCCAGCGGGCTCGGTCCGCGTCGCAGATACCTCGGTGACGGCGGGCGCCGCCCCCGGGCAGGAGCCGCGGCGCAGGCTGCACGCCTACCTGGATGTGGCCGTCGTTGTAGTCGTACTGGCCTGCACCAACCTCGTCGCCCACTTCACCACCGCCTGGGCCAATGTGATCAGCGTGCCGGTGGCGGCCGTCGTGTTGCTGGCGCTCATGCGCCGACGCGGGCTCGGGTGGCACGAACTCGGGCTCTCGCCCCGGCACTGGCGGCGCGGGACGCTCTACGCGGTCGGCGCCGTCGCCCTCGTGCTCACCGTGGTCGCCATCGGCGCCGCGCTACCCATCACCCGCCCGTTCTTCATGGCCGATCGCTACGCCACTATCTCCGGCGCGCTCATCGCGTCCATGATCGTCATTCCGCTGCAGACGGTGATCCCCGAGGAACTGGCGTTCCGCGGGGTGCTGCACGGCACCCTCGATCGGGTCTACGGGGCGCGCGGGGTCTTCTTCACCGGGTCGCTGTTGTTCGGCCTGTGGCACATCGCATCGTCATTCGGGCTGACGAGCGGCAATGCCGGACTCGGCGCCGTGCTCGGCGGTGGCTGGGTCGGGCAGGTGCTCGGGATCGCCCTCGCGGTGCTGGTGACCGGCGCCGCCGGCGTCGTCTTCACCTGGCTGCGCCGCCGAAGCGGAAGCCTGCTCGCCCCGATCGCACTGCACTGGTCGGTGAACGGCGCGGGTGCGCTCGCCGCAGCCCTGGTCTGGCATACCACCTTCGCCTGACGGGGTTCGACAGCTCTACGCGTGCCCTGACAACCGAGCGTGCCGAGCCGCGCATCGAAAGCGACCGCGGGCCGGCCTCCGTTTGCTCGGCATTGACCCTCGAGGGGCCAGAGACTACTCTCGGCGCGATCACACATACGTTCGAACCATCGGATCGGCGGCCGCTACCTCCGGGCTCCGGTCCGGAAAGGCTCGCGATGCGCGACGAGAACCCGAGCGGACATGCAGAGATCGCCGCCTTGGCCCACCAGGTGGCGACAGCGCGCGGAAAGCTGCCGCTGCAGCACGACAATGCCCTGCTCGAGGTGCTGTCCGACGGCGAAGTCGCGGCCGAGCGC
Source organism: Nocardia sp. NPDC057227 (assembly GCF_042669725.1). NCBI lineage: Bacteria > Bacillati > Actinomycetota > Actinomycetes > Mycobacteriales > Nocardiaceae > Nocardia > Nocardia sp. NPDC057227. Next base: position 138,990 of record NZ_JBHUXA010000006.1, on the reverse strand, counting down.
GAGCTGGCCGAGTGGATCCGGTCGCAGCGGCGCGGGCAGCGGCGACGCGCCATGCAGGACGAACTCGACGCCGAGAAGCGGGACCGCAGAGCCGACTCCGCGCTCCGCCGGGCGGAGGATTCGGATGCGCGCTGGCACCGCAAGGCGCTGGCCGCGCGGAGGCGGGTCGCCTCGCAGGACGCCAGGATCGCGCAGCTGTACCGCCGGGCCGAGTGGTCGTCGAGGGCCCTGATCGCCGTTGTCGTGCTCGGCATGGTGTGGGCGGGTGTGAACGTCCAGCGGAACCTGGTGCCGAGCGGGGACATGTCCGACCCGCTGTACTGGCTCAGCTACGGCATCGAAGCCATGATCTCCATACCGATCATCGTCATCATGATCGCCGCGACCACCGCCACTCGGTGGGGCCGTGAGCTACCGCGCGGCCGGGTGATCCTGGTCGAACTCGCACTGCTCGGCACCACCATCGGACTCAACGCGGGCCCGCACCTGGCCGCAGGCGAACTCGGCCGGGCAGCGGAGTTCGCCATCGCCCCGATCATGGTCGGCGTCGTGATCTGGCTGCACTCCTGGGTCGCCGCCCGCTACGCACAGCTCATCGACGACGCCTCGGTCGACCTGCCCATCGATTCCATGGTCGAGGCACCCGTCGCCCGCACCCAGGCTTTCGCCGAGCGGTACCCGGCTCCGCAGAGCGAGGTCGATCTCGCCGAGCTGGTGGCTCGGGCGCACGCCGAGTTCGAGCAGGTGAGGATCGAGTCGGCTCGCCCCGAGAGTGATCCCGTTGTTTCGGCGGCGGCCCCGGATCGGGCTGTCGCCCAGCCCCTGGCCACACCGAGTGAGGCAGCCGCTGTCTCTCCCGCCGCTCTGGCAGCGCAGAGGGTGGCGGCCCCCGCGTCACGGGCCCGTTCCGCGGAGACCAGCGCCGTCGTAGCACCGCAGGCTGTCGTCCCGCCCGCCGTTCCGCAGGCGGACGCCGCCGCGAACCCCACTGCGGCGCTCATCGAGGTCTCGACGGCAGCCGAGCCCGAAAAGGCGCAACCGCAGAGTTCCGCCGAGGCCGACCAGCCGACCCCACAACCCTCGCGGAAGGGGCATCCCGAGGCCGAGGCAGCCCCTCAGCCATCCGCCCTGCCGGACACCGGCCTCGCGGACCGAAACGGGTCACCTCACCCGACTGCCACCGATACCGAGCACGAACTGCCCCGCAATGACGCCCAGCGCGACGAGAAGCCCGCCGACTCCCTCCCCGAGCAGCCGACCAAGCCCGCACCGGTCGCCGCCGAAGCAGAGCCGTCACCCGCCCGCGACAAGATCGAGCCCGCCACAGCGGAGCGGCCGGATCACCTTCGGGAGCAGCCGAGCACCACACCGACTTCCCGGACCGACCCCGACCAGCGCCCACCGGCAACCCCCCGCATCCACCTCCGCGCCGTCACCGCCCCCGAGCCACCGAAGCAGGAATCCCTGCCGTTCACCGAGGCGGAGACCGAGCCAGAACCCGCCCCGGCCCCGACGGAGCCGAAAGAGCTGACCTCCGCCCTCACCACCAACGAACCGGAACCGACCCTCCCCGACCACGACCTCGTCATCGAATCCGACGAAGCAGGCGCCTGGGCGGCGGCGAAGACCATCGTCGCCCGCGGCTGGTCCCAGGTCCCGGTCGAGCAGCTCGCCGAAATCCTGGAGATGGCCGACCGCTCCCGCAGCGCCGCCAGCATCGGCGCCGAAATGGGCCTCCCCCGCTCCGTCGTCGACCAGGCCATGCAGGCGGCACACAAACTCAGCCGCACCTACGCCATGACCAGCTGAGAAACCACAAACGAAAGGGCCGCTTCCCGAAGGAAGCGGCCCTTTCTCTGACCGTGCGAGAACGACCTACTTGGCCCGCTCCAGCACCTCGACCAGACGCCAGCGCTTGGTGGCGGACAGCGGACGGGTCTCCATCAGCTGCACGCGGTCGCCGACGTTCGCCAACTCGGTCTCGTCATGCGCCTTCACCTTCGAGGTGGTGCGAATGATCTTGCCGTACAGCTTGTGCCGGTGCCGGTCTTCCAGCTCGACGACGATCGTCTTGTTCATCTTGTCCGAGACGACGTAGCCGGTCCGGATCTTGCGCGAGTTGCGCTCTTCGGTGGTCACTTCTTCGCTCATGCCGCATCTCCCTTGCCAGCGGGTCCGGTGGCCAGACCGAGCTCGCGCTCACGCATGACCGTGTAGATGCGCGCGATCTCGTGACGGACGACGCGCAGGCGACGGTTGTTGTCGAGCTGACCCGTCGCCATCTGGAAGCGCAGGTTGAACAGCTCTTCCTTCGACTCACGCAGGCGGGCGACGAGCTCGTCCTCGGTGAGCTCGCGGAGCTCTGCGGCCGGTGTTCCGGTAGCCATCAGAACTGCTCCTCCCTGGTCACGATCCTGCACTTCATGGGGAGCTTGTGCATCGCGCGGCGCAGGGCCTCGCGAGCGATCTCCTCGTTGGGGAAACTCATCTCGAACATCACGCGGCCGGGCTTGATGTTCGCGATCCACCACTCGGGCGAGCCCTTGCCGGAACCCATGCGGGTCTCGGCGGGCTTCTTGGTGAGCGGGCGATCCGGGTAGATGTTGATCCAGATCTTGCCGCCACGCTTGATGTGGCGGGTCATCGCGATACGCGCCGACTCGATCTGCCGGTTGGTGACGTAGGCCGGCTCGAGTGCCTGGATGCCGAAGTCACCGAAGGTGACGGCGGTGCCGCCCTTCGCCATTCCGCTGCGGCCCGGGTGGTGCTGCTTGCGGAATTTGACCTTGCGAGGCATCAGCATGCGTCAGCCCTCCTGAGTTTCCGCCGGAGCGTCGGCGACCGCCGTAGCGGTCGCGGCACGTCCGGCCTCGGTGCTGGTCGCGGTGGTGCCTGCGGACCCGGACCGGCGCGGGCGGCTGGGCCGCTCACGACGCGGACGCTCCGGTGCGGCAGCGGCGGCGGACAGCTCGCGCTTGCCACCGACGATGTCGCCCTTGTAGATCCACACCTTCACACCGATGCGACCGAAGGTGGTCTTGGCCTCGTAGAGGCCGTAATCGATGTCGGCACGCAGCGTGTGCAGCGGCACCCGCCCCTCGCGGTAGAACTCCGAGCGCGACATCTCGGCGCCACCGAGGCGGCCCGAGCACTGCACGCGGATGCCCTTGACGTTCGGCGAACGCATGGCCGACTGGATGGCCTTGCGCATCGCGCGCCGGAACGCCACGCGGTTGGAGAGCTGCTCGGCCACACCCTGGGCGACGAGCTGGGCATCCGATTCGGGGTTCTTGACCTCGAGGATGTTCAGCTGCACCTGCTTCTTGGTGAGCTTCTCCAGCGCGGCGCGGATGCGGTCGGCCTCGGCGCCGCGGCGGCCGATGACGATGCCAGGACGCGCGGTGTGGATGTCCACCCGGACGCGATCACGGGTGCGCTCGATCTCGACCTTCGAGATGCCCGCACGCTCCATGCCGGTCGCCAGCAGCTTGCGGATCGCGACGTCTTCCTTGACGTAATCCGAGTACTGCTTGTCGGCGTACCAGCGGGACTTCCAGTCGGTAGTGATACCGAGACGGAAGCCATGGGGATTGATTTTCTGTCCCATTTACTTGGCCCCTCCCTTCCGGCGGCCACGAGGGGCGGAAGCAAGGCTCTGCACGCTCTCGACCTCGATGGTGATGTGGCTCGTGCGCTTGCGGATCCGGAACGCGCGGCCCTGGGCCCGCGGCTGGAAACGCTTCAGCGTGGCACCCTCGTCGACGTAGGCCGTGGAGATGACCAGCGTCGCGGGGTTGAGGCCGAGATTGTTCTCGGCGTTCGCCGCGGCACTCGCCACGACCTTGGCCACCGGCTCGCTCGCGGCCTGCGGCGCGAACTTCAGGATCGCCAGTGCGTCCTCGACCCGCTTGCCGCGGACCAGGTCCACGACTCGACGAGCCTTCATCGGGGTGACGCGGACGTGCTTCGCGGTCGCCCGTGCGGTCTGATTCTGGGTCTCGGTGCTCGTCATCGCCGCTTGCTCTTCCGGTCGTCCTTGACGTGGCTCCTGAACGTCCTGGTCGGCGCGAACTCACCCAGTTTGTGCCCGACCATGTTCTCGGACACGAACACCGGCACATGCTTGCGGCCGTCGTGGACGGCGAAGGTGTGGCCGATGAAATCGGGGGTGATGGTGGAGCGACGCGACCAGGTCTTGATGACCTGCTTCGTGCCCTTGTCGTTCTGCACGTCCACCTTGTTCTGGAGGTGGTCGTCGACGAACGGGCCCTTTTTGAGGCTGCGTGGCATTTCTTACCTCCTCCTTAGCGCTTCTTGCCGGTGCGACGGCGACGGACGATGAGCTTGTCGCTCGGGCGGTTCGGCTTGCGGGTGCGGCCTTCCGGCTGACCCCACGGCGAGACCGGGTGGCGGCCACCGGAGGTCTTGCCCTCACCACCGCCGTGCGGGTGGTCGACCGGGTTCATGACGACACCACGCACCGTGGGCCTGCGGCCCTTCCAGCGCATGCGGCCCGCCTTGCCCCAGTTGATGTTCGACTGCTCGGCGTTGCCGACCTCGCCGATGGTGGCGCGGCAGCGCACATCGACGCGGCGGATCTCGCCGGAGGGCATACGCAGGACGGCGTAGGCGCCTTCCTTGCCCAGCAGCTGGATGCTCATGCCGGCCGCGCGGGCCAGCTTGGCACCGCCGCCCGGCCGGAGCTCGACCGCGTGGATCGTGGTACCGGTCGGGATGCTGCGCAGCGGCAGGTTGTTGCCCGGCTTGATGTCGGCGGTCGGGCCGGACTCGATCGGGCTGCCCTGCGCGATGCCCTTGGGGGCGATGATGTAGCGCTTCTCGCCGTCCAGGAAGTGCAGGAGGGCGATGTTGGCGGTCCGGTTCGGGTCGTACTCGATGTGCGCGACCTTGGCCGGGATGCCGTCCTTGTCGAGGCGACGGAAATCGATCACGCGGTAGGCGCGCTTGTGGCCGCCGCCGCGGTGCCGGGTGGTGATCCGGCCGTGTGCGTTGCGGCCACCGCTCTTGGACAGCGGGCGCAGCAGCGACTTCTCCGGGGTCGAGCGGGTGATCTCGGCGAAATCCGAGACCGAGGAGCCGCGGCGACCCGGCGTGGTCGGCTTGTATTTGCGAATAGCCATGAGTTCTTCTCTACTTTCTGGATTCCCGCCCGCTTACGCGACCGGGCCTCCGAAGATCTCGATGGGCTTGCTGTCGGCCGAGAGGGTCACGAGCGCACGCTTGGTGTTCTTGCGCTTGCCGTAACCGAAGCGAGTCCGCTTGCGCTTGCCCTGACGGTTGGCGGTGTTGACGCTGGTCACCGTGACGCCGAAGACCTTCTCGACAGCGATCTTGATCTGCGTCTTGTTGGAGTCCGGGTGCACGATGAAGGTGTAGGTGCCCTCTTCGATCAGACCGTAGGACTTCTCCGAGATGACCGGCGCCAGCAGGATGTCGCGGGGGTCGGCGATGGTGGTCACTTGCTCTCCTCCTGGGCCGACTCGGCCGGACCGTGCACGAAGGCGTTGAGTGCCTCGACCGAGAACACCACTTCGTCGCTGTTCAGCACGTCGTAGGTGTTGAGCTGGTCGGGGGCGATCGGCAGCACGTGCTGCAGGTTCGCCACGCTCTTCCATGCGGCGACATCCTCGCGACCGACGACGACCAGGAACTTCTTCCGCTCCGAGAGCTCGGCGAGGAAGGTCTTCGCGGCCTTGGTGGACGGGGCCTGCCCGGCCACCAGTTCGGTGATCACGTGGATGCGCTCGTTGCGCGCCCGATCGGAGAGGGCGCTGCGCAGGGCGGCGGCCTTCATCTTCTTCGGGGTGCGCTGGCTGTAGTCGCGCGGCTGCGGGCCGTGCACGACGCCACCGCCGGCGAACTGCGGCGCGCGGGTCGAGCCCTGACGGGCGCGGCCGGTGCCCTTCTGCCGGTACGGCTTCTTGCCACCGCCGCGGACCTCGCCGCGGGTCTTGGTGGCGTGCGTACCCTGGCGGGCCGCCGCGAGCTGGGCGTTCACCACCTGGTGCATCAGCGCGATGTTGGCGGGGACGTCGAAGATCTCGGCGGGGAGATCGACGGTCCCATTGGTCTTGCCACCGAGCTCCTTCACGTCCAGCGTGAGGTTCGCGGCGGGCTTCTTCTCAGTGTCCACGCTCATGCGTGCGCACCACCCTTCACGGCACTCTTGACGATCACGACGCTGCCCTTGCGCCCCGGGATCGCGCCCTTGATCAGCAGCAGGCCGTTCTCCGCGTCCACCTTGTGCACCGAGAGGTTCTGGGTGGTCACGCGGTCGTTGCCCATCCGGCCCGACATCCGCATGCCCTTGAAGACGCGGCCCGGGGTGGCGCAGCCACCGATCGAGCCGGGGCGCCGGTGCACCGCCTGGGCGCCGTGCGAGGCGCCCTGGCCGCTGAAACCGTGCCGCTTCATGGTGCCGGCGAAGCCCTTGCCCTTGCTGGTGCCGGTGACGTCGACGTAGCTGCCCTCGCCGAAGGCCTCGGCGCTGATCTCCTGGCCCACCTCGAAGGTGGAGGCATCGGCGACGCGGATCTCGGCGACATGGCGGCGCGGGGTCACGCCCGCCTTCGCGAACTGGCCGGAGGTCGGCTTGTTCACCTTCCGCGGGTCGATGGCGCCGAAGGCGACCTGGACGGCGCTGTAGCCGTCGCGCTCGACCGTGCGGATCTGGGTCACGACGTTCGGGCCTGCCTTGACGACGGTCACCGGGACGACGCGGTTCTTCTCGTCGAACACCTGCGTCATGCCGAGCTTGGTGCCCAGGATGCCTGCGGCAGGCCGATTCTTGTTGTCAGTCATGTCTGCGGTCCCCGTCACTGGATATTGACGTCGACGCTGGCCGGCAGATCGATGCGCATGAGCGCGTCGACCGTCTTCGGCGTCGGGTCGAGGATGTCGATCAGACGCTTGTGCGTACGCATCTCGAAGTGCTCGCGCGAGTCCTTGTACTTGTGCGGCGAACGAATGACGCAGTACACGTTCTTCTCGGTCGGCAACGGCACCGGGCCGACCACGCGGGCCCCGGTGCGGGTCACCGTCTCGACGATCTTGCGCGCGGACGCGTCGATCGCCTCGTGGTCATAGGCCTTCAGCCTGATGCGGATCTTTTGTCCCGCCACGCTAAGTGTCCTTTTCTCCGCTTTCCTTCGTGGTTACGGAAGCCGGGCTTCCGCACCACCTCGATTTGCACAGCCCGAACACACGAAAGACGCCTCAGAGAGAGACCACGACCGGAGACGTTCCCGGTCACTCGCCGCTGTTCATCTGTCATGGTTCTCCGGTCCACGCGGTCGGGCGTGTCGCCATTCCGCTCATTCTTCGGCCCCGGATCGAAAACTCATCACGGCCTCGGAACGACGTCCCGGACGCACCCACACCGGTTTCCCGATGAGATGCACGAGGTCCTGCTCGCCTCACCCGGGGCGCCACGAGGGCACGAGCCGGTGCAAGGCAACCCGAACAGTATGCACGAGGGACGGGAGCGACTTCAAATCGCCCCTGATCCGCATTCGGCACGGCAGAACTTACTAGCAAGTAAGATACCCCGCATGACGAACCTGACCACCACCTACCGCGGGTGGAAGAAGCTCCCGGACAACCGGGTCGGGCACGCGCTGTTCTCGCTGGGGATGGTGGCGCGGGTGCCGTACTTCGGCACCGTGCTGCCCACGGTGGTGCGGCTGGAGCCGGGGGTGTGCGAGGTGACCTCGCCCAAGTGGTTCGGGATCAGGAACCACATCGGCACCTTCCACGCCATCGCGGCGTGCAACCTCGCCGAGGTGGCGATGGGGATGCTGAGCGAGGCCACGGTGCCGACCACGCACCGCTGGATCCCCAAGGCGATGACGGTCGAGTACCTGGCCAAGGCGGAGACCGGGCTGCGCGCCGTCGCCGAGCTGACCTCCATGCCGGACTTCGCGGCGATCACCGAGGAGGGGGCCGAGGTCGTGGTGCCGGTCTCGATCTACGACGCGAACGGAGTCGAGGTGGTGCACGCCGACATCACCACCTGGGTGACGCCGCGCTGAGCGTGCGCTCCCCTGGCCGGAACGCCACTGTTCGGACACCATGACCGAGCCCATATTGTCCGTGCCGCCGGGCGCCGGTTGAATGCCAGGTATGAGCAGCGAGGTCGACATCTGCGTGGTCGGGCTCGGGCCGACCGGCCGGGCGCTCGCGCACCGTGCGGTCGCGGCGGGATTCCGGGTGACGGCGATCGACCCGCGGCCGGAGCGGCTGTGGCCGCCGACCTACTCCTGCTGGGTCGACGAGCTGCCGGAGTGGCTGCCGCACAGTGTGATCGCGCAGCGGATCGAGGCGCCGACGGTCTGGGCCGCCGCCGAGCACCGGATCGAGCGGCCGTACTGCGTGCTCTCCAAGCCGGGGTTGCGGGACGCGCTGCCGCTGGACGGGGCGACGGTGCTGGCGGGCCGGGCCACCTCCGTATCCGCGCACGAGGTGACGCTGGGCGACGGCACGGTGGTGCGGGCGGGCACGGTCTTCGACAGCCGCGGACTGCCCGCTCTCGGCAGGCGCCGGGCGGCCAGTGCGCACGGGATCTTCGTCGACGCCGAGACCGCGGCGCCCATGGTCGCCGACGGCGAGGGGCTGCTGCTGGACTGGCGGCCGGAGAACGGGGCAGGGCCGGACGAGCCGCCGTCCTTCCTCTACGCCGTCCCGCTCGGCGACGGCACGGTGATCTTCGAGGAGACCAGCCTCGGGCTGCGCGGCGGGATGCCGCAGCACGAGCTGCGCCGCCGCACGCTGAATCGCCTGGCCGCGCACGGGATCCGGCTCACCGGGGACGAGCCGAGCGAGGCCGCGCACTACCCGCTGGATCAGTCGCCGCCGAAGCGCGGTGCGGCGCAGGCGGTTCCGTTCGGGTCGCGGGGCGGGATGATGCACCCGTGCACCGGGTACAGCGTGGCCGATTCGCTCATGCTCGTCGACACCGCGGTCGAGGCGGCGCGGCGCGGGGCCGACCCGGTCGCCGCGCTCTGGCCCCGGCGGGCCCGGCTCGTCTACTGGATGCGCGAGCGCGGGCTGTGGGGGCTCGGGCGGCTCACCACCGACCAGTCGATCGCCATGTTCGAGTCGTTCTTCACCCAGGACGAGCGCGGGCAGCGGGCCCTGCTCTCCGCCCACGACGACTACACCGCCCTCGGCGCCGTCCTCTTCGACACCGTCGCGCACACCTGGCCGTTCCGCTGGCGCTACGACCTGGTCGGCTGGACCAACCGGAATCGCTGGCTGGACTACGAATTCAGCCCTCCCGATCGAGTCCCGGAGCAGAAGCCGATCAATCCGCCGGGGTGACGTCGACGCCGAAGTACCGCTCGGAGATGGCCCGGAGGGTGCCGTCGGCGCGGAGCTCGGCGAGTGCGCGGCGGACCTCGGGAGCGAGGGGATCGTGTCTGCGGGTGACGAAGGTGTAGCTGGGGGTGTAGTCGGGGTAGGGGGTGGCGATCAGGGTGTCGTCGCGGGTGCGGGTGCGGTAGTCGGCGACGGCGAGGCTGTCGGCGGGGACGACGTCGGCGCCGCCCTCCCGGAGCAGCCGGACGGCATCATCGAGGGTGCGGGCCTCGACGACGGTCGCGCCGAGATCTTCCGGGCGCAGCCCGGGCCAGTCGCTCGGGTTCCAGCGCACCGCGGTGTGGCCGCGCAGCCGCGCCGGGTCGGCGACCGGCTCGGCGCCGGGCAGGGTGAGGAACACCCGGCCCCCGGTGGCGTAGACCCCCGCCGCGCCCAGCTGCTCGTCGATCTCCAGCGAGAGCTCGATGTGGCTCGCCAGCAGGTCGAAGACGCCGCTCGCCAACCCGTCGACGAGCCCGTGCCGCAGCCACGCCTGGGTGAACTCGACCCGCTTGCCCAGCCGGGCGCCGACCGCATCGGCCACCTCGATGTCGTAGCCGGTGAACGCGCCGCCGGGGCCGCGGACGGAGAACGGCGGGTAGGTACCCTCGGTCCCGACCCGCAGTACGGACGGGTCGGGATCGTCGTGACACCCGGTGAGCCCGGCGGCCAGCGCCGTGCCGAGGACGGCGAGCGCGGACCGCCTGCGCACCGCGTCAGCGGCCGGTTTCGGCGGCCCGCTGGTAACCGCGGACCGCCGGGTAGGCGAAGACCGCGATCAGGGCGACGGTCCAGAGGACCGTCTTGAGCAGCGGCTCGGCTACCGGGCCACCGTAGGAGAGGCCGCGCATGGCTTCGATGGCGCAGCTCATGGGCTGGTTCTCGACCGTGCCCTGCAGCCAGGTCGGGTAGGCGAAGACCGGGACGAAGCCGGAGTTGAAGAACATCAGCAGCGTGTTCACGATGCCGATGATGTTCACCAGCATGACGCCCTCGGAGACGGTGGCCAGCGCCGTCACCAGCACCGCGAAGCCCATGCCGAAGAGCACCGGGATGCCGATCAGCCCGAGCGCGGCGAGCGGGCCCTGGTCGAAGCGGAAGCCGAGGGTGAGCCCGACCAGGATGACGAAGAGCGTGGTCACCAGGACGCGCAGCGCCTCGGCGAGGAGCCTGCCGGTGAGGCCGGCGGCGCGGTGCACCGGCATGGTCCAGAAGCGGCCGAGCAGCCCGGTGGCCTTCTCCGCCTTGAAGCCGAGCGCGCTCACGACCGAGCCGGTCATGGCCGCGATCAGGGTGAGCATGGCGACCTGGCCGTAGATGCTTGGCATGCCGGTGGCGCGGGTGATCGAGTCGCCGAGCACCACCTTGAACATGAGCAGGGTGAGCGCGGGGTAGACCAGGGTCTGGATGGTGGTGCCCGGGTCGCGGGCCCAGACCAGCAGCAGCCGCTTGCACTGCAGCAGGCTGTGCGCGGCCCAGCTGCGCACCGAATTCTCCGCGGCGGGGCTGGTCTCCGGCAGCGGGCTGCCGTGCCAGGTGATCTCCCGCTCGATCGTCTCGACCGTACTCATGACCGCCTCACACTCGCCCAGATCGCCAGCGGGATGAACACCAGGAAACCGCCGATCAGCCAGAGCAGCGGCACCCAGAGGACGTGCCAGGTCACGCCGTCCGCCGCCATGTCGCGCAACGCGAAGGAGAACTGCGAGATCGGCTGGTTGCGCACGAAGGGCCGGATCCACGCCGGGAAGCTCGCCTCCGGCACGAAGCCGCAGGAGAGCATGCCGAAGATGATGGTGGGCAGGGTGAGCGCCTGGCTCAGCGACTCGGGGCTCTTGGTGACGCTGCCGAGCGCGTCCGCGCCGATGGCGAGCATGGTGCCGACCCCGAGCGAGAAGACGCAGAACAGCACCGACTGCCCCCAGCCCGAGCTGAACCGGAACCCGATCAGGTGCCCGAAGACCAGCGCCGCCGCCAGCGAGCAGCTGGAGCGCACGATGCCCGCGCAGATCCGCGAGGTGAGCGGGACCAGCGCGCCGATCGGCATGCTCTGCAGCCTGGTGCTCAGCCCGGTGAGCGCCTCGAAGGCGGCCAGCTGGGCGTTGGACATCATGGTGAAGGCCATGGTCTGCAGCACGATGATCGGCATCACGAACTGCGCGTAGTCGATGCCCTGGAACTTCATCACGTAGCGCAGTGGCAGGTAGAAGCCGAGCGTGAAGACCAGCGGGGTGAGCATGGCGACGATCAGCTCGCCCTTGGTCGCCATCACCCAGATCACCCGGCCGGTGAGCGCGCGCCACTGCGCGAACGAGTTCGGCTTGGCCTCGGGCAGCCCCGCGAAGAGTTCGGCGGTGGCCGTCACTGCTGCCCGCCGGAGTGGCCGGTGATGCTCAGGAAGACGTCGTCCAGCGAGGGGCGGCGCAGCGCGATGTCGGCCAGCTGGATCCCGGCGGCGTCCAGCCTGCGGACCGCCTCGGCGAGCGTGCTCGCGCCGCCGGGGGCCGGGATGGAGAGCCGGTCGTGGCCGGGCAGGTCGGCGCGGACCGCCTCCGGGACCAGGTCGCCGAGCGCGGCGACGGCGAAGTCGATGCGCTTGGGGTCGAGCGGGACGATCTCGCACCAGCTGCCGCCGGTGCGCTCCTTGAGCTGGTCGGCGGTGCCCTCGGCGATCACGGTGCCGTGGTCGATCACGATGATGTTGTCGCTGAGGACGTCGGCCTCCTCCAGGTACTGCGTGGTCAGCAGCACGGTGATGCCCTGCTCCTTGAGCGCGGTGACCAGCTCCCAGACGCCCTGGCGGCTGCGCGGGTCGAGGCCGGTGGTCGGCTCGTCCAGGAACACCACCTCGGGGCGGACGACGAGGCCGCAGGCGATGTCGACCCGCCTGCGCATGCCGCCGGAGTAGTGCCGCACCGCGCGGCGGCCTGCGGCCACCAGGTCGAACTCCTCGAGCAGGCTGTCCGCGCGCTTGCGGGCGGCGGATTTGGTCAGCCCCATGAGCCTGCCGAAGAGCTCCAGGTTCTCCCGGCCGGAGAGGTTCTCGTCCAGCGCGGCGTACTGGCCGGTCATCATGATCGAGCGGCGCACGCCCGCCGGGTCGCGCAGCACGTCGTGCCCGGCGACGATCGCGGTGCCCGAGTCCGGGCGCAGCAGGGTGGCCAGGATCTTGACGGTCGTGGTCTTGCCGGCGCCGTTCGGGCCGAGGATGCCGAGCACCTTGCCGCGCTCGGCCTGGAAGCCGATGCCCTGGAGGGCGTGGACATCGCCGAAGGACTTCCGGACGTCGGTCACCGAGACCGCGGCCTCCCGGACCTCCCTGGAAGTCGTTTCGCGCACGGGCGCCTCCACTGCATTCGGACTCGGCATCAACTCTCCACTATCGGCGGGTGCGGCGGGGTGGCGCCGGCACGTACGAGAACGTCCCGGGCTGATGATCCTCCGCGTCGGGCGCGATGTTACCGGCCGCATTTCCGGATGGTGCGCAGTCGTCCGGTACCCAATCGTGCACGATTCAAGTGTGGTATTCATCACAGGGGAGAACTGCGACGCCGGTCACGTCGGCGCCGCTGCCCGTTCTCGACCGGACGTCCTTGTCCGCCACCGCATCACCCGCATACCCTGCTGTTCGGGGGCCGGAATCGCCGGTAGAGCAGGGTGGGCACACCGATTTCGAAAGGGTGACCATGGTTGAGTCCGCGCAGCCGATAATGGCGGCGCTCCCGGGAGGACCGGACCGACCGAACACCGTGACCATCCGCGATCCGCGCACCGACGAGACCGTCGGTGCCTACGAGATCATGGGCGCACGGGATGTCGAACACGCGGTGCGCGCCGCGAAACGCGCCGAGAAATGGTGGGCGGGAATGACTTTCGCCGCCCGAAAACGGATCCTGCTGGCCTGGAAGCGGCTGATCGCGCGGCGCGCGGGCGAGCTCGTCGAGCTGCTCAGCGCCGAGACCGGCAAACCGGAGGCCGATGCCGCGATCGAGGTCATGCTCGCGGTGCAGAACCTGGACTGGGCGGCGCGCAACGCCGCGCGGGCGCTCGGCCGACGGAACCTGCGCTCCACCTGGCTGAGCCGCAACCAGCACGCCTCGGTCGGCTACCTGCCGCTCGGCGTGGTCGGGGTGCTCGGGGCCTGGAACAACCCGGTCTTCACCCCGATGGGGTCGATCGCCTACGCGATGGCGGCTGGCAACGCGGTGGTGTTCAAGCCGCACGAGCTGACCACCGGCGTCGGCGTCTGGCTGGCGCGGAGCTGGGCCGAGATCGAGCCGGACCAGCCGGTGCTGCAGGCGGTCACCGGCGACGACCGCACCGGCATCGCGCTCTGCCGCGCCGCGGTGGACAAGATCGCCTACGCCGGCTCCGAGCAGGGCGCCCGCGCGGTGATCGCGGAGTGCACCCGCTCGTTCACCCCGGTGGTGGTCGAGCGCAGCGGCAAGGGCTCGATGGTGGTGCACGTGGACGCCCGGCTACGGGACGCGGCGCAGGCGGCGGTCTTCGGGGCCATGTCCAACGCCGGGCAGAACGTCACCGGGATCCAGCGCGCCTACGTGCCCGCCTCGATCTACGAGCCGTTCCTCGACCTGGTGGCCGAGCAGGCCGCCGCGCTGCGGCCCGGCGCCGACCGGCGCGCCTCCTACGGCCCGATGATCCTGGAGCCGCAGATCGAGGTGGTACGCAAGCAGGTGCGGGACGCGCTGGCCCGCGGCGGCCGCGCGGTGGTCGGCGGGCTGGACTCGATCCGGGAGCCGTACATCGAGCCGATCGTGCTCACCGAGGTTCCGGAGGACAGCATCGCGGTCACCGGCGAGGGCATCGGCCCGGTGCTGATCGTGAACCGGGTGGCCGATATCGACGAGGCGGCGGAGCGGATCAACGCCGCCAGCAACGGCATCGCGGTCTCGGTCTTCACCAGGGACGTCGCCGAGGTGGCCGCGTTCGCGGAGAAGCTGCGGGTCGGGGTGGTGACGATCAACTCGTCCTCGGCCTACGCCGGGATCCCGGCGCTGCCGTTCGGCGGGGTCGGCGAGTACGGGCAGGGGCACAGCCACGGCGTGCAGGGGCTGCAGGAGTTCAGCCGGACGCTCGCCATCGCGCGCAAGCGCTACCGGGCGCAGGTGAACCTCTCGACCTTCCACCGGCACCGGCGGCACCTGCGCGCGGCCAAGGTCATGTTCGGGCTGCGGCACGGCCGCGTCGGCTGAGGTTCACGGCTCGGCGGGCGGCTTCGGCTGCTCGCCGAGCAGCACCGCGAGCATGAGCGCGTGCACCCGGGCCAGCTGCTCGGGGCGGCTGTCGAAGCGGATCAGCCTGCCGACGTCGATCACCTGGCCGAGCGCGGTGTGCACCCGGAACCTGGCCTCGATCGGGTCGCCGTCGAGCAGGTTCGCCCACTCCAGCACGTTCTGCCGCTGGATGGCGCGCAGCTTGTGCTGCTCGGCCTGCGGCAGGTTGCTGAACTCGGCGTAGTAGACCGGCATGATCTCCGGCATGGTGAAGGTGAGCCTGGCGTAGCGCCCGGCGATCCGGCGCACCGCGTCCGGGCGGTCGGTGGCCTCGGCCAGCGCCTCGGTGAGCGCGATGGCGACCCGGTCGCCGGTGCGGTAGAAGGCGGCGGCGAGCAGGTCGGCCTTGCTGCTGAAGTAGCGGTAGACGCTGGAGGCGTTGATCCCGACGGCGGCGCCGATCTCCTCGATGCTGGCCTCGTGGTAGCCCTGCCTGCCGAAGATCCGGATCGCCTCGGTGAGCAGTTGTTCGCGTTTCGAGGTGACCGGGAGGCCGCGCACGGACGGCCCCGGATCGGGCTGACCAGGGGCGGGCGGCAGCTCCGCGCGCAGCACCGCCCAGGCCATGCCGGTGAGCAGCGGAAGCAGCCTGGTCCCCGACAGCGCGGTGCGGTGCGCCGAGATGCTGGCGACCACGCTGAGCACAGAGGCGGCCAGCATGGCGACGTCGGCCTCGGTCGCCGTGGGGCGCAGCGCGCCGATCGGCTCGGCGAGGGTCGCGTTCAGGTCGTCGTAGACGCGCCGGATCCGCACCCGGTCGTCGCGCTCCAGGTAGCGCCGCTCCCAGCGGTACAGCCCGGCCTCGCGGCGGATCTCGATGGTGTGCTCGGCGATGCCGCGGATCAGCTTGTCCAGCCGTTCCGGCGGGTCGGCGGTGGGATCGTCGGCGGCGCGGGCCACCTCCAGCAGGGCGCGCGCGCCCTCCTCGGCGGCCGCGACCAGCAGCGCGTACTTGTTCGTGAAGTGCCGGTACAGGGCGGGGCCGGAGATGCCGACCTCGGCCGCGATCTCGTCGACGCCGACCGGGTAGTAGCCGCGCTCGCTGAAGGCGCGGGCGGCGGCGCGGATGATCTGGACCTTGCGGTCCTTCGGGCGGCGGCGCACCGGCTGGCCGGAATCGGGCCGCGCGGTGGCGAGACCGGCCTCGCTGCGATCCGCGACCATACACCTCTCCGTTCCCTCCGGCGCGCCGTCTGTTGACAGCGCCGGACCAGTCAACCTAAGTTAACCACAATTCGCAAAGTTAACCATCATTCATCGCCCGGCGCCCGCTGAACTTCCTACCAGGAGACCGACATGAGCAACCCCGATTCCGTCGAGACGGCGGCTCCGGCCGGATTCTCGGCCGTGCGCGACGGCACGATCCTGCGCGTCACCATCACGAAACCCAAGCGCAAGAACGCGATCGACTTCGACACCATGGTCGCGCTCGGGGACATCTTCGTCGCCGCCGCCGACGACCGCTCGGTGCGCGCGATCGTGCTGACCGGAGAGGGTAGCGACTTCTGCACCGGGGCCGATCTGTCGGCCTCCGGCGCCGAGGCGCAGCGCGGGATCACGCCGGACCGGGTGATGGATGCCGCGAACCGGCTGGTGCGGGCGATCGTCGCGGTGCCGGTACCGGTGATCGTGCGGATCAGGGGCGCGGCGGCCGGGGTCGGGGTCGGCATCGCGCTCGCCGCCGACCTGGTCTACGCGAGTGCGGATTCCTACCTGCTGCTCGCCTTCATCAATATCGGGCTGATGCCGGACGGCGGCGCGGCGGCGCTCGTCGCGGCCGCCGCGGGGCGTCCGTTCGCCGCCAAGCTGGCGCTGCTCGGCGAGCGGCTGCCCGCGCGCGAGGCGCACGCGGCCGGGCTCTTCACCGAGGTGCTCGATGATGCCGAGCTGGACGCGGCGGTGGAGGCCGCGGCGGCGAAGGTCGCCGCCGGGCCGCGGCGGGCGCTGGAGCTCACCAAGCAGGCGCTGAACGCCGCCACCCTGACCGCGCTGGAGGCGACGCTGGCCGCGGAGAAGTCCGGGCAGATCGAGCTGCTGCAGTCGGCGGACTTCGTCGAGGGGGCGACGGCCATGCTGACCAAGCGGAAGCCGGTCTTCGCGGACTAGGCCCGCTGCCGTAACAGCACGAGCCCCGGCCGCCGCAGCGGCCGGGGCGCTCACCGGATGCCGCTACAGCCCGAGGCCGCGGGCCAGGGTCGGCCAGGACGCGGGCAGCTCGTCGCGCCAGTAGCCCCAGGAGTGGGTGCCGTCCGGGCGGAAGTTGACCGTGGCCGGGATGTTCAGATCCTTCAGCTTGGTCGCCAGGTTGTGCGTGCAGTAGTTGGTGCCCGCCTCGATGACGCCGCCGACGACGAGCTGGTTGGCCAGCCCCGACGAGCCGGGGAGCGCGTACGGGCCGTCCAGGGTGTCGTGCCTGCCGGGCAGGCCGCTGCCGGTGGAGAGGTAGAGCTCGGTGCCGCGCAGCCGCTCGGCGTTCACGTACGGGTCGTTGGCGGCCCACTCCGGGCTGCCCTCAGGGCCCCACATGTTCAGCGTGTCGCCGCCGCCCCAGACCTCGACGGTGAGCCGGACGAACTCCGAGCCGACCGGGTCACTGGTCATGGCGCAGCCGCTGTAGGCGGCCGCCGCCTTGTACAGCCCCGGCTTGGCGATCGGCAGCGCGAGCACCGTGGTGCCCGAGGTGGAGAGCCCGGCGATGGCGTTCGTGCCGTTGGTGCCGAGCGCGCCGTCGACCAGCGGGGGCAGCTCCTCGGTGAAGAAGGTCTTCCACTTGTTGCGGCCGAGCACCGGGTCGTCGGCGATCCAGTCGGTGTAGTAGCTCCACTTGCCGCCGATGGGCTGGATGACGTTCACGTTCTTGTCCGAGAGGAACTGCAGCGCGTCGGTCTTGGCCTGCCAGGAGGCGTCGTCCTCGCCGCCGCCCGCGCCGTTGAGCAGGTAGAGCGTCGGGCGCGGCTCGGAGGTGTCGGCGGGCCGCTGCACATCGATCAGGATGTTCTCGTCCATGGCGGCGGAGTACACGTGCAGCCGCAGGTTGCGGTCGTCCTTGTACTCGGCCTTGACGATCTTCGAGCCGTCCGGCGCGACCGGGTTACCGAGCAGGGCCTTCTGATCGATGATCGGGTCGGCCGTCGCCGTGGATGCGCCGAGACCGGACAGCAGGCTGCCGAGCACCGCCGTCGTCGCGATCATCACTGCCGCGCGGGTACCGCGGCGCCGGCTGGGACGACGTATCAATTTCACACCTTCGCTTCGTCTCGGGTTCATCGACTGGCACGTCCTGACGCGGACACGCGCCCCGAACCCTACGGTCTGTGTAGTCGCCGCGGCCCGGCGTGACGTTACTGTGACTTCGCCCCATCATGCCCGAAGGCGGCGCCGGGCCGGGAACGGGTTCCCGGCCCGGCGAGCCGTCAGCGCGCGGCAGGCTGCTGCGAGCCGTGCTCGGCCAGCCCGCCGAGCGCGCGTACCCAGTGCTCGGCGAAGACCCGGATCTCGTCCTGGTTGAACGCCGCCTCGACGTAGTCGAAGCGGACGAGCAGGCCGTCCGGGCCGACGTCGATCAGCAGGTCGAGCAGCACATCGGCGACCGGGGGCTCGATCAGCACCCGGGCCGGGCGCACGTCGCGGTAGCGCAGCGCGTACCGGCCCTGCGCGGCGGCGGCCAGCTCCCTGCGGGCGGTGACGTGCCGCAGCACCGAGTAGCCCGCGCCGCCGGATGGCACCGCGGCGCGCGCGGCGGCGACGCGCTCCAGCAGGTCGCCCGCGGCCGGGCCGCCGACCAGCGCCTCGGCCACGTCGACCGTGGCCGGGGGCAGCGGGAGCGGGTAGCCGACGTCGAAGGCGCCCGCGACCCCGTCGGTGCGGCCCGCGCTCCTTCCGTCCGCCCGCAGCCGGACGACCGGGCCGATGGCCCTGGTGACCGCCTGGTCGGCGGCGGTGCGCACGGCGAGCGCGGTGGCGGCTAGCAATACGTCGAGCACTTCGGCGCCGTGTGCGGCCGCGGCGGCGGCCACCGCGGCGGTGCCGTCGGCGGTGATGGTGAGCGAGATGCGGCGGCGGCCGCCCGCCGGGATCGGCGGCTCGGCCGGGCGGCCGGCGAGGGTGCCGCGCCACCAGTCCAGCTCGGCGCGCTCGGGGCCGGCCAGGCGGCGGCGCAGGGCGGTGAGCAGCTCGGTGACGCCGTCGTCGGCGCCGGGCGGGTTGGCGTGCCTGCTGCCGGACCAGGCGGCGGAGAGGTCGTCGGCCAGGATGCGCCAGGTGGTGTCGTCGACCACGAGCGCCGAGGCGACCAGGAGCAGGGTGGCGGAGCCGTCCGGGCGGGCGGCGAAGACGAAGCGGATATTGCGGCCCGCCGCCGGGTCGAGTTCGGCGGAGACCTCGGCGACCAGGCGGTCGAGGGGTGGGAGGTCACCGGAGAGCGGGAGGTGGACGAAGGGCTCGTCGGTGCGCTCGGCCGGGGGTGGGAGTTCGAAGACCGGGCCGGGGGCGCCGGGTTCCTGGCGCCAGCGGGACCAGAGCAGGGGGTGGCGCTCCAGGACCGCGTCGATCGCGGTGCGGACCGCTGCCGGGTCCGTTCCGGCGGGGACGTCGACGGCTGCCGCGCGGACCTGCGGGGTGAGGCCGAGGTGCACCGCCGTCGGGGTGGTGATGGGGAGGCGGGACGGGAGGACCGCTGTGGTCAGGGCCGAGGTGGAGATGGTCGGGACCTGGGTTCTCGGCTCGGCCGGGTGGGGGGCCGGGTCGGTGACGGCGGGGCCGAAGGGGTTCGGGGACTCCTGGCGGGCGCGGTGGCGGGGGGCTTTGTCCTCGTCGTGGGGCGGGAGGGCGGGGGTAGCGGTTGCCGACGGGGAGCCGGGGGTGGTGGGCTCGGGTGCGGGGACGCCGTTGGACGCGGTGGCCCACGGGGGGCTCGGTTCGGGGGCCGGACCAGCCGGGACGCCGTTGGACGGGGTGGCCCAGGGGTACTCCGTGCCGGTTCCCACTGGTGAGGGGGGCTCGCTCGGCACAGGGGTGCCGTTGGAGGGCGTGGCCCAGGGGTACTCGGCGGGGGTTGCCGACGGGGTGGGTTCCGCGCTCGGCACTGGGATGCCGTTCGACGGGGTGGCCCATGCGGGCTCGGCGGGCTGTACCGGCACCTCGGATGACTCGTCGGCGGGGGTGGGCGCCGATACGGCAGTGCCGTTCGAGGTTGTGGTCCATGCGGACTCCGCGGCCGACTTCGGCTCGTCGGCGGGGGCAGTGGGCCCGGAGGCAGGGGCAGTGGGCCCGGAGGCGCTGGCAGCGGACCCGGAGGTGGGGGCAGCGGGCTCGGGGGCAGCGAGCTCGGAGGCGGGGGCAGCCAGCTCAGGGGTGGGGGCGGCGTGTTCGGGGGCGGGGGCGGGGGGTTCGGGGAGGGGGCGGATCTCGGTGGGGGCGTCGGCGGTGAGGATGGCGTCGAGGAGGGGGGTGACGGTGTCGAGGGCGGTGGGGTCGGTCATCTCCTCGTGGCGGACGGGGACCTCGTGGTCGAGGACGCGGGCGGCGTGCGGACGCCAGGAGGCGATGACGTCGTGGTCGCGGCGGGCGTCGGCGGCGGCGCGGAAGTAGTGCACGGTGCCGTCGAAGACACCGGGGCGGTGCCGCGGGAGCAGCAGGACCGAGCGGACCGCGGTGGTGTAGGCGGCGCGCAGGCGGATGCGGTCCACCTCGACCATCTCGCTGGGGATGCTGCGGTGCAGTGCCGCCAGGTGCTCCTCGGAGAGTTCGGCGAGGCGGTCGGGGTCGACGTCGTGCATGCCGATCTCGGCGAGCATGCGGACCGTGGTCTCGCGCCAGGTGGTGAGGTCGAAGGCGAAGTCGGCGTCGAGCAGGGCGAGCAGCCCGACCTGCTGACCGGCGGCGCGCAGCCGCACCGCGACCTCGTGCGCCAGCACGCCGCCGAGCGACCAGCCGAGCAAATGGTACGGGCCGTCCGGGCGCACCGCCCTGATCTCGGCGACGTACCGCTCGGCCAGCTCGGCCAGCGATTCCGGGCCGTCCCAGGCGTCCGGGCCGGTGAGCGGCTCGGACAGGACCGGGGACTGGATGCCGTACACCGGGAATCCCGGGGTGAGGCGGGCGGCGAGCGGCTGGTAGCACCAGGCCAGCCCGGCCATGGGGTGGATGCAGAACAGCGGCGGTTGCTTCGCGTCGCCGGTGCGCAGCGGGAGGACGACGGCGAGGGCCGGGTCCGCCGGTGCGGCGGGTTCGGCGGCGTGTTTGCCCGCGGTGACGGGCTGGTAGACGGCGGTCGGCATGTCGTCGGCGGGTGCTGGGGACCGGGAGTCGTCGCCGAGGTCCGTGCCCGGCTCGGCGATTTCGGCCGCGGGGAGCCCGGCGGCAGGCTCGGGATCGGCGCTCGGAGCACTGGACGGGTGCTGAGCGTCCCCGGCCGCGTGCGCACCGGGCTGCAGGGGGCCCGTCCCGGCCGCGTGCACACCGAACTCCGGAGCTTCGTCCCCGGCCGCGTACTCGTGCGACTCGGGCACCACTCCCCCGGCCGCGTGCGCGACGGGCACGGCGGGCACGCCGCGCACCGCGTCGATCCGCGCGGCGAGATCGGCGACCGTCGCTCGGTCGAACAGCCACGGGACGCGAACGGGCACTTCGGTCTCCGCGACCAGACGCGCGACGACGCGCACGGCGTCGAGGCTGGTCCCGCCGAGGGCGAAGAAATCGTCGTCGGCGCCGACGGCGGGGGCGCCGGGGAGCGCGGCGGCGAAGGCGTCGGCGACCAGCTGCTCGGTGCGCGTCTGCGGCTCGCGGCCGGTGCGGGGGGCGAAGTCGGGGGCGGGGAGGGCGCGGCGGTCGAGCTTGCCGGTGCCGGTGAGCGGCAGCTCGGCCAGCGGGACGACGGCGGCGGGCACCAGGTACCCGGGCAGCCGGGTGCGGGCGAAGGCGAGCAGCTCGGCCGGGTCGACGACCTGACCTGCGACCGACACCGGGTAGGCGACGAGCCGCCCGTCGGCGACGGTCACCGCGGCGACGGCGACGGCGGGGTGCGCGCGCAGCACCGCCTCCACCTCGCCCGGCTCGACCCGCTGCCCGCGCAGCTTCACCTGGAAATCGTTGCGGCCCAGGTACTCCAGCCCGCGCCGGCCGAGCCGGACGACGTCGCCGGTGCGGTAGAGCCGCTCGCCGGGGCGGAACGGGTCCGCGACGAACCGCTCGGCGGTCCGGCCCGGCTCGCCCGCGTACCCGCGGGCCAGCTGGACCCCGGCCAGGTACAGCTCGCCGGGGGCGCCGATCGGCACCCGGCGCAGCAGCCCGTCCAGCACGTGGATATCGGTGCCCGCGACCGGGGTTCCGATCGGCACCGGGCCGGTCCCGCCGTCGGTGTCGGCGCGGTACGCCGTCACCACGGTCGCCTCGGCGGGGCCGTACCAGTTGTGCAGCTCGCCGGTGAGCAGCGCGGCGAAGCGGTGCACGGTGGTCCGGCCGAGCGGTTCGCCCGCGGCGAAGACCCGGCGCGGCAGCGCGGCGGGCTCGCCCGGCGTCTCGGCGAGCAGCCCGAGGTAGGCGTCGAGCAGCGAGGGGACGAAGTGCACGGTCGTGACGCCCGCGCGCTCGATGAGGGCGCGCAGCAGCGCGGGCTCGCGGTGCGCGCCGGGTTCGGCGATCACCAGCCTGGCCCCGGTCTGCAGCGGCCAGAACAGTTCCCAGGCGTGGATGTCGAAGGTGACCGGGGTCTTGTGCAGGACGACGTCGGTGCTGTCGTGCGGGTGCGCGGCCTGGGCCCAGCGCAGCTGGTTCACCAGCTGCCGGTGCGTGACGAGCACGCCCTTGGGCCTGCCGGTGGAGCCGGAGGTGTGCACGATGGAGGCCAGCGTGTCGGGGCGGTTGGCGTAGGCCCGCGCGATTCCGGGGCGCACCTCGGCGAAGTCGACGACGGTGGTCCCGGCTCCGGTGCGGAAATCGGCGGTGGCGAGGACGAACTCGGGGCGGACCTGCGCGAGCACCGCGTCGATCCGCTCGGCGGGGTCGGCCGGGTCGAGCGGGACGTAGGCGGCGCCGGTCTCCAGCACCGCGTAGATCGCGGTCACCAGGTCGAGCGAGCGCGGCAGCGCCACCGCGACGAGGCGCTCCGGCCCGGCGCCGAGGTCGGCGAGCGCACCGGCGAAACCGGCGACGCGGGCGCCGAATTCGGCGTAGGAGACGGTCTCGGCGCCGAAGGTCACCGCGGGCGCGTCCGGGGTGCGCGCCACCTGGTCGCGGAAGAGCGAGACCAGGGTGGCGTCGCCGGGCGGCGGGGCGAGCGCGCCGTCGTTGAGCGCGTCGAGCACGGCGCGCTCCGGGCCGGGCAGCAGGTCGAGTGCGGCGAGCCTGCGGTCGGGGCCGAGCGAGATCCGGTCGAGCACGACGCGCAGCCGCTGGGTGAGCACGGCGGCGACCGCGTCCTCCACGGTGTCGCGGCGGAAGAGCACCCGGATGCCGAGCTGCGCGCCCACCTCGACCAGCAGGGTGATCGGGTAGTGCGTGTAGGTGACGGAGTCCATGGCGCCGAGGCCGGGCGCGCCGGTGGCGTGTTCGGCGGCGGCGCGCAGCGCCTCGGTGTCCACCGGGTAGCTCTCCACCGCGACGAGGGTGTCGAAGAGCGGGTCGGCGGAGCCGTTGCGGTGCGCGGGGGCGCGCTGGATGTCGGCGAGGCCGAGGTGGTGGTGGTCGAGCAGCGCGGCCTGCTCGGACTGCAGCCGGGTGAGCAGGTCGCGCACGGTGCCCGGCCCGCCGGTGCGCACCCGCACCGGGACGGTGGTGGCGAAGAGCCCGACCATCTCCTCGGCGCCTGCCAGCTCGGCCGGGCGGCCGGAGACGACCGCGCCGAAGACCACGTCGTCGCTGCCGACGGCGCCGCCGACGACCAGCGCCCACGCGGCCTGCACGACGGTGGCGACGGTGACGCCGGTGCCGGTGGCGAGCGCGCCGAGCACGGCGGTCCTGGTGACGTCGACCTCCACGACGGCGGTGCCGACCTCGTCGCGCTGCTCGGGCCGGACCGGCCCGGCGAAGGCGGCGAGCGCGGGGGCGAGCAGGGTCGGCTCGACGCCGTCCAGCGCGGCGGCCCATGCGGCGGTCGCGGCACCGCGATCGCGCTCGGCGAGCCACTGGACGTGGTCGCGGTAGGGCCGCGGCGCGGGCAGTTCGGGGCCGCCCGCGTAGAGCACGAGCAGGTCCCGGACGAGCAGCGGCATCGACCAGCCGTCGAGCAGCAGGTGGTGCAGGGTGAGCGTGAGGTGGGCGCGGCCGGATTCGGTGCGGTACAGCGTCATCCGGAGCAGCGGGGCGGTGCCGGGGTCCATCGGCTCGGCGCGCTCGGCGGCGCGCAGCGCGGGCAGGTCGGCGTCGGGGACCGGCTCGAAGTGCTGCCAGGGCAGCGCGACCCGCTCGTAGACCAGCTGCACCGGGGTGCCGTCCGCGGTGTGCGCGAAGACGGTGCGCAGCACGGCGTGCCGGTCGAGCAGCGCCGTCCCGGCGGCGTAGAGCCGGTCGAGGTCGACGTCGGCGGGGAGTTCCAGGGCGAACTGCATGACGTAGTAGTCGGGGCCCGGCTCTGCGCTGTGCACCAGCAGCCCGGCCTGCAGCGGGGTCACCGGGAGCACGTCGACCAGCCCGTCGCCCGCCCGGCGCCAGCCGTCCAGCTCCGGCTGCGACACCGCGACGAGCGCGACGTCGGACGGGGTGAGCCCGCCCGCGGCCGGGTGGTCCAGGTGCCCGGCCAGCGACTCCAGCGCGGCCAGCCAGTCCTCGGCGAGGTCGCGGACGTCGGCCTCGTCCAGGATGCCCGCGACGTAGCGGAAGGTCGCGGTGAGCCGGATGCCGTCCAGGTCGTCGGCGATGGCGTCGATCTCGATCACGCCGGAGGCGGGCAGCTCGGGCGCGGGGTCCAGCTCGATCCGGCCGAACTCGCCGGTCGGCAGCCAGTCCATGGTGAGCGCGCCCGCGATGCCGCCCGCCCGGCCGAGGTAGTTGAACGAGATCTGGCCGGGGTGCGTGGGTTCGGCGAGCTCGCCGGCTGGGTCGAGCCTGCGCAGCATGCCGAAACCGATGCCGCGGTCGGGCACCGCGCGCAGGTTCTCCTTGACGGCGCGCACCGCCTCGGCGGCGCCCGCCCCGCCCTCGTAGTCGGGGCCGAGCGCGACGGCGCCGAGGTCGAGCGCGACCGGGTGCACGGTGGTGAACCAGCCGACGGTGCGGGCCAGGTCGGCGCCTGGCACCGCCTGCTCCTCGCGGCCGTGGCCCTCCAGCCGGACCACGGTGGTCGCGGCTTCGACGCCGCGCCGGGCGCGCCAGGCCCGCACCGCCATGGCCAGCGCGGTGAGCAGGGCGGTGTCCGGGGCGGTGTGGTAGAGCGCGGGCAGCCGGGTGAGCACGGCGGCGGCGATCGGGCCGGGCACCGGCACCTCGAAGCGGCCGGTGCCCGCGTGGGTGTCGCGGCGCGGGTCGAGCGCGCGCACGCCGAGCAGCGGGTCGGGGGTGGCCAGGATCGAGCGCCAGAGCGGGAGCTCGTCGGCGCGGCCGGGCGCGGCGGCGGCGAGGCCGTGCGCCCAGCGGCGCAGCGAGGTGCCGACCGGGGGCAGCTCCACCTCGATGCCCGCCGAGAGCTGCGCCCACGCGGTGACCAGGTCGGGCAGCAGCACCCGCCAGGAGACGCCGTCGATCACGTAGTGGTGCACGGCGAGGACAAGGGCGTCGCGGTCGTCGGGGCGGTGCAGCCAGACCCCGGCGAACATCCGGCCCGCGGCCGGGGCCAGCTCGGCAAGCGCGGTGTCGGCGGCGACGGTCGCGAAGCGGTTCAGCTCGGCCTCGCCCGCCGCCGCCGGCAGGTCGAGCCGAGTGATGGCGGCGGCGACCAGCTCGGTGGAGTCGGTCGCCCTCGTCTCGAACTCCCAGCCCGCCGGCGCGGGGCGCAGCCGGGCGCGCAGCGCGTCGTGCCGCTCGACCACGGCGGCGAGGGTGGCGACCAGGTCGCCCCGGTCGATCCCGGGCGGCAGCGCGAGCACCATGAACTGGCCGAAGCGGTCGACGATGCCGCCGCGGTCGAGGAAGTCGGCGAGCACCGGGAGCAGCGGCATGGAGCCGATGCCGCCGCCGGAGAGTTCGGCGGGCGCGGTGCCCTGGTGCGCCGCGGTGCGCGCGATCCGGGCCAGCCCGGCCACGGTGCGCTGCTCGAAGACTTCGCGCGCGGTGATCACCAGCCCGGCCGCGCGGGCCGCGCCGACCACCTGGATGGCCGAGATGCTGTCGCCGCCGAGCGCGAAGAACGAGTCGTCGACGCCGATGTGCTCCAGCCCGAGCACCCGGCCGAAGATCTCGGCCAGCCGGGCCTGGGTGGCGTCCACCGGCGGCCGCGCGGTGCCGCCGGTCGGCACCGGGGCGGGCAGCGCGGCCCGGTCCAGCTTGCCGCCGGGGGTGAGCGGGATGGCATCGAGCACGACCAGCGCGGCGGGCACCAGGTGCGCGGGCAGCCGGTGCGTGACGAAGGCGTGCAGCTGCTCGACGCCGATCTCGTGGCCGTCGGCGGGCAGCACGTAGCCGACCAGCCCGACCGCGCCGCCGGGCAGCTGCCGCGGCTGCACCACCGCGAAGCCGACCGTTTCGTGCGCGGTGAGCACGGCCTCCAGCTCGCCCGGCTCGATCCGCAGGCCGCGGATCTTCACCTGCAGGTCGTTGCGGCCGAGGAACTCCAGGTCGCCCGCGGCGGTACGGCGCACCAGGTCACCGGTGCGGTACATGCGCTGGCCGGACAGCCACGGGCAGGCGACGAAGCGGGCGGCGGTGAGCCCGGGGCGATTCCGGTAGCTCTCGGCCAGCGCGGCGCCCGCGATGTGCAGCTCGCCGACGGCGCCGGTCGGCACCGGGTGCAGCCGCCCGTCGAGCACCCACTCGGTGATCCCGGCGACGGTCTCGCCGAGCGTCACCGGGGCGCCCGGCTGCAGCCGGGCGCTGTTGGTCATGACGGTGGCCTCGGTGGGGCCGTAGCCGTTGTGCAGCTCGCGCACCCGCCCGTCCGGCAGCGTGATCGCCCAGCGCGCGGCGAGCTCCGGCGGGCTCGCCTCGCCCGCGGCGAGCAGCGAGACCAGGTCGGGCAGCGCGGCGGGGTCGAGCGTGGCGAGCACCGACGGGGTGAGCACGGCGTGCGAGACGGCCTCGGCGCGCAGCAGTTCGGCCAGCTCGTCGCCGCTCGACGCACTGCGCGGGGCGATGACCAGCGTGGCGGCCGCGCCCGCGGCGAGCAGCAGCTCGAAGATCGAGGCGTCGAAGGAGGGCGAGGCGACGTGCAGCACCCGCGACTCGCCGGAGGCGCGCAGCGCGACCCGCTGCGCGACCACCAGCCCGGCCAGCCCGAGGTGGTTCACCGCGACGCCCTTCGGCGCGCCGGTGGAGCCGGAGGTGTAGACCACGTAGGCGATGTCGGAGGGGCTGAGCGGGGCCAGCCGGTCCCGGTCGGTGACCGGGGTGGCGCCGAACTCGTTGATCCAGTTGTCCGAGCCGCGGCCGTCGAGGGCAAGCCAGGGCAGGTCGGCGGGGAGCCGGTCGCGCACCGCGGCCAGGGTGAGGCCGAGGACCGCGCCGGAGTCGGTGACCATGAAGGCCACCCGCTCCGGCGGGTAGTCCGGGTCGACCGGGACGAAGGCGGCGCCGGTCTGCGCCACCGCCCAGATGGCGAGCACCGACTCCGGGGTGCGCGGCATGCCGACGGCGACCACGTCGCCGGGGCCGATCCCGCTGTCGATCAGCGCGCGGGCCAGCCGGGCCGAGCGGGTCTGCAGCTCGTCGTAGGTCCAGCTCCGCTCCCCCGCGCGCAGCGCGACGGTGGCCGGCGCCTGCGCGGCCGCGCCGGTGAGCAGGTCGGAGAGGGTGAGCAGGTCGGGGGCGGGCCTGCCACCGAGCCGGGACGACCCGCCCAGCTCGGCCTCGGTGACCAGCGGCAGGTCGCCGACCGGGGTGCGCGGGGCCGCGGCGACCGCGGCGAGCAGCCGGACGAAGCGCCCGGCGAAGGCCCGCACGGTGGACTCGGCGTAGCGGTCCAGCGCGTAGCCGACCGAGCCGACCAGCGCGGCGTCCCGCTCCGGCCCGGCCGCGCCGATGGCGACCGAGAGGTCGAAGCGCTCCACCCGCAGCTGCGGGTCGAGCACGGTCAGCTCCAGCCCGGGCAGCGCGAAGCCGGTGGCGGGCAGGTTCTGGTAGGCCAGCGCGACTTGGAAGAGCGGGCTGCGGTTCAGTGCCCGCTCCGGCTCCAACGCCGCGACGACCTCCTCGAACGGGACGTCGGCGTGCGCGAAGGCGGCCAGGTCGGTCTCCCGCTGCCTGGCGAGCAGCTCGGCGAAGGGCTCGGCCGGGTCGATCCGGCTGCGCAGCACGAGGGTGTTGACGAACATGCCGACCACGTCGTCCAGCTCGGCGACGCCGCGGCCAGCGACCGCGGTGCCGACGGCGATGTCGTCGCCGCCGCCGAGCCGGGCGAGCAGCACCGCGAGCACGGTGTGCACGGTCATGAAGAGCGAGGCGCCGGTGCCCCTGGCCAGCTCGTCCAGGGCGCGGTGCACCGACGGGTCGACGGTGAAGGCGACCGCGCCGCCGCGCAGCGACGGCTGCGCCGGGCGCGGCCGGTCACCGGGCAGGCTTGACTCCACGGGCAGCCCCTCCAGGGCGTCCCGCCAATAGCGCAGCTGGGCCGCGCCGAGCGAGTCGGGGTCGTCGGGATCGCCGACGGTGGCGCGCTGCCAGAGCGCGTAGTCGGCGTACTGCACCGGCAGCGGCGCCCACTCGGGGGCGGCGCCGTCGACCCTGGCCCGGTAGGCGGCGACCAGGTCGCCGGTGAGCGGGCGGATGGACCAGCCGTCGGCGGCGATGTGGTGCAGCACGACGACGAGCACGTGCTCGGGGCCGCCGGGCTCCGGGTCGGTGACGGCGAGCAGCGCGACCCGCACCGGCACCTCGGCGGCCACGTCGAACGGGGTCGCGGCCAGCTCGGCCACCCGCTCGGTGACGTCGGCCGCTGCCACCGGTTCGATCGCGAGCTCGATGCCGTTGCCCGGCGGCAGGATCCGCTGCTCGGGGCCGGAGCCCGCGTCCGGGTAGCTGGTGCGCAGGGTCTCGTGCCGGTCGATGACATCGCCGACCGCGGCGTGCAGTGCGGCGGTGTCGAGCGCGCCGCGCAGCCGGACCGCGACCGGGATGTTGTAGGCGGTGGCGGCGGTGTCGAACTGGTTCAGGAACCACATCCGGCGCTGCGCGGGCGAGAGCGGCACCGCGGCCGGGCGGACCGCGGCCACCAGCGCGGGGGCGTCGTCGACGGGCGCGCCGGTGAGCCGGGCGGCCAGCGCCGAGACGACCGGGAGCTCGAAGACCAGCGCCACCGGGACGCGGCGCTCCAGCGCCGCGCCGATCCTGGCCGCGACCCGCATGGCGCCCAGCGAGTTGCCGCCGAGCGCGAAGAAGTCGTCGTCCCGGCCGACACCGGTGGTCTCCAGCACCTCCGCGTAGGCGGCGGCCACCAGCTCCTCCACCGGGCCGCTGGGCGCGGTGAAGGCGCGCGCGGTGAACTCCGGCGCGGGCAGCGCCCGCCGGTCCAGCTTGCCGGAGCTGTTCAGCGGCAACGCCGCCAGCTCCACCAGCGCGGCAGGCACCAGGTACCCGGGCAGCCGGGCGAGCAGCCGGGTGCGCAGCGCGTCCCGGTCGAGCCGGGCGCCGTCGGCGGGCACCAGGTAGCCGACCAGGTGCTCCCCCTCGGCCACCGGCACCGGCACCACGACGGCCTGTGCCACCTCCGGCGCGGCCAGCAGCGCGGCCTCGATCTCGCCGAGCTCGACCCGCTGCCCGCGGAACTTCACCTGGAAGTCGGCGCGGCCGCGGAACTCCAGCTCGCCCGCGGCGGTGCGGCGCACCAGGTCACCGCTGCGGTACATGCGGGAACCGGCCGGGCCGAACGGGTCGGCGACGAAGCGGTCGGCGGTGAGGTCGGGGCGGCCGACGTAGCCGCGGGCCAGCTGGCCGCCTGCCAGGTACAGCTCGCCGACCACGCCGTCCGGCACCGGGTGCAGCCGCTCGTCCAGCAGGTAGACCCGGCTGCCGCCCTGCGGCTCGCCGATGGCGACCGGCACGCCGGGGCGCGCGGTCCAGCCGGTGATCGAGACGGCGGCCTCGGTGGGGCCGTACAGGTTGTGCAGCCGGGCCGGGGTGGCGGCGGCGAAGGCGGCGACGGTCTCCGGCGGCAGCGCCTCGCCGATCACGAAGAGCTCGCGCAGGCTCGCCAGGTCGGCGCTGGCCCGGCCGGCCGCCGCGGCCAGCGCGGTGAGCACGGACGGTACGAAGTCGGTGGCGGTGATGCCGCGCGCGGCGATGGTGTCGAGCAGGTAGCGCGGGTCGCGGTGGCCGTCCGGGGTGGCGAGCACCAGCCTGGCGCCCGCGCGCAGCGGCAGCAGCCAGCCCCAGAGCGAGACGTCGAAGGTGGTCGCGGTCTTCTGCAGGTAGCGGTCGCCCGGCTCCAGCGGGTAGCGCGCCAGCATCCAGCTGATCTGCTGGTGAATGGCGCGCTGCGGCACCGCGACGCCCTTGGGCTGCCCGGTCGAGCCGGAGGTGAAGAGCACGTAGGCGGGGTGCTCGGGGTGCAGCGGGGCGCGCCGCTCGTAGGCGGCGAGCGGCTCGGCGGCGAAACCGGCCGCGTCCAGGCCGTCCAGCTCGAGCACCGGCAGCCCGGCGGGCGCGGGTACCCGGTCGGCGGCGGTGGTGAGCAGGCAGACCGGTGCCGCGATGCCGAGCACGGTGCCGATCCGCTCGGCCGGGTGCTCCGGGTCGAGCGGCAGGAAGGCGGCGCCCGCGGTGAGCACCGCGTAGATGGCGATCACCAGCTCCGGGGAGCGCCGGATGGACAGCGCGACAACGGTTTCCGGTCCCGCGCCGCGGGCGATGAGGAGCCGGGCGAGCCGGTTCACCGCGGCGTCGAACTCGGCGTAGGTCAGGATGCGGCCCTCGTACTCCACCGCGACCTGCGCCGGGAGCGTGCGCACCACCCGGCGGTACCCGTCGAGCAGCTCCTCGCCCGGCACCTGGAACGCCGGGCCGGACCACACCGCGGCCGCCCGCTCGGCGTCGGTCAGCAGCGCGGCGTCGCCGACGGCGGTGGCGGGCCGGGTGACCAGCGCGTCCAGCAGGCGAAGCAGCCGGTCGGCGAAGCCTGCGACGGTCGCGGGCTCGAAGAGGTCGGTGGCGTAGGCGAACTCGGCCGCCGCGGCGCCCTCGCGGGGCGGGGTGACGGTGAGCTGGAGGTCGAAGCGGGCGCGGACGCCGTCGACGTCGAGCCCGGTGACGGTGAGGCCGGGCAGTTCCAGGGCGACGGGGTCGAGGTTCTGGAAGAACAGGGCGACGGTGAACAGGGGGTGGTGGGCGGCACTGCGTTCGGGGTCGATGACCTCGACC
This sequence comes from Nocardia sp. NPDC057227, assembly GCF_042669725.1. Taxonomy (NCBI): domain Bacteria; kingdom Bacillati; phylum Actinomycetota; class Actinomycetes; order Mycobacteriales; family Nocardiaceae; genus Nocardia; species Nocardia sp. NPDC057227. Next base: position 107,884 of record NZ_JBHUXA010000006.1, on the reverse strand, counting down.
AGGCGTTCGAAGGGGAGTTCGGCGTTGGCGAAGGCGGCGAGGTCGGTGTCGCGGACGCGGGTGAGCAGGTCGGTGAAGGGTTCGGCGGGGTCGATGGGGGTGCGCAGGACCAGGGTGTTGACGAACATGCCGACGAGGTCGTCGAGGGCGGCTTCGCCGCGGCCTGCGACGGGGGTGCCGACGGTGATGTCGCGGGTGCCCGAGAGCCGGGCCAGCAGGACGGCGAAGGCGGCGTGGGTGACCATGAAGGCCGAGGCGTTGTGGCGGCGGGCGAGTTCCTCCACCGCGCGGTAGGTCTGAGCCGGGATGGTGAAGGAGTGGCGGGCGCCGCGGCCGGTGGCGACGGTGGGGCGGGGGTGGTCGGCGGGCAGGTCGAGGCGGGCGGGGAGCCCGCGCAGGGTGTGTTGCCAGTAGCCGAGCTGGGCGGTGGCCAGGGAGTCGGGGTCGGTCTCGGCGCCGAGGAGTTCGCGTTGCCAGAGGGTGTAGTCGGCGTATTGGACGGGGAGCGGGGTCCAGGTGGGTTCGTGGCCGGTGGTGCGGGCGAGGTAGGCGGTGCTGAGGTCGCGGACCAGGGGGGCGATGGAGGCGCCGTCGGCGGCGATGTGGTGCAGGACCAGCGCGAAGACGAACTCCTCCGGGCCCAGCTCGTAGAGCGCGGCGCGGACCGGCGGCTGTTCGGTGACGTCGATGCCGACGTTCGCGAAGTCGGCGAGCTTGGCGGGAAGCGTTGCCGGGTCGGCCGGGCGCGGGTCCAGGTCGGGCAGCACCCCGGCGACCGGGAGCACCACCTGGTGCGCGGCGCCGTCCACCGCCGGGTAGACCGTGCGCAGCGCCTCGTGCCTGGCCAGCACGTCGGCGACGGCGGCGCGGATGGCGGCGACGTCGACCGCGCCGGTGAGCCGGAGCGCCACCGGGATGGTGTCGGTGGGCGAGCTGGTGTCGAACTGGTTCAGAAACCACATGCGCTGCTGCGCCGGGGAGAGCGGCAGCCGCTCCGGGCGCGGCACCGGGGTGAGCGCGGGGCGCGCGCCGGAGCCCTGGATCTCGGCGAGCCGGGCGGCCAGCGCCGCCACGGTCGGCGCCTCGAAGACGAGCCGGGCCGGCACCGTCGCGTCCAGCCGGGCGCCGAGCCGGGCGGCCAGCCTGGTCGCGCTCAGCGAATTGCCGCCGAGCGCGAAGAAGTCGTCGTCCGCGCCCGCCCGCTCGGCGCCGAGCAGCTCGACGAAGACCCCGGCGACCAGCGCCTCCAGCCGGGTGGCAGGCGCGCGGTAGGCGGCGCCGCGCAGCACCGGCGCGGGCAGTGCGGCGCGGTCCAGCTTGCCGGTCGGTGCCAGCGGCACCTCGTCGAGCAGCGTGATGGCGGCGGGCACCATGTAGGCGGGCAGGCTCCGCTCGGCGAGCGCGAAGAGCTCCCTCGGTGCGGGCGAGCGGCCCTTGATCGGCCGCACGTAGGCGGCAAGGATCGTGCCGCCGTCGGGCCGGTCGATGCCGAGCGTCGCCACGAAGTCGACGTCGGCGTGGCCGGCCAGCACGGCGTCGATCTCGCCGAGCTCGATCCGCCTGCCCCTGATCTTGACCTGGGTGTCGGTGCGGCCGACGAACTCCAGATCGCCGGACCTGGTCCAGCGCACCAGGTCCCCGGTGCGGTAGAGCCGGGAGCCGTCCGCGGCGAACGGGTCGGCGACGAAGCGGTCGGCGGTGAGCCCCGGCCGCGCGAGGTAGCCGCGGGCCAGCTGCGCACCGGTCAGGTACAGCTCGCCGACCACCCGGTCCGGCACCGGGCGCAGCCGCCGGTCGAGCACGTACACCCCGTTGCCGGGGATCGCGGTGCCGACGGTCGGCACCAGCCTGCCGCTGAGCTGCTCGGTGACGGTGGTCGCGACGGTGGCCTCGGTGGGGCCGTAGGCGTTGTAGAACTCGCGGAAACCGCTCTCCCCGATCGGCAGCACCCAGCGCCGCACCAGGTCGGCCTTGAGCACCTCGCCGCCGGTCAGGACCACGCGCAGGTCGTCGAGGCCGTCCGGCTCCATGGAGGCGAGCGCGGTCGGGGTGAAGACGGCGTGCGTCACCCGCTCCCGGCGCAGCAGCGCGGCCAGGTCGGCGCCGCCGTACACGGTCGGCGGCACGACGACGGCGGTGGCCGAGCCGGCCAGCGTGATCAGCAGCTCCAGGAAGGAGGCGTCGAAGGAGGGCGAGGCGAAGTGCAGCACCCGGGAATCCGGGGTGACGCCGAACTTCTCGCGCTGGTGCGCGCCGAGCCGGGCGAAGCCGGCGTGCGTCACCACGACGCCCTTGGGCACCCCGGTGGAGCCGGAGGTGTAGATGACGTAGGCCGGGTGCCTCGGCTCCAGCGGCCTGCGCCGGTCGGTCTGCTCGACCGCGCCCGCCGGGTAGCCGGAGTAGGCGGTGTTCTCGCTGTCCAGCAGCAGCCACTCGGCGGCGCCGGGCAGCCGGTCGCGCACCCCGGCGACGGTGAGCCCGAGCAGCACCCCGGAGTCGCCGATCATGTGCGCCACCCGGTCGGCCGGGTGGTCCGGGTCGACCGGCAGGTAGGCGGCGCCGCTCTTGGCGATGGCCCAGACCGCGAGCAGCGACTCCGGCGAGCGCGGCATGGCCACCGCGACGATGTCCTCCGGGCCGACGCCGCGCGCGATCAGCGCGCGCGCCACCCGGTTCGAGCGCTCGTCCAGCTCGGCGTAGGTGATCTCGACGGCGACGCCGTCGGCGCCGGCGTAGCGCACGGCGGCGCCGACCGGCGCGCTCCAGACCGCGGCGGTCATCAGTTCGGGCAGCGTGGCCGCGGCGACCGGGGCGGCGGCGAGCTGGGTGCGGGCGTGCGCGCGCTCCCGCTCGGCGGGGTCGAGCAGGTCGATGGCGCCGACCGCGATCTCCGGGTCGTCGGCGACGGCGATGAGCACCCGGGCGAAGCGGCGCGCGAAGGACTGCGCGGCGACCTCGTCGAAGACGTCGGCGGCGACGGTGAAGAGCGCGACCAGCTCGCCCGCGTGGCCGTCGACCCGCGGCCGCGGCTCCACCACGACCTGCAGGTCGAACTTGGCGGTGACGGCACCCGGGTCGAGCGCGCTCACCCGCAGCCCGGGCAGCTCCAGGGACGGCGGCTCCACGTTCTGGAAGGCGAGCATGACCTGGAAGAGCGGGTGGTGCGGGCCAACGTGCCCGGCGACGACGTGCTCAACCACCTGCTCGAACGGCACCTCGGCGTGCGCGAAGGCGTTCAGGTCGGTCTCCCGCACCCGGTCGAGCAGCTCGGTGAAGCTCTCCTCCGGCGCGAGCACGGTGCGCAGCGTGAGCGAGTTGACGAACATGCCGACCAGGTCGTCCAGCGCGCGGTCGCCGCGCCCGGCGTACGGGGTGCCGATGGCGAGGTCGCCGCTGTCCGCGAAGCGGGCGAGCAGCACCGCGAGCGCGGCGTGCACGGCCATGAAGACGGTGGCGTTGCGGCCGCGGGTGAGCCGGATCAGCGCCTCGTGCACCTCGGCCGGGATCACCACCCGCGCACTCAGCCCGCGCATGGTCGGGGTGGCCGGGCGCGGGCGGTCCCAGGGCAGCTCGAGCACGGCGGGCAGCCCGGCGAGCTGCTCCTTCCAGTACGCCAGCTGGCTCGCCGCCAGCGAGCCGGGGTCGTCGGCCGAGCCGAGCACCTCCTGCTGCCGGATGGCGTAGTCGGCGTAGCGCACCGCGAGCGGCGCGAAGGCGGGCGGAACGCCGGTGGAGCGGGCGGCGTAGGCGGTCACCAGGTCGCGGGCGAGCACCGCCACCGAGGCGCCGTCGACACAGATGTGGTGCAGGACGAGGACGAGCAGGTGCTCGGTCGGGCCGGTCTGGACCAGCACCGCGCGCACCGGCACGTGCTCGGTGACGTCGAACGGGTTGCCCATGAGGTCGGCGACGAGCCGGCCCGGGTCGGCCGCGCGACGGACCGGAAGCCCCTCCGGCATGGTCTCCTCGACCGTCCGCACCTCCTGGTACGGCACGCCGTCCGGGCCGAGCGGGTAGCGGGTGCGCAGCGGCTCGTGCCGCTCGAGCACGTCGGCGACGGCGGTGCGCAGCGCGGGGGCGTCGAGCTCGCCGGTGAGCCGGATGGCCAGCGGGATGTTGTAGACCAGCGACTCCGGATCCAGCCGGTTCAGCAGCCACATGCGGTACTGGGCCGGGGCCGGCGGCACCCGCTCCGGCCTGCGCACCGGCACCAGCGGCGGCCGCTCGGCGTGCCCGTCCGCGGCGGCGCGGCTGGTCACCACCCGGTCGGCCAGCTCGGCGACGGTCGGCGCGTCGAAGAGATCGCGGACCGAGACCGCGGCGGCCAGCGCCTCGTTCACCCGCGCCACCGCGCGGGTGGCGAGCAGCGAGTTGCCGCCGAGGGCGAAGAAGTCGTCGTCCCTGCCCACCTCGGTGGCGCCGAGCAGCCCGGCGAAGACGTCGGCGACGCCCTGCTCGATCGGCCCGGCCGGGGCCTGCGCCTGCGCCGCGCCGATCACCTCGGGGCTGGGCAGCGCGGTGCGGTCCAGCTTGCCGTTGCGGGTGAGCGGGAGCGCGGACAGCACGGTGATCACGTCCGGCACCATGTGCGCGGGCAGCAGCGCGGCCAGCTCGGCGCGCAGCGCGGCCGGGTCCGGCCCGGAGTCGGTGAAGGCGTCCCAGACCTGGCCGGGCACCACGTATCCGACCAGCCGCTCGCCGCTGTGCTCGTCGGCGCGGACCAGCACCGCCGCCTCGGCGACGCCGTCGAGGCCGAGCAGCGCGGCCTCGACCTCGCCCGGCTCGATCCGGAAGCCGCGCACCTGTACCTGCTGGTCGGCGCGGCCCAGGTACTCCAGCGCCATGCCTGCGCCGAACCCGGCCCAGCGGCCGAGGTCGCCGCTGCGGTACATGCGCGCGCCCGGCGGGCCGAACGGGTCGGCGACGAAGCGCGCCGCGGTCGGCCCCGGCTGCCCGGCGTAGCCGCGGGCCAGCTGGCCGCCGCTGACGTGCATCTCGCCGATCACGCCGACCGGCGCCGGGTGCAGCCGGTCGTCGAGGACGTACGCCCTGACCCCCGGCAGCGCGCGGCCGATCACGCCGACCGCCTCCGCCGCCATCCGCTCGTCCAGCACCTGGAAGGTGACGTGCACCGTGGTCTCGGTGATGCCGTACATGTTCACCAGCCACGGGGCGTCCCGCGGGTACCGCTCGTACCAGGCGCGCAGCCCGCGCAGGTCGAGCGCCTCGCCGCCGAAGACCACGTAGCGCAGCGCCAGCGGGTCGGCGCCGCCCGCCACCGCGACCCGGTCCGCCTCGGCCAGCTGCCGGAAGGCCGACGGGGTCTGGTTCAGCACGGTCACCCGCTCGCGGACCAGCAGCGCGCGGAACGCCTCCGGCGAGCGCGCGGTCAGCTGGTCGACCAGCACGACGGTGCCGCCGGTGGCGAAGGCGCACCACAGCTCCCACACCGAGAAGTCGAAGGCGAAGGAGTGGAACAGGGTCCAGGCGTCGTCGGCGTCGAAGTCGAAGATGAGCTGGGTGTTGGCGAAGAGCTCGAGCACGTTCCGGTGCGTCACCCGGACGCCCTTCGGCGTCCCGGTGGAGCCCGACGTGTAGATGATGTAGGCGAGGTTGTCCGGGCGCAGCTCGCCGCGGCGCGCGGCGGCCAGCCTGCGCTGCGGTGCGAGCACCTGGGTGACGAATTCGTCCGGCTCGTCGCCGGTGCCGAGCCCGGCCAGCGTGACAACGGGAATGTCGGTGGGCGGGAGCAGCTCCCGCTCGGCGCCGGTGGTCAGCACGGCGACCGGGGCGGCGTCGGCGAGCAGGAAGCTCAGCCGCTGCGCTGGGTAGCCGGTGTCCAGCGGCAGGTAGGCGGCGCCGGACATGAGCACCGCGAGCAGCGCGATGGGCAGCTCCTCGGTGCGCCCGGCGGCGACCGCGACCACGGTCTCCGGGGCGGCGCCGAGCTCGATCAGCGCCCGCGCGGCCTTCTCGGCGCGGGCCCAGAGCGTGCCGTAGTCCAGCTCGGTGCCGAGCTCGCCCGGCCCGCGCACGGCCACCGAGTACGGCCTGGCCTGGGCGCGGGCCGCGACCAGGTCGACGAGGGTGAGCTCGGGCACCGGGGCGCCCGCGGTGTTCCACGCGTTCAGCACCAGCTCCTGCTCGCCCGGCGCGAGCAGGTCGAGGTCGCCGACCGGAACGGTCGCGTCGGCCGCGACCGCGGCGAGCACCCGGACGAAACGGTCCGCGAAGTCCCGCACGGTGGGCGGGTCGAAGAGGTCGGTGGCGAAGTCGATCGCAGCCGCCAGCCCGGAGCCGGGGTGCTCGACCAGGGTGAGCTGCAGGTCGAAGCGGGCCTGGCCGGTGCTGTGCAGCTCGATCGGGCGCACCGAGAGCCCGGGCAGCTCCAGCTCGGCGCGCGCGGTGTTGTGGAAGGTCAGCATGACCTGGAAGAGCGGGTGCCGCGCGGGCGAGCGCACCGGGTCGAGCAGCTCGACCAGCCGCTCGAACGGGACGTCGGCGTGGCCGAAGGCCGCGATGTCGCCGCCGCGCACCGCGCTCAGCAGCTCGGTGAAGGGGCGCGCGGTGTGCACCTCGGCGCGCAGCACGAGGGTGTTGACGAACATGCCGATGACGTCGTCCAGCGCCGCGTCGCCACGGCCGGCGACGGGGGTGCCGATCACCACGTCGTCGGTGCCGGAGAGCCTGCTCAGCACCACCGCGAGCGCGGCGTGCACCACCATGAAGAGCGTGGCGTCGTGCTCGGCGGCGAGCCTGCGCAGCCCGGCGTGCGTGCCCGCGTCCACCCGGAAGGGGAGGGTGTCGCCGCGGTGCGAGGCCGCGGCGGGGCGCGGCCGGTCGGCGGGGAGCTCCGGCTGCGGCGGCAGGTCTGCGAGCCGGGCCCGCCAGTAGCCGAGCTGCTCCGCCATGGTCGAGGTGGGGTCGTCCTCGGAGCCGAGTGCGTGCCGCTGCCAGAGCGCGTAGTCGGCGTACTGCACGGTGGGCGGTTCCCAGTCCGGCTCGGCGCCGCGGGTCCGGCTCAGGTACGCCGTCATCAGGTCGCGGGTGAGCGGGGCGAGCGAGAAGCCGTCCGCGGCGATGTGGTGCACCACGCAGACCAGCACCGCGTCGTCCGGGCCGAGGTCGAGCAGAATGGCCCGGATCGGCGGGGCCGCGGTGACGTCGAAGCCGCGCGCGGCGGCCGCCATGACCAGCTCCGCCACCTCGTCCTCGGTGGCGCTGCCGCGCTCCAGCCGGGGCAGCACGGGGTCGCCGACCGGCCGGATGTCCTGGTAGCCGACGCCGTCCAGCTCCGGGTAGACGGTGCGCAGCACCTCGTGCCTGCCGACCAGGTCGGTGACGGCCAGCTCCAGCGCCGCCACGTCCAGCGCGCCGGTGAGCCGCACCGCCGTCGGGATGTTGTTCACCGCCGACTCGGGGTCGTAGCGGTTCAGGAACCACATGCGCTGCTGCGCGTAGGAGAGCGGGATGCGCTCGGGGCGCGGCTGCGCGGTGAGCGGCGGCCTGCCGCCGGTGCCCGCGTACGCCGCCACCCGCTCGGCCAGCGCGGCGACGGTGGTCGCCTCGAAGAGCAGTTGCACGGGGACCTTGGCCGCCAGCGCGGTGCCGATCCGAGCCGCGGCCTGGGCGGCGAGCAGGGAGTTGCCGCCCAGCTCGAAGAAGTCGTCGTCAGCCCCGACTTCGAAGAGGTCATCATCGGCATCGGCCCGAGCCCTCCGACCCAGCACCGCGGCGAACGCCTCGGCGACCGCCCGCTCGGCGGCGGTGTCCGGCGCCCGGAACTCGCGCGCGGCGAAGACCGGCTCCGGCAGCGCGGCCCGGTCCAGCTTGCCGACCGGGTTCAGCGGGATGTGGTCGAGTACGACGACGGCCGCCGGGATCATGTACGCGGGCAGCGCGCGCCCGGCGAAGAGCACCAGCTTCTCGGTGTCCAGCACCGCGCCCGGCCGGGGCAGCACGTAGGAGACCAGCGCGGTGACCCCGGACGGCAGCACCTTGCCGAGCGTGGCGGCGTAGTCGACGTCCTCGTGCGCGGTGAGCGCGGCGTCGATCTCGCCCAGCTCCACCCGGAAGCCGCGCACCTTGACCTGGAAGTCGGTCCGGCCGAGGAACTCCAGCGGGCCGTGCTCGGAATCGGTACGCCTGGCCAGGTCGCCGGTCCGGTACATGCGGGTGCCCGGCTCGTCGAGCTCGCTGCCGAACGGGCAGGCCACGAAGCGGCTCGCGGTGAGCGCGCTGCGGTTCAGGTAGCCGCGGGCCAGCGCGGGCCCGGCCAGGTACAGCTCGCCGACCACCCCGGCGGGCACCGGCCGCAGCCTGGCGTCGAGCAGGAAGGCGTGTACGCCCGGGTACGCGGTGCCGATGGTGATCGGCTCGCCCGCGCGCAGCGCCGGGGTGCCGGTGGCGGCGATGCTGGCCTCGGTGGGGCCGTAGGCGTTGAAGAAGTTCCGGGGTGGAACCGCCCAGCGCCGGACCAGCTCCGGGCCGAAGCGGTCGCCGATCACCATGACCGAGCGCAGCGAGTCGATCCCGCCCGGATCCACCGACTCCAGCGCGCCCGGCGTGATCAGCATGTGCGTCACCCGCTCGCGGCGGATGAGATCGGCCAGCTCGAAGCCGCCGAAGACCCCGGGCGGCGCGATCACCAGGGTGGAGCCGGTGGCGAAGGCGAGCAGCAGCTCCAGCACCGAGACGTCGAAGTTGGGCGAGCAGATGTGCAGCACGCGGGAGCCCGGCCGGACGTCGTAGTGGTCGCGCTCGTGCGCGACCAGCGCGCCGAGCCCGGCGTGCGTGACGACGACGCCCTTGGGCCGGCCGGTCGAGCCGGAGGTGTAGAGCACGTACGCGGGGTGCTCGGCGTGCAGCGGCCGCACCCGGTCCTCGTAGGAGACGGGGTGGCCGGGGCGCTCGGCGACGCGCTCGGCGAGGGTGGGGTCGTCCAGCTCGATCCAGTAGGCGGCGGTGCCGAGCACCGGCCGGTGCCTGCTCAGGGTGAGGCCGAACTCGGCGCCGGAATCGGCGACCATGTGCTCGATCCGCTCGCGCGGGTAGGTGGGGTCGATCGGCACGTAGGCCGCGCCCGCCTTCGCGATCGCCCACACCGCGAGCACCGACTCCGCCGAGCGGGTGATGGCGATGGCGACCACCGCGCCGGGGCCGACGTCCCGGACGATCAGCTCGCGGGCCAGCCTGGACGAGGCCTCGTCCAGCTCCCGGTAGCTCAGCTCCACCTGGTCGCCTGGCTCGCCGGTCGGGTTGTACCGGATGGCGATCGACTCCGCCGCAGCCTCGACCGCCCCGGTCAGCAGCTGAGCGAACAGCGGGCTACGGGTCTTGCGCCGACGGTTGTCCCGGTTCGAGCGTCGGTGGGAGTCCATCGTGTGCATCCCCTAAGGCAGAGCAGATTCTCGAGTGTAGGCAGCGGTCGCCCCTGCCGCACACTCGCTTTATCGTCGGCAAATCAGCCTTGTTGCACCCGAGATGCCGGGGCGCCGGTCTCGGGGGCAGGGCCGCGCCGCACTCTATCGGGAAGTACCGGCCGTCCGCTCGGCACCGTCCCCACCGAGCAGCCCGGTCAGCAGCGGACCCAGCTGGACCAGCGCCTCCGGCTCCATCATGCGCAGGTGGGTGGAGTCGATCGAGTGCTCGGCCACCGGGCCGTCGGTGTAGCGCCGCCAGCCTGCCGCGCCCGCGTGCGGCTCGGCGCCCGCGTCCAGCCGGGTGACGCCGACGAAGTCGATCCGGCCGTCGAAGACGGCGGGCCGGTACCGGGTGACGTGCTCCACCGCGCGCACCGCACCCCGGTAGATCCGGCGGATGCGGTCGGCGGTGAGCACGGCCAGGTCGGCGGGGACCGATTCCAGCAACACCGCGAGCGCCTCGTCGCCCAGCTCGCCGAGGCTGCCCGCGTCCGGCAGCGCATCCGGAGCGATTCCGACCTCGGCGAAGGCGGTACGCACTTCGTGGCGGAAATCGTCCAGGTCGATTCCGGGCACGCCGTCCAGCACGGCCAACAGCTCCACCTCGGCGCCCTGCTCCCGCAGCCGGACCGCGATCGCGTGCGCGAGGACGCCGCCGAGCGACCAGCCGAGCAGCCGGTACGGCCCCTCCGGCCGCACCGCGCGGATCTCGGCCACGTACCTGGTGACGATGTCGGCCACCGAGAGCGGCCGCCAGTCGTCCTCGGAGAGCGCGGGCGACTGGATGCCGATGATCGGCTGCGCAGCGGGCAGGAAGCGGGCCAGCCCGGCGTAGGCCCAGGCCAGCCCGGACATGGGGTGCACGCAGAAGAGCGGCGGTTCGGTGCCGGTGGCCCGGATCGGCAGCAGTACGCCCATCGCGGCGTTCGCGTCGCCACCGTCGGCGAGCGCCTCGGCGGCCCGGGCCGCCACCCCGGCAACCGTGGCGTCGCTGAAGAACACCGCCACCCGCAGCTCGGCGCCGCCGAGTTCGCGGATGCGGTTCACCACCTGGGTGGCGAGCAGCGAGTTGCCGCCCAGCTCGAAGAAGTCGTCGTCGGCGCCGACCCGGTCCAGCCCGAGCACCTCGGCGAATGCGCCTGCCACCAGCTCCTCGCTGAGCGTGGCCGGGGCGCGGAACGCCCTGGCCGCGAAGACCGGCTCGGGCAGTGCGGCGCGGTCCAGCTTGCCGACCGGGGTCAGCGGGATGCGGTCCAGCACGGTGATCGCGGACGGCACCATGTAGCCCGGAAGCCGGGCGGCGACGTGTTTGGTCAGCTCCGCGGTGTCGATATCGCGGCCGACCACGTACGCCGCCAGCCGGCCGTCGCGCCCGACGGTCACCGCGAAGTCCACCGACCCGTGCGCGGCCAGCGCGGCGTCGATCTCGCCCAGCTCGATCCGGAAACCGCGCACCTTCACCTGGAAGTCGGAGCGGCCCACGTACTCGACCTCGCCGGAGCGGGTCCAGCGCACCACGTCGCCGGTGCGGTACATCCGTCCGCCGGGCACGTGCGGGTCGGCGACGAACCGCTCCGCGGTGAGCCCCGGCCTGGCGTGGTAGCCGCGCGCCAGGCCGGCGCCGGACAGGTACAGCTCGCCCGCGACGCCGACCGGCACCGGCCGCAGCCCGGCGTCCAGGATCAGCGAGCGCATGCCGCGGACCGGGGCGCCGACGGTCACCGGCGCGCCGGGCACCATCGGGCCGCTGATATTGGACATGACGGTGGTCTCGGTCGGGCCGTAGCCGTTGTGGAAGGCCCGGCCCGGCGCCGCCCACCTGCCGACCAGCTCCGGCGGGCAGGCCTCGCCGCCGGCGACGAGCACCCGCAGCGACTCCAGCCCGGCCGGTTCGAAGGTCGCCAGCGCCGCCGGGGTGACGAAGGCGTGCGTGATCCGCTCGCGCTCGATCAGCTCGGCCAGCTCCGCGCCGCCGTACAGGTCGGCGGGCGCCACCACCAGCGCGCCGCCGCACGCCACCGCGAGCATCAGCTCCAGGATCGAGGCGTCGAAGCTGGGCGAGGCGAAGTGCAGGGCGCGGGTGTTCGCGTCGAGGCCGAAGTGCTCGGTCTCCACCTGGGCGAAGTTGGCGACGCCCCAGTGCGCCACCACAACGCCCTTCGGAACGCCGGTCGAGCCCGACGTGTAGATGACGTACACCGGGTTGTCCGGGTGCAGCGGCCGGAGCCGGTCCGCGTCGGTGATCGGCGCGGCGTCGTACCCGGCGGCGTCGAGGTCGTCCAGCACCAGCCAGCGCGCCGAATCCGGCAGGGCGGCGGTGACACCGCGCACGGTGAGCCCGAGCCGCGCGCCCGAGTCGGTGACCATGTGCGCGATCCGCTCGGCCGGGTAGGTCGGGTCGACCGGGACGAAGGCGGCGCCGGTCTTGGCCACCGCCCAGACCGCGAGCACCGAGTCCGCCGACCGCGGGACGGCGAGCGCCACCCGGTCCTCCGGGCCCGCTCCGGCGGCGATGAGCAACCGGGCCAGGCGGTTCGAGCGCGCGTCGAGCTCGGCGTAGCTGATGCTCTCGCCCCGGTACACGACCGCGGGCGCGGCGGGGTCGACCGCCGCGGCGGCGGCGAGCAGCTCGGGCAGCGGCCGCGGCAGCACGGCGGCCTCGCCCCAGCGGGCGATCAGCTCCGCCCGCTCCCTCGGCGCGAGCACGTCGACCGCGCCGACCGGCGCCGCCGGGTCGGCGGCGACCGCGGCGAGCAGCCGGACGAAGCGCTCGGCGAAGCCTGCGGCGGTCTCCGGGTCGAACAGATCGGTGGCGTACTCCAGCAGCCCCGCGATGCCGCCGGGCTCGCCGCGCTCGTCGCGCAGCTCGCTGAGCGTCCACTGCAGGTCGAACTTGGCGACGGCGGTATCGGATTCGACCCCGGCGATGCGCAGCCCGGGCAGCTCGAACTCGGTGGCGGGCAGGTTGGCGAGCGAGAGCACCACCTGGAAGAGCGGGTGCCGCGCCTGCGAGCGCACCGGGTCGAGCAGCTCGACCAGCCGCTCGAACGGGATGTCGGCGTGCGCGAAGGCGGCCAGGTCGACGTCCCTGACCCGGGCGAGCAGCTCGGTGAAGGGCTCGGCGGGCTCGATGCCGGTGCGCAGCACCAGCGAGTTCACGAACATGCCGACCAGGTCGTCCAGCTCGGGCTCGCCGCGGCCGGCGATCGGGGTGCCCACGGCGATGTCGTCGCCGCCGGAGAGCCGGGCGAGCAGCACCGCGAGCGCGGCGTGTACCAGCATGAAGAGCGTGACGTTGTGCTCGGCGGCCAGTGCGCGCAGCGCCAGGTGCAGCTCGGGGTCGACGGTGAACGGCTCCCGCGCGCCCGCGAAGCTGGCGGTGCCGGGGCGATGCCGGTCGGCGGGCAGCGCGAGCTCGTCCGGGAGCCCGGCCAGCTCGGCGCGCCAGAACCCGGCCTGCGCGGCGAGCACGCTCTCCGGGTCGTCCTCGGCGCCGAGCACGCGGCGCTGCCAGAGCGTGTAGTCGGCGTACTGCACCGGCGGCGGCGCCCATGCCGGGGTCGCCCCGGCCGCCCTCGCCGTGTAGGCGACCATGAGATCCCTGGTCAGCGGCCCGACCGACCAGCCGTCGGCGGCGATGTGGTGCGCGACGAAGACCAGGACGTGCTCGTCGGTGCCGACGATCCGGAACAGCTCGACCCGCACCGGCACCTCGGCGGTGACGTCGAAGCCCTCGGTGACCACCGACTGCACGCAGGGCAGCAGATCGTCCACGGTGACCAGCTCCGCGGAGAGGCCGTCGAAGGCCGCGCGCACCGAGACCACGCGCTGCACCGGCCCGGCGTCGGTGCGCGGGTACACCGTGCGCAGCACCTCGTGCCTGCCGACCAGGTCGGCGACGGCCTGCTCCAGCGCGGGCACGTCGAGCGCGCCGGTGAGCCGGACCGCGATCGGGATGTTGTAGACCGCCGAGCCGGGGTCGTACTGGTTCAGGAACCACATGCGCTGCTGGGCCAGCGAGAGCGGCAGCCGCTCCGGCCGCTCCGCCGCGACCAGCGGCGGCCGCGCGCCGGAGCCCGCGTGCTGCTCGGCCCGCGCGGCCAGCGCGGCCACGCTGCCCGCCTCGAAGATGGCGCGCACCGGGACGGTCGCGTCCAGCGCGGCGCCGATCCTCGCCACCACCTGGGTGGCGAGCAGCGAGTTGCCGCCGAGCGCGAAGAAGTCGTCGTCCGCGCCGACCCGCTGCACGCCGAGCACCTCGGCGAAGACCCCGGCGACGATCTCCTCGATCGGGGTGGCGGGCGGGCGGAAGCCGCGGGAGCGGAACTCCGGCACCGGGAGCGCCTTGCGGTCGAGCTTGCCCGAGGTGTTCAGCGGGAACTCGGGCAGCACGGTGACCACCGCGGGCACCATGTACCCGGGCAGCGCCGCGGTGACGCCCGCGCGCACCGCGTCGGGGTCGAGTTCGGTTCCGGGCGCCGGCATCACGTACCCGGCCAGGAATTCGCCGGTCGCGCCCGCCGCCACCAGCACCGCGGCCTGCGCGACGCCGTCGACGCCGAGCAGCGCGGTCTCGATCTCGCCGAGTTCGATGCGCTGGCCGCGGAACTTGACCTGGAAGTCGACCCGGCCGCCGTAGACGAGCACGCCGTCGGCCCGCCAGGACACCACGTCACCGGTGCGGTAGAGGCGGGATCCGGGCGGGCCGAACGGGTCGGCCACGAAGCGATCCGAGGTGAGGTCGGGGCGCCGGACATAGCCGCGCGCCAGTTGTACCCCACCCAGGTACAGCTCGCCGGAGACTCCAGCCGGAACCGGCCGCAACCGCGAATCCAGCACGTAGACGGTGCAGTTCCACTCCGGGACGCCGATCGGGACGATGGCGGTGTCGGCGGCGGTGACCTCGTGGTACGTCACCGAGACCGCGGCCTCGGTGGGGCCGTAGACGTTGTGCACGGCGGCGTCGGAGACCTTGGCCAGCGCCGCCACCGTCTCCGGGGGCAGCGCCTCGCCGATCACGAAGACGTCGCGCAGCGTGGCCAGGTCGGCGCGGGCCGCGTACTGCGCGAAGACGTTCAGCATGGAGGGGACGAAGTCGGTGCGGGTCACCCGGTGCGCGCGCACCAGCTCGGCGATCTGCCTGGGATCGCGCTGGGCGCCGTCGGCGGCGAGCACCAGCCGGGCGCCGCTCGCGGGCGGCAGGAAGTAGCCCCAGATCGAGACATCGAAGGTGGAGGCGGTCTTCTGCAGGTAGACGTCGTCCGGGCCGAAGCCGTAGTGCGCGGCCATCCAGGCGATCTGGTTGGCCACCGCCCGGTGCGTGATGGTGACGCCCTTGGGGCGCCCGGTGGAGCCGGAGGTGAAGAGGGTGTAGGCCGGGTTGTCCGGCGACGGCACCGGAAGCGGGCCGTCGAAGCCGGGCTCGCCGTCCAGCTCCTGCACCACCAGCGGCGCCTCCAGCTGGACAGGGAAGCCGGTCTCGGCGGAGATGAGCACCACCGCGGGGCGCGCGATGTCCAGGATGTGGCCGATCCGCTCGGCCGGGTGCGTCGGGTCGATCGGCACGAAGGCGCCGCCCGCCCGCAGCACCGCGTACATCCCGACCACAAGCTCGACCCCGCGCGGCAGCGCGAGCGCCACCGGCACCTCCGGCCCCACCCCGCGCGCCGCGAGCACCCGTGCCAGCCGCTCCACCCGCGCGGAGAGCTCCGCGAAGGTCAGCCGCTCGGCCCCGGCGACCAGCGCGACGGCCTCCGGCTCGGCGCGCACCCGCTCCTCGAAGCCCTGGTGCAGCAGCTCCCAGCGCACCGGGTGCGCGGTCGAGTTCCACTCGCGCAGCACCCGTTCGGCCTCGGCGGTGC
This sequence comes from Nocardia sp. NPDC057227, assembly GCF_042669725.1. NCBI lineage: Bacteria > Bacillati > Actinomycetota > Actinomycetes > Mycobacteriales > Nocardiaceae > Nocardia > Nocardia sp. NPDC057227. The sequence continues at coordinate 92,601 of NZ_JBHUXA010000006.1, read as the reverse complement.
CGGTGAGCGGGATGTCGCCGACGGTGCTCGCCCGGTCACCGACGACGGCGCGCAGCACCCGCTGCAGCCGGGCGACGAACTCGACGGCGGTGGCGCGGTCGAAGAGGTCGGTGGCGTAGGTGAGGCCGCCGACGATGCCGGTGGGGACGCCGTCGGGGCCGTAGTTGTCGCCGACGATCAGGTGCAGGTCGAATTGCGAGAGCGCGGTGTCGATCTCGACCCCGGAGAGGCTCAGCCCGGGGAGCTCCAGCTCGGCGGCGGCGAAGTTCTGGAACGAGAGCCCGACCTGGAACAGCGGGTGCCTGCCCTGCGAGCGGGCCGGGTTCAGCACCTCGACCAGCCGCTCGAAGGGCACGTCGGCGTGCGCGAAGGCCTGGATGTCGGTGCCGCGCTGGCGGGCGAGCAGCTCGGTGAAGCGCTCGTGCGGGGCGATTCGCGAGCGCAGCACAAGGGTGTTGACGAACATGCCGATGAGGTCGTCCAGGCCGGGCTCGGCGCGGCCCGCGATCGGGGTGCCGATCACCACGTCGTCGGTGGCGGCCAGCCGGGCCAGCAGCACCGCGAGCGCGGTGTGCACCACCATGAACAGGGTGGCGCCCTGCGCGCGGGCCAGGTCGGTGAGCGCGGCGTGCGTCTCGGCGTCGATCTCGACCGGGACGACACCGCCCGCGTAGGAGCGCACCGCGGGGCGCGGGCGGTCGGTGGGCAGCTCCAGCTGGTCGGGCAACCCGGCGAGGGTGCGCGTCCAGTAGGCGAGCTGTTCGGCGGCGAGCGACTCCGGGTCGTCCTCGGCGCCGAGCAGGTCGCGCTGCCAGATGCTGTAGTCGGCGTACTGCACCGGCAGCGGCGCCCAGCCGGGGGCATCACCCTGGGTGCGGGCCGCGTAGGCGATCATCAGGTCGCGGGTGAGCGGGGCGACCGAGGCGCCGTCACCGGACACGTGGTGGATCGCCATGGCCAGCACGAAGTCGTCCGGGGCGAGCTCGAAGAGCACCACCCGCAGGGGGACCTCGGCGGTCACGTCGAAGGCCGCGGTGACGAGTTCGGCCAGGGCACCGGGGATCTCGTCGGGGGTGAGCGGGCGGACGCGCAGCTTCGGCGTCGCCTGCTCCGGCGCCAGGATCACCTGGGCCGGGCCGTCCGCGGTCTCCGGGTAGACGGTGCGCAGGATCTCGTGCCGCTCCACCACGTCGGCGATGGCGGCGCGCAGGGCGGCGGTGTCCAGCGCGCCGCGCAGCCGGACCGCGACCGGGATGGTGTAGGCGGCCGAGCCGCGGTCGAAGCGGTTCAAGAACCACATGCGCTGCTGGGCGGGCGAGAGCGGGATGTGCGCCGGGCGGGGCGCGGCGGTGAGCGGGGGCCGGGCGCCGCCGCCCGCGGCCTGCTCGGCGCGGGCCGCCAGCCCGCCGACGGTGGCGATCTCGAAGAGCACCCGGACGGGGATGTGCGCGTCCAGCGCCGCCCCGATCCGCGCCACCACCTGCGTGGCGAGCAGCGAGTTGCCGCCGAGGCCGAAGAAGTCGTCGTCCAGGCCGATCCGGCGCTCGGTGCCGAGCACCTCGGCGAAGACCCCGGCCACGATCTGCTCGACCGGGGTCACCGGGGCCCGGAAGGCGGCCTTCTCGAAGACCGGCTCCGGCAGGGACTTCCGGTCCAGCTTGCCGCTGGCGTTCAGCGGCATGGCCTCCAGCGGGACCAGCGCGGCGGGCACCATGTAGCCGGGCAGCCGGGTGCCGAGGTGCGCGCGCAGCGCGGCCTGGTCGGCCGTCGCGGGGACCACGTAGCCGACGAGGCGGTCGCCGGTGTGCGGGTCGGTGTGCAGGACGACGACCGCCTGGGTGACGTCCGGGTGCGCGGTGAGCGCGGCCTCGATCTCCTGGAGTTCGATGCGCAGGCCGCGCAGCTTCACCTGGAAGTCGGTGCGGCCCAGGTAGGTCAGGGCGGCGTCGGGGCCGCGGCGGACCAGGTCGCCGGTGCGGTACATGCGGGTGCCCGCCGGGCCGAACGGGTCGGCCACGAAGCGGTCGGCGGTGAGGTCGGGGCGGCCCGCGTAGCCGCGCACCACCTGCGCGCCCGCAAGGTACAGCTCCCCCGCGACCCCGGCGGGCACCGGGTGCAGCCTGGCGTCGAGGACGTACGCGGCGGCGTTCCAGACCGGCGTGCCGATCGGCACCGCGCCGGGCACCGCGGCCGGGACCGGGGTGTGCGTGGCGTGCACGGTGAACTCGGTGGGGCCGTACAGGTTGTACAGCGCGGCCGGGGTGATCCGGCGGACGGCGTCAACGACGGCGCCGGTCAGCGCCTCACCGGCGAGCAGCAGCGCCCGCAGCGAGGTGATGGCCGCCGGGTCGGCGCTCGCGGCGAAGACGCTCAGCATGGACGGCACGAACGAGGTCATGGTGACGCGCTGCTCGGCGATCACCTCCGCGAGGTAGCGGGGGTCGCGGTGGCCGTCCGGGCTCGCGACGACCATCCGGCCGCCGACGCTCAGCGGGCCGAACAGCTCCCACACCGACACGTCGAAGGTGGCCGGGGTCTTGAACAGCACCACATCGTCCGCGCCGATCCCGTACTCCGCGGTGATCCAGCGAACCTGGTTCACCACCGCGGCATGCGGCACCGCGACACCCTTGGGGCGGCCGGTCGAGCCGGAGGTGAAGATGACGTAGGCCGGGTTGTGCGGGCGCAGCGGCGCGTTCCGGTCGGCGTCGGTGAGGGGGGTGTCCAGGTAGCCGGTGAGGTCGACGGCGCCGAGGTCGAGCGCGGGGTGCGCGCCCGCGTCGAAGCCGTCGGCGGTGAGCGTCAGGACCGGGGCGGCGGTGTCCAGGATGTGGCCGATGCGGTCGGCGGGCTGGTCCGGGTCGAGCGGGACGTAGCCGCCGCCCGTCGCCAGCACCGCGTAGGCGGAGACCACCAGGTCGACCGAGCGCCGCTGGCCGAGCGCGACCAGGGTCTCCGGGCCGACGCCTGCCTCGACGAGGCGGCGCGCGAGGCGGTGCACCCGGGCGCCGAACTCGGCATAGGTAAGGATGCTGCCGTCGGGGTCGATCAGCGCGGTGGCGTCCGGGGTGCGGCGGGCCTGCTCGGTGAAGAGGTCGGGGAGCAGCAGCGTCGGGCCCAGGTCCCGCGGTTCGACGGTGTGCGGCAGGTTCGCCGTCTCGGTGGCGGAGAGCAGCGGGATGTCGCCGACGGGCGCGGCGGGGTCGGCGGCGATGCCGGTGAGCAGCCGGACGTAGCGCTCGGCGAAACCGGCGACGGTCTCCGGGTCGAACAGGTCTCTCGCGTAGGAGAACTCGGCGGCGATGCCGTGCTCGCCCGCCTCCCGCAGCGCGAGCATGAGGTCGAACTTGGCGGTGTCGATGGGGAAGTCGACGGCGTCGGCCCGCAGCTCCGGAAGCTCCAGGCTCGTGGCCGGCAGGTTCTGCAGCGAGATCATCACCTGGAAGAGCGGGTGCCGCGCGGTGGAGCGCTCGGGGTCGAGGAGCTCGACCAGCCGCTCGAAGGGGATGTCGGCGTGCGCGAAGGCGGCCAGGTCGTGGTCGCGGGTCTGCGCGAGCAGGGTGTCGAAGCCGGCGCCGGGGGTGATCTCGGTGCGCAGCACGAGGGTGTTCACGAACATGCCGATGACGTCGTCGAGCTCGGCTTCGCCGCGCCCGGCGACCGGGGTGCCGACGACGATGTCGAGGCTGTTCGAGAGCCGGGCGAGCAGGGCCGCGAGGGCGGCGTGCAGCACCATGAACAGGGTCGTGCCGTGCGCGCGGGCCAGTTCGGTGAGCGCGGCGTGCAGGGCCGGGTCGATCAGGAACCCGTGGCTGCCGCCCGCGAAGGACTGGGTGGCCGGGCGCGGGCGGTCGGCGGGGAGCGCGAGTTCGGCGGGGAGCCCGGCGAGGCGGTCGCGCCAGTACGCCGCCTGGGCGGAGAGCAGGCTGTCCGGGTCGTCCTCGGCGCCGAGCACGGCGCGCTGCCAGAGGCTGAAGTCGGCGTACTGCACCGGCAGCGGGGGCCAGGCGGGCGGCTGCCCGGCGGCGCGGGCCGCGTAGGCGAGCATGATGTCGCGGGTCAGCGGGCCCATGGACCAGCCGTCGGCGCTGATGTGGTGCGCGACGAAGGCGAGCACATAGTCCCCCGAGCCCTGTTCCAGCAGGGCGGCGCGGAAGGGCGGGTCGACGGTCACGTCGAAGCCGGTGCCGAGCACCTCGGCGAGCTGCTCGTCCAGCCGGTCGGCGGGGATCGGGGTCAGCGCGGGGGCGACCCGGTCCACCGGGAGCACCACCTGGTGCGGGATGCCGTCGGTGTCGGCCGGGTAGACCGTGCGCAGCGTCTCGTGCCTGGCCACGACGTCGGCGACGGCGCGGGCGAGGGCGGCGGTGTCGAGGGTTCCGGTGAGCCGGACCGCGACCGGCAGGTTGTTGACCGCCGACTCCGGGTCCAGGCGGTTCAGGAACCACATGCGCTGCTGGGCCAGCGAGAGCGGCACCCGCGGCGGGCGCACCCCCGCCACCAGCGGAAGCCGTTCGCCCGCAGCGCCGCTCGGGAGCGCGGCGGCGAGGCCGGCGACCGTGGTCCGCTCGAACACCGTGCGCACCGGCACCCTGGCACCGGTCAGCGCGCCGAGCCGGGCCGCGACCCTGGTCGCGACGAGCGAGTTGCCGCCCAGCTCGAAGAAGTCGTCGTCCGCGCCGACCCGCTCGACCCCGAGCACCTCGGCGAACACGCCCGCGACCGCGCGCTCGGCCTCGGTCGCCGGCTCGCGGTAGGCGCGCGCCGCGGCCGCAGGGACCGGGAGGGCGCGGCGGTCCAGCTTGCCGCTGGGGTTGAGCGGGAAGGAGTCCAGCACGACCAGGGCCGAGGGGACCATGTAGGACGGCACACCGGCGCGCACGTGCGCCAGCAGGTCGGCTTCGGTGACCGACGGCGTGCTCCCGGAGATCTCCACACCCGGTGCGGGAACCACGTAGCCGACCAGCCGGTCACCGGTGGCGCCGCGGACCAGCTGCACCGCGGCCCGCTGCACGGCCGGGTGCGCGAGCAGCACGCTCTCGATCTCGCCCAGCTCGATGCGCTGGCCGCGCAGCTTCACCTGGAAATCGCTGCGGCCCAGGTACTCCAGCGCCGATCGGGCACCGGCGTGCACCCAGCGCACCACGTCACCGGTCCGGTAGAGCCGGGTTCCGTCCGGGCCCGCGACGAACCGCTCCGCGGTCAACCCGGGCGCCGCGGCATACCCGCGCGACAGCTGCACACCGGACACATACAGCTCACCGGCCGCACCGACCGGAACCGGAACCAGCTGCCGATCCAGCACGGCGACACCGGTGTTGGCCACCGGCGCCCCGATGGGCACACCGGTCCCCCCGCGCGCCGCGGCGGCGGGGAAGGAGCTCACCACGGTCGCCTCGGCGGGCCCGTACCAGTTCTCCAGCCGGACGCCGGGCAGCAGCGCCGCGGCGCGCACGGCCGTCTCCCGGGAGAGCGCCTCACCGGCGGCGAAGACGAAGCGCAGCGACGGCAGCGACACCTCGGGCACGGCATCGAGGAACGCCTCCAGCATCGACGGCACGAAGTGCACCGCCGTCACCGAGTGCTCGGCCAGCACCCGCGCGATATACGCCGGATCCCGATGCCCCTCCGGCTCCGCGACCACGATCGCGGCACCGGTCTGCAGGGGCCAGAACAGCTCCCAGGTGGAGATGTCGAAGGTGCTCGGCGTCTTGAACAGCACCACGTCGCCGACGCCGTGCGGGTACTCCCGCTGCGCCCACCGGAACTGGTTCGCCATCTGCCGATGGGTGATGACCACACCCTTCGGCCGCCCGGTCGACCCGGAGGTGTAGATCACGTACGCGACATTCCCCGGCCGCGGCTCTACACCCGAGAAAGGTTGTCCGACGACATCATCGACCACCACAACGGGCACATCGGCCGCCGTGGCGAACCCGTCCCGCCCGGTGGTCAGCGCCAGCGCGGGCCCGGCGCTGCCGAGCACGTACTCGCTGCGCTCGACCGGGTGATCCGGATCGATCGGCACGTACCCGGCCCCGGTGCGCAGCACGGCGTAGACCGCGACCACCAGCTCCACCGAGCGCCGCATGGCCACCGCCACCAGCGATTCCGGGCCGACCCCGCGCCCGGCCAGGTACCCGGCCAGCTCGCGGGAGCGGGCGTCGAGTTCCCGGTAGGTCAGCGTCTCGCCGTCGGCGAGCACCGCGGCGGCGTCCGGTGTCCGCGCGACCTGGGCGTCGAAGAGCGAGACCAGCGTGGCCCCGTCCGCGAACTCCGGCGCGGCGGTGTCGTTCACCCGGGCCAGCACCGCGCGCTCGGCGTCGGTGAGCACGTCGATGTCGGCGACCCTGGCACCGGGCTCGGCCACGAACCGCGCCAGCAGCGCGGCGAACCGGTCGGCCAGCACCCGGACCTGCTCGTCGTCGAAGACCTCGCGCAGGTACTTGATCTGCAGCTGCCACTCCCGGTCCGGCACCACCATGACGGTGAGCGGGTAGTGCGAGCCGTTCACCCCGGTCGCGCCGGTGATGACCATGCCGTCCAGGGCGTCGGCGGCGTCGGTGAGCGCGGCGGCGTCCACCGGGAAGGACTCGAAGACCAGCAGCGAGTCGAAGAGGTCGGGCACGCCGACGGCCGCCTGGATCTCGCTCAGCCCCACGTAGTGGTGGTCCAGCAGCCCGGCCTGTTCGGCCTGCAGGGCGCGCAGCACCTCGGTGAGCGTGCTGTCCGCGCCGAGCCGCACCCGCACCGGGATGGCGTTCAGGAACAGCCCGACCATGGACTCGACGCCGGGCAGCTGCGGCGGCCGCCCGGAGACGGTGGCGCCGAAGACCACGTCGTCGCGGTCGACCGAGCGGGCGACGAGCAGCCCCCAGGCCGCCTGCACCACGGTGTTCACGGTGACCCCGACCTCGCTCGCCAGCAGGGCCAGCCCGGCGGTCTGCTCGGCGCTCAGCGCGAAGCCGAGCTCGCCGATGCCGTCGGCCAGCTCGCGACCGCGCCTGGCGGGCGCGAGCGGCGTCGGCTCGGCGAAGCCGGCCAGCGCCGCGCGCCAGGCGTCGACGGACTCGCCCTGGTCGCGGTGCGCCAGCCAGGCCAGGTACTCCCGGTACGAGCGCACCGGGGGCAGCGCGGCGGCGGAGCCGAGCGCGTAGACGGTGAGCAGGTCCTGCATGAGCAGCGGCATGGACCAGCCGTCGATCAGGATGTGGTGCGCGGTCACCAGCAGCCGCCAGGCGTCGGGGGCGGTGCGGATGAGCGCGAAGCGCAGCAGCGGGGGGCGGCGCATGTCGAAGCGCTCGGCCAGGTCGGCGGCGAGCAGGCGGTCGGTCTCCATCGCCGCGGTGTCGGGGTCGAGGTGCGCGAGTTCCACCGTGCGCCAGGGCAGCTCGACCCGGTCGAGCACCACCTGCACCGGGTTGCCTTCGCCGTCCTCGGCGAAGGCGACCCGCAGGTTGTCGTGCCGGTCGAGCACCGCGGCGGCCGCGGCGCGCAACCGCTGGGCGTCCACCCGGCCGCCCAGATCGATCACGAACTGCGTCATGTACGCGTCGATCGAGGTCTCGGCGAGCAGCGCGTGGAAGAGCATCCCGGACTGCAGCGGGGTCAGCGGCCACACCTCGGCCAGCCCGGGGTAGCGCAGCGCCAGCCGCTCCCGCTCGGCCTCCGGCACCGGCGCGAGTTCGAGCTCGGCCGCGGCGGCCTCCGGCTCGGCGGTGTGCGCCCGCCCGGCCAGCGCCTCCAGCGTGCGGCTCTCGAAGACCTCGCGCGGGGTGAAGACGACGCCGCGGGCGCGTGCCCTGGAGACCACCTGGATGGCGGTGATGCTGTCGCCGCCGAGCGCGAAGAAGTCGTCGTCCAGCCCGACCCGCTCGGTGCCGAGCACCTCGGCGAGCACATCGGCGATGGCGAGCTGCACCGGCGTCTCCGGCGCCCGGTAGGTCTTGTGGTCGAGCACCGGCTCCGGCAGCGCGCGGCGGTCCAGCTTGCCGACCGGGGTGAGCGGGATGGCGTCGAGCACCATGACCGCGGTCGGCACCATGTGCGCGGGCAGCCGCGCCTCGGCCAGCTCGGTCAGCGCCGCGGTGTCCACCGGCGCGCCCCCGGCCGCGTGCACGTAGGAGACGAGAATGGTGGCGCCGCTGTCGAGTTCGTGGCCGACGGTGACCGCGAAGTCGATCCCGTCGTGCGCGGCGAGCACCGCGTCGATCTCGCCGAGCTCGATCCGGAAGCCGCGGATCTTCACCTGGAAGTCGTTGCGCCCCAGGTACTCGATCTCACCGGAGGGCAGCCTGCGCACCAGGTCGCCGGTGCGGTAGAGCCGGGAGCCGCTCTCCTCGAACGGGTTCGCGACGAAGCGCGCAGCGGTGAGCGCGGGCCGCGCGTGGTAGCCGCGGGCCAGCTGCGCGCCGGTGATGTAGAGCTCGCCGACGACGCCGTCCGGCACCGGGCCGAGCCGCTCGTCCAGCACGAACTCGGTGATGTTGCGGATCGGCCTGCCGATCGTCACCGGCTCGCCGGGGACGAGCGGATCGCTGATGTTGGTCATGATGGTGGTCTCGGTGGGGCCGTAGCCGTTGTAGAACTCGCGGCCGTCGAAGGCCCAGCGCCGCACCAGATCCGGCGGGCACGCTTCGCCGCCCGCGACCACCACGCGCAGCTCGTCCAGGCCGGTGGGGTCGAGCGAGGCGAGCACCGCCGGGGTGATGAAGGCGTGCGTGGCGCGCTCCCGGCGGAGCAGCCTGGCCAGCTCGTCGCCGCCGAAGATCGCCGGGTCGACCACGACGAGCGCGGCCGCGCCGCCGAGCGCGAGCAGCAGCTCCAGCACCGAGGCGTCGAACGAGGGCGAGGCGAAGTGCAGTGCGCGGGAATCGCTGTCGACCCGGTACCGGTCGCGCTGCTCGTCGCAGAAGCTCTTCAGCCCGGCCTGGGTGACGACGACGCCCTTGGGCAGCCCGGTCGAGCCCGAGGTGTAGATGACGTAGGCGGCGTCGTCCGGGCGCAGCGCCCGGCGCCGGTCGGCGGTGGTGACCCGCTCCGGCGACCACGCCTCCAGATCCAGGTCGGCGTCGATCGCGAGCCACTCCACCGTCTCCGGCAGCTCGGCGCTGACCGCGCCGACCGCGAGCCCGAGCAGCGCGCCGGAGTCGCGCACCATGTAGGCGACCCGCTCCCGCGGGTACCTGGGATCGACCGGGACGAACCCGGCGCCGGTCTTGGCGACCGCCCAGACCGCGAGCACCGACTCCAGCGAACGCGGGATGCCGACCGCGACCAGATCGCCAGGCCCGACCCCGCGCGCCAGCAACAGCCGGGCGAGCCGGTTGGAGCGCTCGTCGAGCTCGGCGTAGCCGAGGCTGCCGTAGGTTTCGTCCGCCCCGGCGAACACCACCGCGGTGCCGTCCGGGTTCGCCTCCACCGCCGATGTCATCAGCTGGGGCAGCGAAACCAGGCGCGACCTGCGGGTGCGCGCAGCCCTCGGCCGGGCGGGACTGGTCATTCCCAGCTCACCCCGACAGCCACGTCTCCCCGTCGCCCACCAGCCAGCACGTCACACCCACCGATCGTCCGCTCCCCTGTCACTACCGACTGGCCCCCAGAACAAGCATCGAGTACGGGCGCATGGTCCGTTACCACCGGTGCGGGCACAGTCGGGCGGCGTCCGCGCGGCGCGGGTTCCCGGGGGGAACCGCGCTCCGGGCACTCGGCCCAGTTGGCGGACGCTACGCACTCCAGGGTGCAGGGCATCCGCACAGCATGGCAACAATGCCGCGCGAGATGCAGTTCACAGCGCCGGGCGTGGCGCTATTTATCGAGGATCTCGGTCAAGCGGGGTGCGATCCGGGCGAGCGCCTCCGGGGTGGTCATGAGCAGGTGCGAGGTGTCGACGGGGTGGTCGATGACCGGGGTGTCGGTGTAGGGGGCCCATTCGGCGGGGTCGACCAGCACCCCGCCGGGGTCCGGCCGGGTGGCGCGGAAGAACTCGATCGGGCCGCGGAAGACGCCGAAGCCGGACCGGCCGACCAGCTCGACCACGCTCATGGCGCCGCGGTAGATGCGCCGCAGCCGGGCGGCGTCCAGCACCGCGAGCTCGGCGGGGATCGCGGCGGCCAGCGCCTCGAGTGCCGCCTCGCTCAGGTCGCCGAGGTCCTCCTCCGGGGGCAGCGCCGCCGGCGCGATCCCCACCTCGGCGAAGGCGGAGCGCACCGCGCGCCGGAAATCGGCGAAGTCGACGGCCGGGGTGCCGTCCAGGACCGCGAGCAGCTCGACCTCGGCGCCGTCGCGCTGCAGCCGCACCGCGACGGCGTGCGCCAGCACCCCGCCGATCGACCAGCCGAGCAGCCGGTACGGCCCCGTCGGCCGCACCTTCCTGATCTCCGCGACATACCGCTCGACGAAGTCGTCGAGCGAGGTCGGATGCCAGTCGTCCTCGGTGAGCGCGGGCGTCTGCAGCCCGAAGATCGGCTGGTCGGCCGGGAGGAACCGGGCCAGCCCGGCGAAGCTCCAGGCCAGGCCGGTGTAGGGGTGGAGGCAGAAGAGCGGCGGCCGGTCGCCCGTGCGCCGGATCGGCAGCAGCACCCCCATGGCGGCGTCGTCGCCCGAGTGCGCGGCGACGATCCGGGCCGCGACGCCGGCCACGGTGGGGTCGTCGAAGAAGACGGCGACCCGGAGCTCGGTGCCGGTGCGCTCGCGCAGCCGGGTGACGACCCGGGTGGCGATCAGCGAGTTGCCGCCGAGCTCGAAGAAGTCGTCGTCGGCGCCGACCCGTTCGGTGCCGAGTACCTCGGCGAAGACCGCGGCCACCGTCTCCTCGGCCGGGGTCGACGGCGCGCGGAACTCGCGGGCGGCGTAGCTCGGGGCGGGCAGGGCGCGCCGGTCGAGCTTGCCGTTCACGGTCAGCGGGATGGCGTCGACCGGGACGAAGGCCGAGGGGACCATATAGCCGGGCAGCACCTCGGCGACGCCGGTGCGCAGGGCACCCGGGTCGAGCGCGGGCGCGCCGGGGGCCGGGACGACGTAGGCGACGATCCTGGCGTCGCCGGGCCGGTCGGTGCGCACGACCACCGCGGCCTGCGCGATTCCGGGCCGGGTCAGCAGCGCCGCCTCGATCTCGCCGAGCTCGATGCGGAAGCCGCGCACCTTCACCTGGTCGTCGGCGCGGCCCAGGTACTCGAGTTCGCCGTCGCGGGTCCAGCGGGCGCGGTCGCCGGAGCGGTAGCGGCGGGTGCCGTCCGGCCCGGCGACGAAGCGGGCGGCGGTGAGGGCGGGCCTGCCCAGGTAGCCGCGGGCCAGCTGGCCGCCGCCGACGTACATCTCCCCCGCGACCCCGATCGGCACCGGCCGCAGCCGGTCGTCGAGCAGCTCCAGGTCGAGGCCGGGGATGGCCAGGCCGACGACGCTGCCCGCACCCGCGTCGATGGTCGCGGCGTCGAGCGGGCGGTAGGTGACGTGCACCGTGGTCTCGGTGATGCCGTACATGTTCACCAGCCGCGGCGCGCGGTCGCCGTGCCTGGCGACCCAGCCGGCGAGGCGGCGCGGCTCCAGCGCCTCGCCGCCGAAGATCACGTACCGCAACCGCTGCGGCGCGGCGGAGCCCCGCTCGGCCTCGGCGAGCTGGTAGAAGGCGGACGGCGTCTGGTTGAGCACGGTCACCCGCTTCGCCCGCAGCAGCTCCAGCAGCTGCTCCGGCGAGCGCGCGGTGGCCTGGTCGACCACCACCAGCTCGCCGCCGAAGGCGAGCGCGCCCCACAGCTCCCAGACCGAGAAGTCGAAGGCGAAGGAGTGGAACAGGGTCCACACGTCGTCCGGGCCGAAGCCGAAGTCCGCTGCGGTGTTGGCGAGCAGCCGGACCACGTTCCCGTGCGGGACCGCGACGCCCTTGGGGCGGCCGGTGGAGCCCGAGGTGTAGATGACGTACGCGATGGTGTCCGGGGTGGGCGCGGCACCGGTGATCGGCGCGGCATCGCCCTCGTCCAGGTTCGCGGCCTCGACCACGGGCAGGCCGGGCGGCAGCTCGACCTCGATGCCCGAGGCGAGCACGACGCTCGCGGGGCGCGCGTCGGCGAGGACGTAGGCGATGCGCTCGGCCGGGTAGGCCGGGTCGATCGGCACGTACCCCGCGCCGGACTTCAGCACCGCGAGCAGCGCGACGACCAGCTCCGGCGAGCGCGGGAGCAGCACCGCGACCAGCGTCTCCGGGCCCGCGCCCGCGGCGGCGAGCCGCCGGGCCAGCACGGTGGAGCGCCGGTCCAGGTCGGCGTAGGAGAGCGTCTCGGCGCCGTAGGTCACCGCGGGCGCCTGCCCGCGCTCCGCCACCGCGGCGGCGAAGAGATCGAGCAGGGTGCCGCCGGGGTCGGCCGCGATTCCGGTGCCTGCCGGGTCGCGGGTGACCAGCGCCCGCTCGCGGTCGTCGAGCAGGTCGATGTCGCCGGTCGGTGCGCCCGCGTCGGCGACGACGGCGCGCAGCACCCGCAGGTACCGCTCGGCGAAGGTCTCGATGGTGGCGGCGTCGAAGAGGTCGGTGGCGTAGTTGACGCCGAGCGCGATGCCGCCGTTCTCCGGCAGCTCGGTGAGGTTCCAGTGCAGGTCGAACTTGGCGACGTGCGCGTCCGCCTCGACCCCGGCGATGGTCAGCCCGGGCAGCGCGAACTCCGCGGCCGGCAGGTCGGCCAGCGAGAGCGCGACCTGGAAGAGCGGGTGCCGCGCCTGCGAGCGCGGCGGGTCGAGCACCTCCACCAGCCGCTCGAAGGGGACGTCGGCGTGCGCGAACGCCGCCAGATCGGTGTCCCTGACCCGGCGCAGCACGGCCTCGAAGGAATCCTGCCCGGCCACCGGGGTGCGCAGCACGAGGGTGTTGACGAACATGCCGACCAGGTCGTCCAGCTCGGCCTCGCCGCGGCCGGCCACCGGGGTTCCGATGGCGATGTCGGTGCTCCCCGAGAGCCGCGCGAGCAGCACCGCGAGCGCGGCCTGGGCGACCATGAAGAGCGTCGCGGTGTGGTCGGCGGCGAGCCCGCGCAGGGCGCGGTGCAGCTCGGCGTCGATGGCGACGGTGTGACCGGCGCCCGCGTGGGTGGCGAGTTCCGGGCGCGGCCGGTTCAGCGGCAGCTCCAGCTCGACCGGCAGCCCGGCCAGCGCGCTCCGCCAGTACGCGGTCTGCACCGCAGCCACGCTCGCCGGGTCCGACTCGTCGCCGAGCAGCCGCCGCTGCCACACGCTGAAATCGGCGTACTGCACCGGCAGCGGCGCCGGCTCCGGCGCCGTTCCCGCCGCCCGCGCCGCGTACGCCACCATGACGTCGCGGGTCAGCGGCCCCACCGACCAGCCGTCGGCGGCGATGTGGTGCGCGACGAAGACCAGCACGAACTCGTCCGCGCCCGCGATCCGGAACAGCGCGACCCGCAGCGGCACCTCCGTCGTCACGTCGAACCCGGCGGTGACCACGGCGGCCACCCGCGCGGGGAGTTCGCCGGGCGACACCTCCGCGACCGGCAGCCCGGCCCCGATCGCCCGCTCGACGTCGAGCACCCGCTGCACCGGGCCGTCCGCGGTCTCCGGGTAGACGGTGCGCAGCACCTCGTGCCGCCGGACGAGATCGGCGATCGCCGCCGCCAGCGCGGCGATATCGAGCTCGCCGGTGAGCCGGACCGCGATCGGCACGTTGTAGACCGCCGAATCGGGGTCGAAGCGGTTCAGGAACCACATGCGCTGCTGGGCGAGCGAGAGCGGAATCCGCTCCGGGCGCTCGGCCGCGACCAGGGCGGGGCGGGCACCGGTGCCCGACTCCCGCTCCAGCACCGCGGCGAGTTCCGCGACCGTCGAGGTCTCGAAGAGGGTGCGGACCAGCACCCTGGTGTTCAGGGCGGCGCCGAGCCGGGCGGCCACCCGGGTGGCGAGCAGGGAATTGCCGCCGAGGGTGAAGAAGTCGTCGTCCAGGCCGACCCGCTCGACGGCCAGCACCAGGCCGAAGACGTCGGCGACGGTCTGCTGGACCGGCGTGCGCGGGGCGCGGAAGGCGACCTCGGAGGTGAAGACCGGCGCGGGCAGCGCCGCGCGGTCGAGCTTGCCGACGGTGGTCAGCGGCAGCCGGTCCAGCACCGTGACGGCGGCCGGGACCATGTAGGCGGGCAGCGTCTCGCGCAGGTGCGCGGCCAGCTCGGCGGTGTCGACCGTGCGGCCGCGGGCGGCGACGACGTAGGCGGCGAGGTTCGCGACCCCGGTCTCGCCGCGGTGGCCGATGGTGACCGCGAAGTCGACGCTCGGGTGCGCGGCCAGCGCGGCGTCGATCTCGCCGAGTTCGATCCGGAAGCCGCGGATCTTGACCTGGAAGTCGGCGCGCCCGACGTACTCGACCTCGCCGCCGCGGGTCCAGCGGACCACGTCGCCGGTGCGGTACATGCGTTCGCCGCCGCGGTAGGGGTTGGCGACGAAGCGGTCGGCGGTCAGCCCCGGCCTGGCGTGGTAGCCGCGGGCCAGCTGCACCCCGGCGATGTAGAGCTCGCCGGAGACGCCGACCGGCACCGGCTGCAGCCGCGCGTTCAGGACCAGCGACTGGGTGCCGCGCTGCGGGCCGCCGATGGTCACCGTCTCGCCGGGGACCAGCGGGGCGCTGGTGTTGCTGCACACCGTGGTCTCGGTGGGGCCGTAGCCGTTGTGGTAGGCGCGCACGGTGCCGTCGAAGAGCGGGGCGGCCCACCTGGCGATCAGCTCCGGCGGGCTGGCCTCGCCGCCGGCGATCACCACGCGCAGCGTGTTCAGCCCGGACGGGTCGAAGGTGGCCAGCGCGGCGGGCGGGATGACGGCGTGGGTGACCCGCTGCTCGCGGATCAGCTCGGCGAGCTCCGCGCCGCCGTACACGCTCTGCGGGACCACGACCAGGGTCCCGCCGCGCAGGATCGCGAGGAAGAGCTCCAGCAGCGAGGCGTCGAACGAGGGCGAGGCGAAGTGCAGCGCCCGGGTCCGGGCGCTCAGCTCGAAGCGCCGGTCCTGGTCGGCGGCGAAGTTGGCGAGCGACCGGTGGCTCACCACGACGCCCTTGGGCCGGCCGGTGGAGCCGGAGGTGTAGATGATGTGCACGGGGTGGTCCGGGTGCAGCGGCACGCGGCGCTCGGCGTCGGTGACCGGGGAGGCGTCGAAGCCGCGGGTATCGAGGTCATCCAGCACCAGCCACCACGCGGTGCCCGGCAGCTGCGCGCGGACGCCGCCCGCGGTGAGCCCGATCCGGGCGCCTGCGTCGTCGATCATGAAGGCGATGCGGTCGACGGGGTTCCTGGAGTCGATCGGGAGGAAGGCGGCGCCGGTCCTGGCGACGGCCGCGAGCGCGACCACCGACTCGATCGAGCGCGGGATCGCCAGCGCGACCACGTCTTCCGCTCCGACACCGGCGGCGATCAGCAGCCGGGCCAGCCGGTTCGCGCGCTCGTTCAGCTCCCGGTAGGTGAGCGTCCGCCCGTCGTCGACCACCGCGGGCGCGGCGGGCGCACCGGCGGTGAACAGCTCGGGCAGCAGCCGCGGCGCCTGCGGCGGCGGGCAGGCCCGCGAGATCAGGTCGGCGCGCTCGGCGGGGTCGAGCAGATCGACCGAGCCGACCGGTTTTTCGGCGTCGGCCACCACCGCGGCCAGTACGCGCACGAGGCGCTCGGTGAACGCGCGCACGGTGTCGGCGTCGAAGAGGTCGGTCGCGTAGGTCACCGAACCCGCCATGCCAGCGGGCGCGCTCGCTCCCGCACGACGCTCCTGGAGCGTCCACTGCAGGTCGAACTTGGCAGGCTGTGCGGGTGGTTCGATGCCCGCGACCAGGAGGCCGGGCAGCTCGAACTCGGTCATCGGTGCGTTGACCAGGGTCAGCGCGGTCTGGAAGAGCGGGTGCCTGGCCTGCGCGCGCGGCGGCGACAGCACCTCGACCAGCCGCTCGAAGGGCACGTCGGCGTGCGCGAACGCCGCCAGGTCGGTCTCCCGCACCCGACGCAGCAGCGCGCCGAACCCGTCCGCGGGCGCGACTTCGGTGCGCAGCACGAGGGTGTTGACGAACATGCCGATCAGGTCGTCCAGCTCGGCCTCGCCGCGCCCGGCCACCGGGGTTCCGATGGCGATGTCGGCACTGCCGGAGAGCTGGGCGAGCAGCACGGCGAGCCCGGCCTGGACCACCATGAAGAGCGTGGCGTTGTGCTCGGTGGCGAGCAGGCGCAGCCCGCGGTGCAGCTCCTCGGGGATCTCGAAATCCAGGCTCGCCCCGGCGGAGTGCGAGACGTTCGGCCGCGGCCGGTCGGTCGGCAGCGCCAGCTCGTCGGGCAGGCCGTCCAGCGTCTTCCGCCAGTACCCGGTCTGGATGGCGAGCAGACTCGACGGGTCGTCCTCGGCGCCGAGCAGCTCCCGCTGCCAGACGCTGAAATCCGCGTACTGCACCGGCAGCGGCGCCCACTCCGGTGCGGCGCCCGCCGAGCGCGCGGCGTAGGCCACCATGAGGTCGCGGGTGAGCGGCCCGACCGACCAGCCGTCCGCTGCGATGTGGTGCGCGACGAAGACCAGCACGTACCCGGCGGTCCCCGCCACCTCGAAGAGCGCGATCCGCAGCGGCACCTCGGTGGTCACGTCGAAACCGGTGGTGGCGATCCGGGTCACCCGCTCGGCGACCTCGCCGGGGCGCACCGCCACCGGGTAGAGCCCGCCGACCGCCGCGTCCGCAGGGAGCACGCGCTGCACCGGGCCGTCGGCGGCCTCCGGGTAGACGGTTCGCAGCACCTCGTGCCTGGCGACCAGGTCACGCACGGCCGCGGCGAGGGCGGCGGTGTCCAGTTCGCCGCTGAGCCGGACCGCGATCGGGATGTTGTAGACCGCGGAGGCCGGGTCGAAGCGGTTCAGGAACCACATGCGCTGCTGGGCCAGCGAGAGCGGCACCGGGTCGGGCCGCCGCACGGCGGTCAGCGCCGGACGGCCGCCGCTGCCCGCGTGCTGTTCGGCGCGGGCGGCGAGCGCGGCGACGCTGCCCGCCTCGAAGAGCGCGCGCACCGGCAGCGTGGTGTCGAGCGCGGCGCCGAGCCGGGCCGCCACCTGGGTGGCGAGCAGCGAATTGCCGCCCAGCTCGAAGAAGTCGTCGTCCAGGCCGACCCGTTGCACCCGGAGCACCTCGGCGAAGACCCCGGCCACGGTCTGCTCGACCGCGGTGACCGGCGCGCGGAACTCGCGCGCCCGGAACGTCGGCACCGGCAGCGCCTTCCGGTCCAGCTTGCCGGACGGGTTGAGCGGCAGCCGGGGCAGCACGGTGACCACCGCGGGCAGCATGTACCCGGGCACCGCGCCGCGCACCGCGCTCCGGACGGCGTCGCCGTCGAGGTCGCGGCCGGGCGCGGGGGTCACGTACCCGGCCAGGAACTGGCCGACGTCGCCGTCGGCCACCAGCACGACCGCCTGCGCGACGCCGGGCACCGCCAGCAAGGCGGTCTCGATCTCGCCGAGCTCGATGCGCTGGCCGCGGAACTTGACCTGGAAGTCGGCGCGGCCCGCGTAGACCAGCTCGCCGTCCGCGCGCCTCGTCACCAGGTCGCCGGTGCGGTAGAGCCGCGCGCCCGCGCCGAACGGGTCGGCGACGAAGCGCTCCGCGGTCAGCTCGGGGCGGCCCGCGTAGCCGCGGGCCAGCTGCGCGCCGCCGAGGTAGAGCTCACCGCGCACACCGGGCGGGACCGGCCGCAGCCTGGCGTCGAGCACGTGCGCGGTGCTGTTCCACTCCGGCACGCCGATCGGCACCACCGCGCTGTCGAGCTCGGTGACCGGGTGCGCGGTGATCGAGACGGCGGCCTCGGTCGGGCCGTACAGGTTGTGCAGCCTGGCCCGGCTCACCCGCCGGAACGCCGCCACCGTCTCCGGGTGCAGCGCCTCGCCGATGACGAGGACGTCGCGCAGCCCGGCCAGCTCCGCCGGCCGGGCGTGCTGGGCGAAGACCGCGAGCAGCGACGGCACGAAGTCGGTGACGGTGACGCCGTGCCGCCGGATCAGCTCCGCGATGTACCCGGCGTCGCGCTGCCCGCCCTCCTCGGCGAGCACCATCCGCGCCCCCGCCGCGAGCGGCACGAAGAAACCCCAGATGGAGAGATCGAAGGTGGGCGCGGTCTTCTGCAGGTAGCCGTCGGCGGGGCCGATGCCGTACTCGGCGACCAGCCAGGCGATCTGGTTGGCCGCGGCGCCGTGCGGCACGGTGACGCCCTTGGGCCGCCCGGTGGAGCCGGAGGTGAACAGCGTGTAGGCCGGGTGCCGCCGGTCCGGAACGGTGTCCTGCGGCAGCGGGTCGGCGGCGTGGGTGGCCGCATCGGCGAGGGTGCAGCGGGCGGTCCGCGGGTCGACCTCGACCGGAAGCCGCATGCCCGGCTCGGTGATCAGCACCGCGGGGCGGGTGGTGTCGAGGATGTGCCGCACGCGGTCGGCGGGGTGTGCGGGGTCGAGCGGGACGAAGGCGCCCCCGGCCCGCAGCACCCCGAGCATCGCGGTGACCAGCTCCGGGCCGCGCGGGAGCGCGAGCACAACGGAGACCTCGGGGCCGACGCCCGCCGCGCGCAGCAGCCGCGCCACCCGGTTCGCGGCGGCCGACAGCTCGCCGTAGCCCAGCTCGCCGAACTCGCCCGCCAGCGCCACCGCGGCGGGATCGGCGGCGGCGCGCTCGTCGAAGCCCTGGTGCAGCCGGGTCCAGCGCACCGGGTGCGCGGTCTCGTTCCAGGCGAGGACGTTTCGCCGCTCGGCGGCGTCGAGCAGCGGGATGTCGCCGACCGGGATGCCGGGGTCGGCGAGCACGGCGTCGAGCAGCCGGAGGAAGCGGTGTACCAGCTGCTCGGCGCTCGCGCGGTCGAAGAGCGCGGTGGCGTAGGTCAGGACGCCGGAGATGCCCGCGGGCGAGCCGTCGGCCGCGTACTCGTCGCCGACCACGAGGTGCAGGTCGAACTGGGACAGCGCGATCTCCAGGTCGAGCCCGGAGACCGTGAGCCCGGGCAGCTCGAAATCGGTGGTGCCGAAGTTCTGGAAGGAGAGCCCGACCTGGAACAGCGGGTGCCTGCTCTGCGAGCGGGCCGGGTCGAGCACCTCGACCAGCCGCTCGAACGGGACGTCGGCATTGGCGAACGCCTGGATATCGCTCTCCCGCTGCCTGGCCAGTACCGCGTCGAACCGGTCGCCCGGCGCCAACCGGGTGCGCAGGACGAGGGTGTTCACGAACATGCCGATCAGGTCGTCGAGGATCGCATCGCCGCGGCCTGCGATCGGCGTGCCGACCGCAACGTCGTCGGTGCCGGCGAGCCGGGCGAGCAGCACCGCGAGCGCGGTGTGCAGCGCCATGAACAGCGTCGCGCCCCGGGCGCGGGCCAGTTCGGTGAGCGCCGCGTGCGTCTCGGCCGAGATCCGCACCGGCACCGAGCTGCCCGCGAAGGACTGCACCGGCGGCCGCGGCCGGTCGGTCGGCAGCTCCAGCTGGTCGGGCAGGTCGGCGAGCGCCGTCCGCCAGTGCGCGAGCTGCGCGGCCGCGACCGAGCCCGGGTCGTCCTCGACGCCGAGCAGCGCGCGCTGCCAGATGCTGTAGTCGGCGTACTGCACCGGCAGCGGCGCCCAGCGCGGCGCCTCCCCCGCGGTGCGGGCCAGGTAGGCGACCATGAGGTCCCCGGTGAGCGGGGCGATCGAGGAGCCGTCGCCGCTGACGTGGTGGATCGCCATGGCGAGCACCCACTCGTCCGCGCCGAGCTCGAACAGGGCGACCCGCAGCGGCACCTCGGTGGTGACGTCGAAGGGGGTCGCGATCAGCTCGGCCAGCGCGGCGGGCAGCTCCGCGGCGTCGAGCCCGCGGACGGCGGGCTCCGCGACCGCGCTCGCAGGCATGACCACCTGCATCGGCCCGGTGTCGGTCTCCGGGTACACCGTGCGCAGCACCTCGTGCCGCTGCACCACGTCCGCGATGGCCAGGATCAGCGCCGCGGCGTCGACCGCGCCGCGCAGCCGCACCGCGACCGGGATCGTGTACGCCGCCGACCCGCGGTCGAACCGGTTCAGGAACCACATGCGCTGCTGCGCGGGCGAGAGCGGAATCCGCGCCGGCCGCGGCCCGGCGGTCAGGGCGGGCCTGCCGCCGCGGCCGGCGAGCCGCTCCGCCGCGGCCGCCAGCCGGGCCACCGTGGTGTTCTCGAAGAGCGCCCGGGCCGGGACGCCGGTCTCCAGCGCCGCGCCGATCCGCGCCGCGACCTGGGTGGCGAGCAGCGAGTTCCCGCCCAGCTCGAAGAAGTCGTCGTCCAGCCCGATCCCGTCGGCACCGAGCACCCCCGCGATCACCTCGGCGACCAGCTTCTGCACCCGCGTCTCCGGGGCGCGGTAGGCGCGGTGCTCGAAGACCGGCGCGGGCAGCGCGGCCCGGTCCAGCTTGCCGACCGGGGTCAGCGGGATGGCGTCCAGCACGACGATCGCGGTCGGCACCATGTGCGAGGGCAGTCTGGACTCCGCCCACCCGGTCAGCTCCGGCACCTCGATCGCGGCGCCCGCCGCGGCGTGCACGTAGGCGACGAGCACCGTCGCGCCGGTCGCCTGCTCGACGCCGGTGGTCACCGCGAAGTCCACCGACTCGTGCGCGGCGAGCACCGCGTCGATCTCGCCGAGCTCGATCCGGAACCCGCGGATCTTCACCTGGAAGTCGTTGCGCCCCAGGTACTCGACATCCCCCGAGCTGAGCCTGCGCACCAGGTCGCCGGTGCGGTACAGCCGGGAGCCGCTCTCCCCGAACGGGTTCGCCACGAACCGGGCCGCGGTGAGGCCGCGCCGCTCGTGGTAGCCGCGGGCCAGCTGCGCGCCGGTGA
The DNA here is from genome assembly GCF_042669725.1 of Nocardia sp. NPDC057227. Lineage (NCBI taxonomy): Bacteria > Bacillati > Actinomycetota > Actinomycetes > Mycobacteriales > Nocardiaceae > Nocardia > Nocardia sp. NPDC057227. The sequence goes on along the minus strand of NZ_JBHUXA010000006.1, from coordinate 71,782 downwards.
TGTACAGCTCGCCCGCGACCCCCTCCGGCACCGGGCCGAGCCGCTCGTCGAGCACGTACTCCAGCACGCGCCGGATCGGCGCCCCGATGGTGACCGTCTCGCCGGGGACGAGCGGGCCGCTGATATTGGTCATGATCGTGGTCTCGGTGGGGCCGTAGCCGTTGTAGAACTCGCGGAACCGGCCGTTGCCGCGCGGCCGCACCCAGCGCCGCACCAGCTCCGGCGGGCACGCCTCGCCGCCGGCGACCACCACGCGCAGCTCGTCCAGCCCGGCCGGGTCGAGCGAGGCGAGCACGGCGGGGGTGATGAAGGCGTGCGTCACCCGCTCCCGGTGCAGCAGCCCGGCCAGCTCGTCGCCGCCGACGATCGCCGGGTCGGCCACCACCATGGTGGCCGCGCCGCCGAGCGCGAGCAGCAGCTCCAGCACCGAGGCGTCGAAGGAGGGCGAGGCGAAGTGCAGTGTCCTGGACTCGGTGCCGACCCGGTACCGCTCGTGCTGCTCGTCGCAGAAGCCCTTCAGCCCGGCCTGGGTGACGACGACGCCCTTCGGCCTTCCGGTGGAGCCCGAGGTGTAGATGACGTAGGCCGCGTCGGCCGCGCGCAGGGAGCGCGGCCGGTCGACGGTGGAGACCGGCTCCAGCGAGAAGCGCTGCGCCGCCGCGGTATCGATGGCGAGCCACTCGACGTCGCCGGGTAGCTCGGCGCGCTCGGCGGTGACGGTGAGCCCGAGCACCGCGCCGGAGTCGCGCACCATGTAGGCCACCCGGTCGCTCGGGTAGCGCGGGTCGACGGGGACGAAGCCCGCCCCGGTCTTCGCCACCGCCCAGACCGCGAGCACCGACTCCGGTGAGCGCGGGATGCCGATGGCCACCAGGTCGCCCGGGCCGATGCCGCGGTCGAGCAGTAACCGGGCCAACCGGTTCGAGCGCTCGTCGAGTTCGGCGTAGCCGAGGCTGCCGTAGCCGCGGTCCGCCCCGGCGAAGACCACGGCGGTGCCGTTCGGGTTCGCCTCGACGGCGGCGGCCATGAGCTGTGGCAGCGCGACCAGCCTGGCGCGGCGGATGCGGGTGGGCTTGGTTCTGGTCGAGCTGGTCATGCGCGGGCCCCCTCGATGATCGAGCTTACTTCTGGCATACCAACCAGCAACACGATTACCCACCCATCATCGAAGAACACCACACGCCTATGAGGACCCCGCACGAGCACACTGTGATGAACGTTCCCTATCACCGCGATTCGCGTGCGATGGGCTCCTACCCGCCGTTCACCACTTCATGTGGGGATAAATCGCCTGATCGAGTTCGACGATCGAGGCCGACCACCCTCCAGGGTGCCGGGCGCTCTCCGATTCAGCAAGCGCGCCCCGGAGATCTACGTCATACGACCAGCCGACTTGCTATCACTGCGGCACTTGGCCAGGATGTTGGGCAGCAACCGAATAGCGAGCAGCCAGTTACCCGATCAGCGACGATCGAGCAGCCGGTCCAGCTGCGGCCCGATCTCGGCGAGCGCACGGGGCTCGGCCATCTGGTCGTGCGTGGCGTCCACCGGCCGGTCGACGACCTCGCCGTCCACGTACGGCCGCCACGCCGCCGCCGCGCCGGGGCGCGGCTGCACGGCGGCGCTGAAGTACTGCAGCGCACCGCGAAACACCTCGGGGCGGTACCGGTTGATGAGTTCGGCAGAGCGTACCGCGTTGCGGTAGATCCGCCGCACCCGCTCCGGAGTGAGCACCGCGGCCTCCGCGGGCACCGCGGCGTGCAGCAGGGCGAGCGCCGCGTCCGGTAGCTCGGTGAGGTCGTGGTCGGGGTCGTCCGGCAGCGCGCCGAGCACCGCGTCGTCGATGCCGAGTTCGCCGAGCGCGGCGCGCAGCGCCGAGCGGAAGTCGGAGATGTCGATCTCGTGGTGGCTGTCCAGCATGGCGAGCAGCGCGACCTCCTCGCCCTCGGCCTGCAGCGTGGTCGCGATGGCGTGCGCGACGATGCCGCCGAGCGACCAGCCGAGCAGGTGGTACGGCCCGTGCGGCTGCACCGCGCGGATCTCGGCGAGGTAGCGCTCGGCGATCTCCGGCAGCGAGCCGGCCAGGTAGCCGTCCTCGGTGAGCGCGGGCGACTGGATACCGAGGATCGGCCGGTCCTGGTCGATGTGCGCGGCGAGCCCGGCGTAGCTCCAGGCCAGGCCGTACATGGGGTGCAGGCAGAAGAGCGGCTCCGCGCGACCGCTGCCGCGCAGCGGGAGCAGCACGCCGAGCGCGGCGTCCGAATCGTGCTCGGGCTCGTCCTGCCCGGCGGAGACCGCGCGCACCCGGGTGGTGACCGCGGCGACCGTCGCGTCGGCGAAGAGCCACTGCACCCGGACGTCGACGCCGGTGACCGCGCGCAGCCGCGCGACCAGCCTGGTGGCGAGCAGCGAGTTCCCGCCGAGCTCGAAGAAGTCGTCGTCCATGCCGGCCCGCGGCAGCTCGAGCACCTCGGCGAAGAGCCCGGCGACGGTCTGCTCCAGCGGCGAGAGCGCGGCCCGGTAGGGCCTGCTGCTCAGCTCGGGCGCGGGCAGCGCCCTGCGGTCCAGCTTGCCGCTGGCATTCAGCGGCATGGCGTCGAGCAGGACCAGCGCCGACGGCACCATGTAGGAGGGCAGCGCGGACCGCGCGTGCGCGAGCACCGCGCGCTGCGCCTCGCCCGCGCCCGGCTCCGGCACCAGGTAGCCGACCAGCCGGTCGCCGTTGTCGCCGCGCACCAGCGTGACCACGGCCTGCCGCACGGCGGGGTGGCCGAGCAGCACGCTCTCGATCTCGCCGAGCTCGATCCGCTGGCCGCGCAGCTTGACCTGGAAGTCGCTGCGCCCCAGGTACTCCAGCACCGGCGCGCCGTCGCCGCCGGGACGCCAGCGCACCACGTCGCCGGTGCGGTAGAGCCGCTGCCCGCCGCCGTGCGCGACGAAGCGCTCGGCGGTCAGCCCCGGCGCGTTGGCGTAGCCGCGCGCCAGCTGCACGCCCGCGATGTACAGCTCGCCCGCGGCGCCGAACGGCACCGGCGCCAGCTGCCGATCCAGGACCAGCGCCTCGGTGTTCGCCACCGGAGCGCCGATCGGGATGCCGCCGCGCCGCGCCCGGCCGCTCACCGCGTACGCGGTGACCACCGTGGCCTCGGCCGGGCCGTACCAGTTCACCAGGTACGCCTCCGGCAGCAGCTCGGCAAAGCGGGCCGCGAGCTCGGCGCCGAGCGCCTCACCCGCGGCGAAGACCCAGCGCAGCGCGGGCAGCTCGACCCGGGGTAGCTCGGCGAGCTCGTCCAGGAACGCCGCGAGCATGGACGGGACGAAGTGCACCGCCGTGACCCGGCGCTCGGTGAGCTCGCGCAGCAGGTAGGCGGGGTCGCGGTGGCCGTCCGGCTCCGCGATCAGCACCGTTGCCCCGGTCTGCAGCGGCCAGAACAGCTCCCAGGTGGAGATGTCGAAGGTGATCGGGGTCTTGTGCAGCACCAGGTCGCCCGCGCCGTGCGGGTAGGTCCACTGCGCCCAGCGGAACTGGTTCACCATCTGCCGGTGCGTGATCACCACGCCCTTGGGCCGCCCGGTGGAGCCCGAGGTGTAGATGACGTAGGCGGCGCCGTCCGGCAGTGCCGGGGAGGCCGGCGGCTCGGCCTGCAGCGAATCGGGGTCGGGCAGCCAGAGCGAATCCAGCTCGACCACCTCGACGTCGCTGTCGGTGGTGAAGGCGTCCCGCGCGGTGGTGAGCACGCAGAGCGGGGCGGCGCTGGTCAGCACGTATTCGCTGCGCTCGGCGGGGTGGTCCGGGTCGATCGGGACGTAGGCGGCGCCGGTGCGGAGCACCGCGTAGATCGAGGCGACCAGCTCCAGCGAGCGGCGCATGGCGATGCCGACCAGGCTGCCCGGCCCGACGCCGCGCTCGGTGAGCACCTGGGCCAGCGCGCGGGCGAGCAGGTCGAGCTCGCTGTAGCTGAGCCTGGTGTCCTCGTACATCACCGCCGGGGTGTCCGGGGTGCGGGCCACCTGCGCGTCGAAGAGCGTGAGCAGGGTGGCCTCGTCCCGGAATTCCGGCACCTCGGTGTCGTTCGCCGCGGCGAGCGCCGCGCGCTCGGCGTCGGTCAGCAGCTCCACCTCGGCGACGCGCGCGTTGCGGTCGCGTGCGAAGCGGTCGACGACCGCGGCGAAGCGCTCGGCGAGCAGCGCGGCGGCGGCGTCGTTCACGACGTCCCTGCGGTGCTTCAGCGTCACCTGCAGCTGCCTGCCGGGCACCACCATGACGGTGATCGGGTAGTGCGTGTTGTTGACGACGTCGACCCCGGCCAGGTGCATGCCGTCGATCCCGCCCGGCTGTTCCAGCCCGGCGCGCTCCAGCGCGGCCTTGTCGATCGGGAAGGACTCGAAGACGACGAGGGTGTCGAAGAGCGGGTCGACCCCGGCCAGCTCCTGGATCTCGGCCAGCCCGACGTGGTGGTGGTCGAGCAGCGCGGCCTGCTCCAGCTGCAGCGTGCGCAGCAGCGCGGCCAGCGTGGCGCCGGGCTCCAGCCGGACCCGGACCGGAACGGTGTTCACGAACAGCCCGACCAGCGTCTCCACCCCGGGCAGCTGCGGCGGGCGGCCGGAGACGGTGGCGCCGAAGACCACGTCGTCCCGGTCGGTGCTGCGCCCGATGAGCAGCCCCCACGCCGCCTGCACGACGGTGTTCACCGTGACGCCGAGTTCGGCGGCGAGCCGGCTCAGCGCCTCGGAGCGGGTGACCGAGAGGGTGAACCCGGCCTCGCCGATCCCCGCCTCGCCGAACCCGGCCTCGCCCGGCCCTGACTCCGGGAGCGCGGGCACCAGCGCGGTGGGTTCGTCGATCCCGCTCAGCGCGGCCCGCCAGGCGGTGCGCGCGGCGCCGCGGTCCTGCGCGGCGAGCCAGAGCAGGTAGTCGCGGTACGAGCCGATCGGCTCGCCCAGCGGCCGCCGCACCCGCCCGACCAGTGCGTACACCGTGAGCAGGTCGCGGAGCAGCAGCGGCATCGACCAGCCGTCCACCAGGATGTGGTGCGCGGTGACCAGCAGCTGATGCCGCTCGGCGGCGGTCCGGATCAGGGTGAAGCGCAGCATCGGCGCCTCGTGCATGTCGAACGGGGTGGCCAGGTCGTTGGCGACCACCCGCGCCCGCGCGGCGTCCGCCGGGAGCTCGGCCAGGTGCCCGAGGTCGACGAAGCGCCAGGGCAGCCGGACCGCGTCCAGCACCACCTGCACCGGCTCGCCCGCGCCGTCCTCGGCGAAGGCGACCCGCAGGTTCGGGTAGCGGACCAGCACCAGCTCGGCGGCGGCGCGCAGCCTGGTGGCGTCCACCGGCCCGGTCAGGTGCAGCCCGAACTGCATGGTGTACGCGTCCACCGAGCCTGCGGCGAGCAGCGCGTGGAAGAGCATGCCCGACTGCAGCGGCGTCACCGGCCAGACGTCGGCCAGCTCCGGGTAGCCCCTGGTGAGCTGATCGACGTCGCGCTGGTCCAGCGAGACCAGCGGGAAGTCGGACGGGGTGTGGCCGCCCGCCTCCGGCTGCCTGCCGTGCTCGGCGAGCCCGCCGAGCGCGCGCACCCAGCGCTCGGCGAAGGTCTGCACGTCGGGGAGATCGAGCACGGCGGCGGCGTAGTCGAACCGGGCGACCAGGCCGTCCTGGGTGGCGTCGACGGTGAGGTCGAGGACCAGGTCGTCGACCGGGGAGTCGACCCGCACCCGGGCCGGGCGCAGGTCGCGGTAGCGCAGCCCGAGCAGGCCGCGGTCCAGCCGGGCGATCTCACCGGCGGTGGCGGGGTTGGCGTACCGGAGCAGCCCGAACCCGACGCCGCCCGCTGGCACCGCCCGGCACATCTCCTTGACCCGGCCGAGCGCGACGCCCGCGGCCGGGCCGCCGTCGAGCACCTCGGCGAAGTCGATCCCGGTCAGCCGCAGCGCGAGCGGGTAGGTGGTGGTGAAGGCGGCGACGAAATCCGCGGCGGCGGTGCCGGAGCCGCTGAAGTCGGCGGGGTCGCCGGTCCTGGCGTCGGCGGTGAGCCGGACGACGCTGCCGATCTGCTCCGGCGCGGTCGGGTCGGCGAGGGCCAGCGCCAGCGCCGTGAGCAGCACTTCCTCCACGGTGGCGTGGTAGGCGTCGGCGACCCTGGCGACCGCGCCCGCGGCCTCCCTGGTGATCCGGGCCGACAGCCTGCCGCGGATGCGCAGGTCGCCGGGGTACAGGCGGCCACCGCGCGGGACGGCGGCGCGCCACCACTCCAGCTCGGCCAGGGTCGCGGGGGCGGCGGCGCGGGCGGCGAGCGCACGGACCAGCCCGCCGGCCCCGGTGCCGGTGACGGCGGGCGCGGCGTGCCCGCCGGACCACACCGCGCTCAGCTCGTCCACCACGATCCGCCAGGCGGCGTCGTCGATCACCAGGCCGTTGGCGACCACGAGCAGCGTGCCGCCCTGGTCCGGCTGGGCCGGGGTGATCAGCACGAACCGGACATTGGCCCCGGCGGCCGGATCCAGCTGCGCGGCAACGGCCTCGACCACCTGGTCGTACTCGCCCGGCTCCACCTCGGCCGCGTCCAGCAGCCAGTACGCCTCGGCCCGGCCGGTCGGCGGCACCAGCTCGAAGGCGGGCTCGCCCTCCTCGGTGCGGACCAGCCGCGCGGAGAGCATGGGGTGCCTGGCCAGCACGCCGTCGGCGGCGGCCCAGACCTGGTCGGTGGCGGTGCCGACCGGGACGTCGAGTTCGATGGCGCGCAGTTCGATCCCGGCGGGGGCGTCGGCGAGCAGCCGCAGCCCGTCCGGGGTGAGCGGGAGCAGGCCGTCGTCCGGCGGCTCGGCGGTCGACGCGGCGGCGAGCGCGGCGACGGTCCGGTGCTCGAACACCTCGCGCGGGCTGATCGTCACGCCGCGGGTGCGGGCCCGCGCCACCACCTGGATGGAGGCGATGGAGTCGCCGCCGAGCGCGAAGAAGTCGTCGTCCGCGCCGACCCGCTCGACCCCGAGCAGCTCGGTGAAGATCTCGGCCAGCACCAGCTCGGCCTGGCCATCGGGCGCGCGGAAGACCGCCTGCTCGGCCTGCGGCTCCGGCAACGCGGCGCGATCGAGCTTGCCGTTCACGGTCAGCGGCAGCGCGTCGAGCAGCACGAAGGCGGCGGGCACCATGTAGCTGGGCAGCCTGGCGGCGAGCGCGGTGCGCACCCGCTCGACGTCGGGGGCCTTCCCGACCAGGTAGGCGACCAGCCGCTCGCCGGTGCCGTCCGGCCCCGGCCTGGCCAGCACCGCCACCTGCGCCACGTCCGGCTGCTCCAGCAGCGCGGCCTCGATCTCGCCGAGCTCGATCCGGAAGCCGCGCACCTTCACCTGGAAGTCGGTGCGGCCGCGGTACTCCAGCTCGCCGAGCGGGTTCCAGGCGGCCAGGTCGCCGGTGCGGTACATCCGGTCGCCCGCCCGGAACGGGTTGGCGACGAAGCGGTCGGCGGTCAGCTCCGGCCTGCCGAAGTAGCCGCGGGCCAGCTGCGCGCCCGCCAGGTACAGCTCGCCCGCCACGCCCATCGGCACCGGGTTGAGCCGCGGGTCGAGCACGTAGACCTGGCAGTTCCACTCCGGATCGCCGATCGAGACGGCGTGCTGGTCGGCGCCGGTCACCCGGTGCGCGGTGATCGAGACCGCGGCCTCGGTCGGGCCGTACAGGTTGAACAGCTCCGCCGAGTTCGCCCGGCGGAACCGCTGCGCCACCGCCGCGGGCAGCGCCTCGCCGATGGCGAGCACCCGGAGCAGCGAGGCGGGCAGGCTGCCGTCGGCCTCGGTGAGCAGTGCGTCCAGCATGGAGGGGACCGCGTGCAGCGTGGTCACCTTCTCCCTCGCCATGAGCTCGTTCAGGTAGCCGGGGTCGCGGTGGCCGTCGGCGTCCGCGATCACCAGCGAGCCGCCGCACACCACGGCCGACCAGAACTCCCAGACCGAGAGGTCGAAGGTGGCCGCGGTCTTGAGCAGCACCGCGTCCTCGGCGCCGAGCCGGAACTCCGCGCGCTTCCACAGCAGCTGGTTGACGATGGCGCCGTGCGACACCGCGACGCCCTTCGGCCGGCCGGTGGAGCCGGAGGTGAAGATGACGTAGGCGGTGTTCGCCGGGTGCAGCGGCGCGAGCCGCTCGGCATCGTCGACCCGGCCGTCGTCGTAGCCGTCGAGCCGCAGGTCGTCCAGGACGAGCACCGGGGCGTCGGGGGTTGTGAAGCCGGTGGCCAGGTCGGTGAGGACGCAGATCGGGGCGGCCGTGCTCAGGATGTGGCCGGTGCGCTGCGCGGGCTGCGCGGGGTCGAGCGGCACGTAGGCGCCGCCGGCCACCGAGACCGCGTACATGGCGACGACCAGCTCCACCGAGCGCGGCAACGCGAGCGCCACCCTGGTCTCCGGCCCGACCCCGAGCGAGATCAGGTGCCTGGCCAGCCGGTTCACCCGGGCGCCGAGCGCGCCGTAGTCGAGCGTGCTGCCCGCGGGGCCGATCAGCGCGGTGCCCGCCTGGTGCTCCGCGACGGTGGCGTCGAGCAGCGAGACCAGCGTGGCCGCCGGGTCGACCGGGTGCGCGGTGGCGTTGCGGGCGAGCAGCAGCCGGTCGCGCTCGTGCTGCTGCAGCAGCGGCAGGTCGCCGACCGGCGTCTCCGGCGCCTGCGCGACCGCGCGCAGCACCCGGACGAACCGGTCGACGAAGCCGCGCACGGTGAACTCGTCGAAGAGCGCGGTGGCGTAGGTGACGACGCCGCCGATCCCGGCGGGCGCGCCGTCCTCGTCGTAGGCGTCGCCGATCATCCAGTGCAGGTCGAACTGCGAGATCGCGGTCTCGAAGTCGACCGCGGAGACGGCGAGCCCGGGCAGCTCCAGCGTGGTCGGGGCCAGGTTCTGGAAGGAGAGCCCGAGCTGGAAGAGCGGGTGCCGCGCGGTGGAGCGCTCCGGGTTGAGCACCTCGACCAGCCGCTCGAAGGGCACGTCCGCGTGCGCGAAGACCTGGATGTCGGTGTCGCGCTGCCGCTTCAGCAGGTCGGTGAAGGGCGCGCCGAGGTCGAGCCTGGTCCGGAACACCAGGGTGTTCACGAACATGCCGATGAGCTGCTCCAGCGCCACCTCGTCCCGGCCCGCGATCGGCGTGCCGACGGCGACGTCGTTCGCACCGGAGAGCCGCCCGGCCCAGACCGCGAGCGCGGTGTGCACGACCATGAAGAGCGTGGCGCCGTTGGCCCTGGCCAGCTCGCCGAGCGCGCGGTGCGTCCCGGCGTCGATCCGCACCTCGACCATGCCGCCCGCGTAGGACTGCACGGCCGGGCGCGGGCGGTCGGCCGGCAGCTCGATCTGGTCCGGCAGCCCGGCCAGCTCGTCCTGCCAGAAGGCGATCTGCCTGGCCGCCACCGAATCCGGGTCGCGCTCGCTGCCGAGCAGCTCCTGCTGCCACAGGCTGTAGTCGGCGTACTGCACCGGCAGCGGCGCCCACTCCGGGGCGGTGCCGCCCGCCCGTGCCACGTACGCGGTCATCAGGTCGCGGGTCAGCGGGCCGATCGAGGAGCCGTCGGCGGTGATGTGGTGCACCACCATGGCCAGCGCGTGCTCTTCGGGCGGCAGCCCATCCGCGCGCCGCACCGCGAGCAGCGCCACCCGCACCGGCACCTCGACGGTGATGTCGAAGAGCGTGCCGATCACCTCGGCGACCGCGTCGCCGAGCTGCTCTCCGGTCACCGTGCGGTACTCCACCTCCGGCACCGACTGCGCCACCGGCAGCACCACCTGCACCGGGCCGTCCTCGGTCTGCGGGTAGAGCGTGCGCAGCACCTCGTGCCGCGCGGCCAGGTCGGCGACGGCGGCGCGCAGCGCGGCCACGTCCAGGTCACCGCTGAACCGCACCGCGATCGGGATGTTGTAGGCGGTGGACTCCGGGTCGAAGCGGTTCAGGAACCACATGCGCCGCTGCGCCGGGGAGAGCGGAATCCGGTCCGGGCGCGGCCCGCCGGTGAGCGCCAGCCGCGCCGGGTTCTCGGTGAACTCGACCAGCCGCAGCGCCAGCCCGGCCACGGTCGGCGCCTCGAACAGCGTCGGCACCGGAATCCTGGTCTCCAGCGCGTCGTTCAGCCTGGCGACCACCTGGGTGGCGATCAGCGAGTTGCCGCCGAGCTCGAAGAAGTCGTCGTCGGCGCCGATCTCGGTGGCCCGCAGCAGCTCCGCGTAGACGCCGGCGACCAGCTCTTCCAGCCTGCCGGATGGCGCGCGGAACTCGCGCGCGGCGAAGACCGGGGCGGGCAGCGCCTTCCGGTCCAGCTTGCCGCCGGGGGTGAGCGGGATGGCATCGAGCACCACGATCGCCGCGGGCACCATGTGCGCGGGCAGCCGCTGCCCGGCCGCGCTCGCCAGCGCGGCGGTGTCCACGGCGGCGCCGTGCACGTAGGAGACGAGAACCGTCGCGCCGCTGTCCAGCTCGTGCCCGACGGTGGCGGCGAAATCGACTCCTCGCTGCTCGGTGAGCACCGCGTCGATCTCGCCGAGCTCGATCCGGAAGCCGCGGATCTTCACCTGGAAGTCGTTGCGGCCCAGGTACTCCAGCTCGCCGTCGGCGGCGCCGCGCACCACGTCACCGGTGCGGTAGAGCCGGGAGCCGGGCGCGCCGAGCGGGTCGGCGACGAAGCGGGTCGCGGTGAGGCCGGGTTTGCCGTGGTAGCCGCGGGCCAGCGCCGGGCCCGCCACGTAGAGCTCGCCCGCCACCCGGTCCGGCACCGGCATCAGCCTGGCGTCAAGCACGTGCGCCGCGATCCCGCGGATCGGCGCGCCGATCGTCACCGGCTCGCCGGGCAGCATGGGGGCGCTGATATTGGTGGCGACGGTGGCCTCGGTGGGGCCGTAGGCATTGTGGAACCGGCGCCGCGCGCCGTCCGGCAGCGGTGTGACCCAGCGCCGCACGAGATCCGGCGGGCAGGCCTCGCCACCGGTCACCACCACGCGCAGCGCGTCCAGCCCGGCCGGGTCGACCGAGGCCAGCGCGGCCGGCGTGACGAAGGCGTGCGTGACCCGCTCGCGGCGCAGCACGTCGGCCAGCTCGGTGCCGCCGAAGACCTCGGGCGAGACCACCACCATGGTCGCGCCGCCGCCCAGCGCGAGCAGCAGCTCCAGCACCGAGGCGTCGAACGAGGGTGAGGCGAAGTGCAGCGTCCGGGAGGCGGCGTCCACCCCGTACCGCTCGCGCTGCTCGGCGCAGAACCCGGCCAGCCCGGCCTGGGTCACCACCACGCCCTTCGGCAGCCCGGTCGAGCCCGAGGTGTAGATGGCGTACGCGGGGTGCTCGGCGCGGACCGGGCGCACCCGGTCGGCCTGGGTCACCGCGTCGGGCGGCAGGTTCTCCAGCGCGGCGACGGTGGCCGGGTCGTCGAGGACCAGCCACTCGGTGTCGTCCGGCAGCGCGGCGCGGGCCGAGGCGACGGTAAGGCCGAGCGCCGCGCCGGAGTCGGTGAGCATGTGCCGCACCCGGTCGGCCGGGTAGTTCGGGTCGACCGGGACGAAGCCCGCCCCGGTCTTGGCGACCGCCCAGACCGCGAGCACCGACTCCACCGAGCGCCGCAGCCCGACCGCGACCAGGTCCTCCGGGCCGACGCCGCGCTCGATCAGCAGCCGGGCCAACCGGCTGGAGCGCGCGTCCAGCTCGGCGTAGCCCACCGGTTCGGCGCTCGCCTCCGCCGCCGCGAAGACCAGCGCCGCGCCCTCCGGGTTCGCCTCGACCGCGGTCGCCAGCAGCTGCGGCAGCGTGATCGTGCGCGGTCCCCTGGTCCGGGTCGGGCGGGTACGGGCGGGGCGGGTCATCGGAGCACCGGGGACATGGGGAGACTCACTTACTCGATGGCGCCGGTGCCACCGGCGAGATCATGCATGCCGAAGACCGCGGGAACGTCGGCCCAGTGCCCGGGATCGGTGACCGACCCCTCGTCCAGGACGACGGCCTGCAGGTCGGCGAGCGGAGCACTGTCGATCCGGTCGAAACCGGCGCGGTCGGTGAGCAGGTGGGTCACCCACTCGTCGGCCAGCGCCGCCGCCGGGTCGGCCCCGAGGCCGTGCTCCGGCACCACCAGCGCGGCGCCAGCCAGCCCGGCCGCGGCCACCTCGACCAGCGCGGCGAACGCCTCGGGGCGCCCGTGCTGGAAGGTCCGCGATTCGAAGGTCAGCTCGGTGCGGGCGCGCAGCCGGTCCACGATCGCGGCCAGCCCGTCGTAACTCACCGACCTGGTGCCGCCGTTGGTGCCCGCCGCCGCCGCGGGCACCGGCCCGAGGAACACCGGGTCGCCGCCGCGCAGCGCCCTGGTCCGGATGGCGTAGGTGACCGGGCGGCTCGACTCGCTGCCGATCTCGGCGCGCACCGCCTGGTCGTCCAGCGCGATCCACTCCAGGCTCTCCGCCGACCCGGGCGCGGCGCCGAGCACCAGCCCGACCTTGATGTCCGCACCGGGCGGGAGCACCGCCTCGCCGGTGCCGACCGGCACCACCGCGGCGCCCGCCTTGAGCACCGCCCAGAGCGCGACCGCCTGCTCGACCCCGCGCTCCAGCCGGACCGCGACCCCGACGCCGGGCCCGCAGCCGCGCCCGATCAGCACCCTGGCCAGCTGCGAGGACCTGGCGTCCAGCTCCTGGTAGGTGACGGCGGCCTCGCCGGAGACCACCGCGGGCCCCTCCGGGTCGTCCTCCACCGCCAGCGAGAGCGCCTGGGTGAGCGCGGTGCCCCTGGTGCTCGCGGCCACCGTCTCCGGCTCCGGCGCGGCCAGCGCGCGGTCCCGCTCGGCCTCGTCCAGGATGTCGATATCGCCGACCACGACCTGCGCGTCCGCGGCGACCGCCAGGCAGACCCGCTCCAGCCTGCGGCCGAAGCCGGCGACGGTGGCCTCGTCGAAGAGGTCGGTCGCGTAGGTGAACTGGGCGACCAGCTCGCCGGGGGCGCCGTCCGCGGTGTGCGTCGGCGAGACGCTCAGCTGCAGGTCGAACTTGGCCTGCGCGGCCCCCGCGTCCAGCGCCGACACCCGCAGCCCCGGCAGGTCGAGGGTGGCCTGCTCGGTGTTCTGGAAGGCGAGCACCACCTGGAAGAGCGGGTGGAAAGCGGCGCTGCGGCCGGGCAGCAGCACCTCCACGATCCGCTCGAAGGGCAGGTCGGCGTTGGCGAAGGCGGCCAGGTCGACCTCGCGCGCCTGCTCGATCAGCGCGTCGAAGGTGCTGCCCGCGTCCACCGCGGTGCGCAGCGTCAGGGTGTTCACGAACATGCCGACCAGGTCGTCCAGGGCGCGCTCGCCGCGGCCCTCGATCGGGGTGCCGACGGCGATGTCGCGGTTGCCGGAGAGCCGGGAGAGCAGCACCGCGAGCGCCGCGTGCACCACCATGAAGAGCGAGGCGTTGTGCTCGCGCGCGATCCGGGCCAGCCCGGCGTGCACCTCGGCGGAGAGCGTGCAGGTGCTCGCCGCGCCGCGCATCGACGGCAGCGCCGGGCGCGGCCGGTCCTGCGGCAACTCGAGCGCGCCGGTGAGCCCGGCCAGGTTCTGCTTCCAGTACCCGAGCTGCTGCGCGGCGACGCTGGCCTGGTCGTCGTCGGTGCCGATCACCGCGCGCTGCCAGAGCGCGTAGTCGGCGTACTGCACCGGCAGCGGCGCCCAGTTCGGCGCATCGCCCGCGATCCGGGCCAGGTACGCCGTCATCAGGTCGCGGGCGAGCGGGGCCAGCGAGGCGCCGTCGCCGGAGATGTGGTGCACCACGACGACCAGCAGGTACTCGCCGGGCGCGTCGCCCTCGAGCAGCGCGATCCGCACCGGCGGCGCCGCGGTGACGTCGAACCCGGCCGACATCAGCTCGACCACCCGGCCCATGAGGTCGCCCGGCGCCTCCACCGGCAGCCCGCCGGGCAGCGCCGCGGCGGCCGAGAGGATCTCCTGCACCGGCTGCTGCTCCGGGCCGGCCACCGGGAACCGGGTGCGCAGCGACTCGTGCCGCTCCAGCACGTCGAAGACCGAGCGCTCCAGCGCGGGCAGGTCGAGCGTGCCGGTGAGCCGCAGCGCGAACGGGATGTTGTAGACGCCGGACTCCGGGTCGAACCGGTTCAGCACCCACATGCGCTGCTGCGCGGGCGAGAGCGGAATCCGCTCCGGGCGTGCCGCGGCAACCAGGGCGGGGCGCCCGCCGGTGCGCGAGCCGGGCACGATCCGCCCGGCCAGCGCGGCCACCGTCGGCGCCGCGAACAGGGTGCGCACCGAGAGGTCGGTCTGCAGCGCCTCGTTCACCCGCGCCACCACCCTGGTGGCGAGCAGCGAGTTGCCGCCGAGCGCGAAGAAGTCGTCGTCCAGCCCGACCTCGCCGCCGCCGAGCAGGCTCGCGAAGACGTCGGCGACGGTCTGCTCGATCGGGGTGCGCGGGGCGCGGAACCCGGTGGCGCCGACGAAGACCGGCGCGGGCAGTGCCCTGCGGTCCAGCTTTCCGCTGGCGTTCAGCGGGAACTCGTCGAGGACGACCAGCGCCGCGGGCACCATGTACCCGGGCAGCAGCGCGCCGAGCGCGGTGCGCACGGCCTCCGGGTCGACGGTCGCTCCGGCGGCGGGCACCAGGTACCCGATGAGCGCCTCGCCCGCCGGGGTGTCCCTGCGCAGCACCACCACCGAGCGGTCGACGCCGGGCTGCTCCAGCAGCGCCGCCTCGATCTCGCCCAGCTCGATCCGCAGCCCGCGCAGCTTCACCTGGAAGTCGGTGCGGCCCAGGTACTCGACCTCGCCGCCGGAGTTCCAGCGCACCAGGTCGCCGGTCCGGTACATGCGGCTGCCGTCCGCGCCGAACGGGTCGGCGACGAAGCGGTCCGCCGTGAGGTCGGAGCGGCCCAGGTAGCCGAGCGCCAGCTGCCTGCCTGCCAGGTACAGCTCCCCCGGCACGCCGGGCGGCACCGGCCGCAGCCTGGCGTCGAGCACGTAGAGGCTGGTGTTCCAGACCGGGCGGCCGATCGGCACGCTCACCGTGTCGGCCGCGACGACCTCGTGGTAGGTGACGTCGACCGCGGCCTCGGTCGGGCCGTACAGGTTGTGCAGCCTGGCCCCGGTCAGCTCGCGCAACCTGGCCGCGGTGGGCGCGGGCAGCGCCTCACCGGAGGCGAACACCAGGCGCAGCCCGGCGTGCCTGCCCGCGGCGCCCGCCGCCTCGTCCAGCGTGGCGACGAAGACCGCGAGCATGGACGGCACGAAGTGCGCGGTGGTGATGCCCCGCGCGGCGATGGTCTCCGCCAGGTACACGGGGTCGCGGTGGCCGTCCGGGGTGGCGACCACCAGCCGCGCGCCAGCCTGCAGCGGCCAGAAGAACTCCCACACCGACACGTCGAAGGTGGCCGGGGTCTTCTGCAGCACCGCGTCGTCGGCGGTGAGCCGGTATTCGTCCTGCATCCAGAGCAACCGGTTCACGATGGCGCGGTGGCTCACCGCGACACCCTTCGGCTTGCCGGTGGAGCCCGAGGTGAAGATGACGTAGGCGATCGAGCCCGCGCGCACCGGGCCGCCGCGCTCCGGCTCGGTGAGCGGGGTGTCGGCGGTGCCGGTGAGGTCGAGCGCGTCCAGCACGGTGACCGGCGCGGCGTCGGTGTGGAACTCGTCGCGGGCGGTGGTGAGCACCATGGCCGGGCGGGCGGTCGCCAGCACATAGTCGATCCGGTCGGCGGGCTGGTCCGGGTCGAGCGGGACGTACCCGGCACCGGCCTCCAGCACCGCGTACATGGCGACCACCAGCTCCACCGAACGCCGGATGGCGAGCGCCACCAGGGAATCCGGCTCCACGCCCTCGGCGGTGAGCACCCGGGCCAGCCGGTGCACTCGCGCGGCGAACTGCGCGTAGCTGAGCTGTTCGCCGTCGGCGCCGACCAGCGCGACGGCGTCCGGGGTGGCGGCGGCGCGGGCCTGGAAGAGCGAGACCAGCGTCTCGTCGCCGGGCAGCTCGCGCTCGGTGGCGTTCCAGCCGGTGAGCACGGCCTTCCGCTCGTCGGCGTCGAGCAGCTCGATGGCGCCGACCTGGACCCGCGGGTCGGCCGCGACGGCGGCGAGCACCCGCTGGAAGCGCTCGGCCACCCGGCGGATCGTCGCCTCGTCGAAGAGGTCGGTGGCGTAGGTGATCTCGGCCGCGATGCCGTACGCGGCGCCCTGCCGGTCGATGTGCTCGGCGAGCGAGAACTGCAGGTCGAACTTGGCAAGCGGCACCGCGAGATCCAGCCCGCCGACGGTCAGCTCGGGCAGCTCCAGCTCGGTGCGGGCCAGGTTCTGGAAGGTCAGCATGACCTGGAAGAGCGGGTGCCGCGCGGGCGAGCGCACCGGGTCGAGCAGCTCGACCAGCCGCTCGAAGGGGACGTCGGCGTGGCCGAATGCCGCCACGTCCTTCGCCCTGACCTCGGCGAGCAGGTCGGCGAAGGACACCGCGGGGTCGAGCTCGGTGCGCAGTACCAGGGTGTTGACGAACATGCCGATCACGTCGTCAAGCGCGGCGTCGCCGCGGCCGGCGGTCGGGGTGCCGACGGCGACGTCCGGGGTGCCGGAGAGCCTGCCGAGCAGCACCGCGAGCGCGGCGTGCACCACCATGAAGAGCGTCGCGTTGCCCCGGTGCGCGAGCGCGGTGAGCCCGGCGTGCGTGTGCGCGTCGACCTCGAAGCGGAGCACCGCGCCGCGATTCGACGCGGCGGGCGGGCGCGGGCGGTCGGCGGGCAGCTCCAGCTGCTCCGGCAGCCCGGCCAGCGTCTCCCGCCAGAACGAGATCTGCTGGGCGAGCAGCGAGTCCGGCTGCTCCTCGGCGCCGAGCACCCTGCGCTGCCAGAGCGCGAAGTCGGCGTACTGCACGGCGAGCGGCGCCCAGTCCGGCGCGCCGCCGTCCCGGCGCCGCACGTAGGCGGTCATCAGGTCGCGGGTCAGCGGGCCCATGGAGAAGCCGTCGCCCGCGATGTGGTGCACCACGCAGATCAGCACGTGCTCGGTGGCGCTCAGCCGGAGCAGCCGCAGCCGCAGCGGCGGTGCATCGGTGACGTCGAAGCCGCCGGTCACGGTGGCGACGACCAGCCCAGGCACCGCGGCCTCGGCGGCCGGTTCCGGCTCGAAGAGCGGGACGGCCCGCGGATCGTGGACCGGGAGCACCAGCTGGTACCCCTCGCCGTCGACCTCCGGGTAGACCGTGCGCAGCACCTCGTGCCTGGTCACCAGGTCGGTGACGGCGGTCCGCAGCGCGGCGACGTCGAGCGCGCCGGTGAGCCGCACCGCCACCGGGATGTTGTTCACCGCCGACTCCGGATCGAAGCGGTTCAGGAACCACATGCGCTGCTGCGCGTAGGAGAGCGGCACCCGGTCCGGGCGCGCGCCCGCGGTCAGCTCCTCGCCGACCGCCGAGCCCGCGTGGTGCTCCACCCGCTCGGCCAGCGCCGCCACCGTGGTCGCCTCGAAGAGCAGCTGCACCGGCACCCGCGCGCCGAGCGCGGTGCCGATCCTGGCCGCGGCCTGCGCGGCGAGCAGCGAGTTGCCGCCGAGTTCGAAGAAGTCGTCGTCCGCGCCGACCCGGCCCTCGTCCGGCGCGCCGGGCAGCAGCAGCGCCGCGAAGACATCGGCCACGATCTCCTCGACCGGGGTCGACGGCGCGCGGAACTCCCGTGCCGCGAAGACCGGCTCGGGCAGCGCGGCCCGGTCCAGCTTGCCGACCGGGGTGAGCGGGATGGCATCCAGCGCCATGATCGCGGCGGGGATCATGTAGCCGGGCAGCGTCTCCGCGAGGTGCGCGTCCAGCGCGGGGACGTCCAGCTCGGCGCCTGCCCGCGGCAGCACGTAGGAGACCAGCGCTGTCGCGCCGGAGGGCAGCGTGCGGCCGATGGTGGCCGCGAAGTCGATGTCCGGGTGCGCGGTGAGCGCGTTGTCGATCTCGCCGAGCTCGATCCGGAAGCCGCGCACCTTGACCTGGAAGTCGGAGCGGCCCAGGTACTCGATGATCCCGCCGTCGGGGCCGTCGGTCTCGCTGCGGCGCACCAGGTCGCCGGTGCGGTAGAGCCGCAGCCCGGGGGCGCCGGAGTCGGCGCCGAACGGGCTGGCCACGAAGCGCTCCGCGGTGAGCCCCGGCCGGTTGAGGTAGCCCTGGGCCAGCGCGGGCCCGGTCAGGTACAGCTCGCCGACCACCCCGGCAGGCACCGGCCGCAGCCGGTTGTCCAGCACGAAGGCGCCGACACCGGGGATGGAGGCGCCGATGGTCACCGGCTGCGCCGGGTCCATCGGCGGGGTGCTGGTCGCCAGGATGGTGGCCTCGGTGGGGCCGTAGCCGTTGTAGAAGGCGCGCTCAGCGCCGGTGTCGGAGACGCCCGGGGGCAGAGCCCAGCGCCCGACCAACTCCGGGCCGAACTTGTCGCCCGCCACTACGACGGTGCGCAGGTCGTCCAGGCCGTCGGGGTCCACCGACTCCAGCGCGCCCGGGGTGATCAGCATGTGCGTGACCCGCTCGCGGCGCAGCAGATCGGCCAGCTCGAAGCCGCCGAAGACCGCGGGCGGCGCGATGACCAGCGTCGCGCCCGCCGTGAAGGTGAGCAGCAGCTCCAGCACCGAGACGTCGAAGTTGGGCGAGCAGACGTGCAGCACCCGCGCGTCGCCGGTGACCCCGTAGTGCTCGCGCTCGGCGGCCACCAGCCCGTTCAGCCCGGCGTGCGTGACCACGACGCCCTTGGGCTTGCCGGTGGAGCCCGACGTGTAGATGACGTAGGCCGGGTGCCGCTCGTCCAGCTGGCGCACCCGGTCGGTGTAGGAGACGGGGTGCTCCGGGCGCGCGGCGATCCGCTCGGCCTGGGCTGGGTCGTCCAGCACCAGCCACTCGACGCCGTCGCCGAGCGCAGCCCGGTGCGCCGCGGTGGTGAGCCCGAGCACCGCGCCGGAATCGGCGACGATGTGCCCGATCCGCTCGGCGGGGTAGGCCGGGTCGACCGGGACGTAGGCCGCCCCGGTCTTGGCGATCGACCAGACCGCGAGCACCGAGTCGGCGCTGCGCGCGATGCCGACCGCGACCACGTCACCGGGGCCGATGCCGCGCTCGATCAGCTCCCGCGCCAGCCGGGAGGATGCCTGGTCCAGCTGCTGGTAGGTCAGCTCGCGCTGGTCGGCCGGGTCACCGGTGGGGTTGTAGCGAATGGCCACCGAGTCGGCGGCGGACTCCACCGCCGCGGTGAGCAGCTGTCCGAACAGCGGGCTCCCCGGACGCCGTCGGCGGTTGCCCCGAGCAGAACGACGGACACCATCCATTCGACTGATCTCACCTCTCGCTTCGAGCGCTTCGAGCCTTGCCACACTTCGACGGGTCCGCCGGAAAGCCCCAGGAAAAGGTGGCTCGTTCCGGCCGGCACAGCCTGGCAATCATATAAGCAAGGCATGGTGCGCCGATCCGGCTCGGGTGCTGCTCGGGCGGACCGGGGGTTATCGGGGGTGCGGGCCGGCTCGTTGCCCCAGGGTGATCGAGGTCACCGGGGTCCGCCGGGCGGTGCCGACGCCGGACGGGCATCGCCGGGCCCAACGGCCATCCGGCTCGGAAACCGGCCGCACCCGGCGCACATCGAGCAGCGCGGCCCGCGCGCCACAGCGGCCGACGCGATCCACCGGACGGAATTCTCATCGCCCCCGTGCCAGCGAACTCGGGCAAGCGAGCCCGGCCGCAGCACTTCCGGCTCCGTGCGGGGTGGACTCGACGGGAGCGCAGCTCCGCAGGTCGATCACCCCCGCGGGGGCGGACCCGGCGGAGGGGCACCCCTGCCGCGGCAACGTGCACTGCGCACCGGTGCGGTCGGCGCGAAATGTCACGCCGCCGGGCGCGCTCAGTGCGCGGACGGGCCCCAGTGCAGCGGCACACCCTTGGCGGCCAGGTAGGCGATGGGGTCGGTCTTGTTGCCGCCCTGATCCCAGATCTCCAGGTGCAGGTGCGGGCCGGTGGACTGGCCGCGGTTGCCGACGGTGGCGATCACGTCGCCCGCGTTCACCCGCTGCCCCTCGTGCACCAGCATCTCGTTGACGTGGCCGTAGACCGCGGTGGTGCCGTCGTCCTGCAGCACCCGGACCCAGAGCCCGAAGCCGGAGGCGGGCCCGGCCTCGATCACGGTGCCGTTGCTGACCGAGTGGATCGGCGCGCCGATCGCGTCGGCGAAATCGACGCCGTAGTGGAAGGCACCCCAGCGGGTGCCGAAGCCGGAGCTGACCGCACCGGCCACCGGGCGGACCGCCTGCGCCGGGGCCACCTGCTGGGTGACGCCCTTCAGCATGTCCTCGACCTGGGCCAGCGGGGCGGCGAGCTCCGGCGGCAGGTTGTTGATGCCGAACGGCGCGGCCACCGGCTGCGCGACCGGGGCGGCCTGCGCCACCGGCTGCGGCGCCGGGGCGGGCTGCGCCACCGGCTGCACGGCGGCGGCGAGCTGCTCGGCGAGCGGCGCCTCGGCGATGCTCTTGAACGCGATGGGCTCGGACGCGGTGTTGTCGTCGTGCGTGGGGAGCAGCGGCGCGGCGTAGGCGAGCGCGGGGGCGATCTGGCCCGCGGTGCCGATGAGGGCGCCGGCGGCGACCGCGACACCCGCGGCGTTCTTCACGCGGTCGACCGTGGAGATCTCGGCCCGATGCCGGGTCGGCTTGCTGAACTCGGCAGCGCCGATGAGGTCCATGACGGTGATCGAATCGGGGCCAACCCGGTGCTGCGACAAAGCTCGTCCTTGCGTTCGAACCGACAGAGGAACGGGCGCTTCGGCGAAACCTGTTCGGATAACGTTTCGGCATCCGTCGTGATGGGAACTCTACCCTGTCGTGACCATTCCGCAACCTTCGGATTCCGAGCGCGGCTCGGAATCCGGATCGCAGCAGGTCATCGGGGAGAATAAGGCCGTGATCATCGACGAGATCAGATTACCGATCGTGCTCGCCCCGATGGCGGGTGGACCCTCCACGCCCGAACTCACCGCGGCCGTGAGCGACGCGGGCGGGCTCGGGCTGCTGGCCGCCGGGTATCTGAGCGCTGAGCAGGTCAGCGCCCGGATCTCCGCTCTGCGCGGGCTGACCTCCGGGTTGTTCGGAGTCAATCTCTTCGCGCCGGGTCCGCCCGCCGCGCCCGTGGTGTACGCGGAGTACCTGGCGGCGCTCGGTGCCCGCTTCGAGGTGGGGGCGGCGCGGCACGACACCGACGACTGGGCCGCCAAACTGGATCTGCTCGTCGCATCGCCGGTGCCGGTGGTGACGGTGACCTTCGGCTGCCCATCGGCCGCCGAGATCGCGCGGCTGCACGGGGTCGGGACCGAGGTGTGGGTGACGGTCACCTCGGTGGGCGAGGCCGAGCAGGCGATCGACGCCGGGGCGGATGCCCTGATCGTGCAGGGGGCCGAGGCGGGTGGGCATCGCGCCGTCTTCCGCGACGACCGCGCGGACGATGCCGCCGATCCGCTCTCGCTGCTCGCGCTGCTGCAACTGATCGGCGCGGTTCTCGACGTCCCCCTGGTCGCCACCGGCGGGCTCACGACCGGTTCCGGAGTCGCCGGCGCACTCGCCGCGGGCGCGGCCGCCGCGCAGATCGGCACCGCCTACCTGCGCTCGCCGGAGGCGGGGACCAATCCGGTGCACCGCGCCGCGATCGGCGGTGCCGCGCCGACCGCGCTCACCCGCGCCTTCACCGGGCGCCGGGCACGCGGCATCCGCAATGCCTTCATGGACGAGTTCGGCGCCGCGGCCCCGGTGGCCTACCCGGAGATCCACCACGCCACCGCGGGCCTGCGCACCGCCGCCAGGGCCGAGGGCAACCCCGACGCCGTGAACCTCTGGGCCGGCCAAACCCACTCGCTCGCACCCGAACTCCCCGCGGGCGACCTCACCCGGCAGCTCGCCGCCGACGCGAAGACCGCCCTCACGCGCACCCTCACCCGCCGATTCCCGGCGAGCTGATCCTCCGCGCGCGGGACTGAGGAGGAGCGGCCCGCGCGACCGCATCCCCACCGCGCGAGCCCGGCACGCCGCCCGCTCGACACACCTTCCCCGCGGAACCACGCGTAGTCTCCGCGCATGAGCGGTACCGACAGCACCTCGCCCGGCGACGCGCGCGCCGCCGACATCGGCGCCCTGCTCGCGCCGTGGACCACCGCCATGGGCGCGGACGAGACCGGCTACACGCACCACGTGCTGCGGGTACTCGAACTGTGCGACCTCGTCGCCCCGCCCGGCGTCCCGCGCCCGAGCGACCGCACCGAGTTCCGGGTCGCCGCCGTCTTCCACGACCTCGGCATCTGGTCGGCGGGCACCTTCGACTACCTGCCGCCGTCGATCGAACTCGCCGCACAGCACCTGCGCGACACCGACGCGGCGGAGCTGATCCCGACGGTCACCGCCATGATCGAGCACCACCACAAGCTCCGGCGGGCCGGTGCGGCCGACGACCCGGTGGAGATCTTCCGCCGGGCCGACGCCGTCGACGTCGAACTCGCCCTGCTCGGCCGCTTCGGCGTCCGCCGCCGCGGCTACCGCGCGCTCACCCGCCGCTACCCGGACGCAGGCTTCCACCGCCGCCTGGTGACCCTGGCCGGGCAGCGGCTGCGCACCCATCCGACGTCGCCGCTGCCCATGCTGGAGTGGTGAGCAGCTCAGCTGAGCGTGCTGACCTCCAGGTCACCGTCGGCGTACTGCGCCCGCAGCCGCTTCTTGTCGAACTTGCCGACGCTGGTCTTCGGCACCTCGGGGATGAAGGTCCAGCGCTCCGGCAGCTGCCACTTGGCGAACTTGTCCGCGAGGTAGTCGCGGAGCTCGTCCGGCTCGGCCTGCGCGCCGTCGGCGAGCACGATGGCGACCAGCGGCCGCTCGTCCCACTTCTCGTCCGGCACGCCGATCACCGCCGCCTCGGCCACCGCCGGGTGCGCCATGACGGCGTTCTCCAGGTCGACCGATGAGATCCACTCGCCGCCGGACTTGATCACGTCCTTGGCCCGGTCCACCAGCGTGAGGTAGCCGTTCGGGCTGATGATGCCGACGTCGCCGGTGCGCAGCCAGCCGTCGTCGAACTTGTCCGGGTCGATCTCGGCGCCGTCCGGGGCGTAGTAGGAGCCGGTGATCCACGGCCCGCGCACCTCGAGCTCGCCGAGCGACTTCCCGTCGTTCGCGACGACGGCGCCGGAGTCGTCCACCAGCCGCGCCTGCACCGAGGCCGGGAAGCGGCCCTGGCTGATCCGGTAGGCCCACTCCTCCTCGCCGGTCACCCGGGCGGGCGGCTGCGCGACGCTGCCGAGCGGCGAGGTCTCGGTCATCCCCCAGGCGTGCACGATCTTCACGCCGTGCTGCTCCTCGAAGGCCTTCATCATGGCGGGCGGCACCGCGGAGCCGCCGACGACGACCGAGCGCAGGTGGCTGATGTCCTGCGGCTGCGCGGCCAGCCCGGCGAGCACGCCGCCCCAGATGGTCGGCACCGCGGCCGCGAAGGTCGGCTGCTGGTCGGCCATCATCTCCAGCAGCGGCCCCGGCTGCAGGAAGCGGTCGGGCATCAGCACATTCGCGCCGGACATGAGCGCCGCGTACGGCAGCCCCCAGGCATTGGCGTGGAAGAGCGGGACGATGGCGAGCACGTAGTCGCGCTCGGAGAAGTTCATGCTGGCCGGGCTCAGCACCTGCATGGCGTGCAGCCAGTTCGAGCGGTGCGAGTAGACGACGCCCTTCGGGTCGCCGGTGGTGCCGGAGGTGTAACACATGGCGGCGGCGGAGCGCTCGTCGATCACCGGGAAGTCGTAGCTGTCCGGCTGGGCCGCGAGCAGTTCCGTGTAGGAGTGCACCTGCACGCCCGCGGGGGCCTCCAGCGCGGCGGCGTCGCCGTTGGCGACGATGACGTGCCGCACCGTCTTCAGGTTCGGCAGGTACTGGGCGAACATCGGCAGCAGCGTGCCGTCCACGATGACGACCTGGTCCTCGGCGTGGTTCGCCACGTAGACCAGCTGGTCCGGGAAGAGCCGGATGTTCAGCGCGTGCAGCACCGCGCCCATGGCGGGCACCGCGATGTAGGCGACCATGTGCTCGTTGTTGTTCCACATGAAGGTGCCGACCCGGTCGCCGACGTTGATGCCGAGCCCGCGCAGCGCGTTCGCCAGCCGGGCCGATTCGGCGCCGAGCTCGCGGTAGGTCAGGGACCGCACGCCGGAGCCGGTCCAGGTGGAGACGGTCGAATCCCCGAGGAAGGTCGACGCGTACCGCAGCAACGTCGCCAGCGACAACGGCTCGTCCTGCATGGTGCTCAGCATTCGCAAAACTCCCTTCTCGGGGCCCGCGCCCGGCCGCTACCAGCGGTTTTCGGGCATGAGCCAGATCACACCGGCGATGCTACCGAAGGGTAGGCGGTTGGTGTGACGACCGGTAAGAACAACACGGCCGTACCGGAATTGAGGGCGGCTGCCATCGGATCCGAGCGAGGTGGCAGGCCGGACCGGCCGCCGGCGACACCCCCTGCGACGCCGCCGACTTCCGATCCGGCCGTCGAGCCGTGTTCCGTTGTAACCCCGCGGCCACCGCGGCGGCCAGTTGTTCGCCGGAGGGCGACCTGATCGAGATGAACCGGAGCGGAAGCAAAATGCACGAAAGCTCCCGACCTGCCGTTTCACCCTCCCGACCGGCGCCCGAGTGCGTGAACAAATGCACATGCAGAATCTTCGCGGGGACTTCAGTACGCAAGACCTCGATATGGCCGAAAATCTCGATTCACTGTCCGCCGTTCTCTTCGGACCTGCGGCTTCGCCGCCTACGCTGAAGTAATGACTTCGCCGTCGATCATCGTCATCGGCGCCGGCTTCGCCGGCCTCGGTCTCGCCCTTGAGCTGCGCCGCAACGGACTGGAGAACTTCACCATCCTGGAGCGCGCGGCCGACCTCGGCGGCGTGTGGCGGGAGAACACCTACCCCGGCGCGGCCTGCGACGTGCCGTCGCCGCTCTACTCGTGGTCGTTCGAGCCGAAATCCGACTGGCCGCGCCGCTTCTCGGAGCAGCGCGACATCCACGAGTACATGCGCGGGGTCGCGGAGAAGCACGACCTGGCGCGCTTCATCCGGTTCGGCACCGAGGTGACCGACGCCGAGTACGACGAGCGCACCGCCCGCTGGACCGTCCGCACCGCCGCGGGCGACCGCCTGGAGGCGGACGTGCTGATCCCCGCCGTCGGCCAGCTCTCCCGGCCCGCGCTGCCGAACATCCCCGGCATCGACACCTTCACCGGCGCCGCCTTCCACTCCGCCGAGTGGGACCACTCGGTCGAGCTCGCGGGCAAGCGGATCGCCTGCATCGGCACCGGAGCCAGTGCCGTGCAGTACATTCCGCGGATCGCCCCCGAGGCCGCGCACCTGACGCTCTTCCAGCGCTCGGCCGCCTGGGTGCTGCCCAAGCCCGACGTCGAGTACAACGCCGTGCACCACGCCCTCTTCAAGTACCTGCCCCCCACCCGGCTCGCCGAGCGCTTCGCCATCTGGGCCTTCTTCGAGTTCCTCGCCCTCGGCCTCACCGACCTGCCCGCCATCAAGGGGCCGGTGGTGGCGCTCGCCGACCGGCACCGGAAAACGCAGGTCACCGACCCTGAGCTGCTCGCCAAGCTCACCCCCGACTACGCAGCGGGCTGCAAACGCGGCCTCTTCTCCAACGAGTATTTCCCCACGCTCGCGCGGCCGAACGTCACCGTGGAGACCACCGGCATCACCGAGGTGACGCCGTCGGGCATCCGCACCGCCGACGGCGTGGAGCACGAGGTCGACGTGATCATCTACGGCACCGGCTTCAAGGGCACCGAATTCCTCGCGCCGATCACCATCTCCGGGGTCGACGGCCGCAAACTCGCCGACGTGTGGGGCGCCGAGGGGGCAAGGGCCTTCCTCGGCCTCTCCGTCCCGCATTTCCCGAACCTGTTCATGATGTACGGCCCCAACACCAATATCGGCGCCGGCTCGGTGATCTACATGCTCGAATCCCAGGCGCGCTACATCCGCCAGGTGGTCCGGCACCTGGCCGAGCGCCCCGGCACCGCCGTCGCCGCCCGGGTCGAGACCGAGCAGGACTGGGACGACTACCTCCAGCGCCGCCTGAAGGACACCCCCTGGAACTTCTGCACCAGCTGGTACCGCAATGCCGCCGGGCGGATCACCAACAACTGGCCCGGCGCCACCGTGCTCTACCGCTGGCGCACCCGCCGGTTCGATCCCGCCGACTACAGCGAATACACAAAGTCCTCGTAGTCGCGGTTCTATACCCCCGTAGCAATTCTCCAGTAATCTGATGCGCACCGGTTCCGAGCAGGAGGTGCGCGATGCTGTGGGTGCTGCTCGCTGTGCTGATCGTCGCCGTGGTCGGGTTGTATCTGTTGCGGGAGCGGGGGGTTGGGCGGGGTGATTCCACCCGGGATGCTCCGGAGTTGTCCGCCGGCGACGCAGGGTTACGCGAAGGCGATTCAGGGTTGCGCACCGACGACCCGCGGTCTCCCGCCCATGACCAAGGGTTCCTCGCCGATGATCCGAGGCATCGCGCCGGCGGTCCGGCTACGGCGCATCCGGCATCGTCCGATCCGTCCGCCCCACGCACCGACTTCCCCCCGGAGCGCACCCCCGAGCCGCTATCTCCTGCTCACCACACCCTCACCCAGCTCAACCAGGCACTCGACGTACACACCCCGCGCACCGAAGCCGCCCGCCAAGCCCTCGAAGCCGCCGCCGACCGCCGCCGCGTAGCCGGCTTCCTCCTCGCCCGCGCCGACACCGAGCAAGCCGAACTCACCGCCCGCGAAGGTCTCTATTACATCCGCGCCGCCCGGGTAGCCATGCGCATGGACCCCGGCCCCGAGCCCACCCCCCTCCCCGCCCAATCCGAAGCGGGCGAGATCTCCGAAGCGCGAACCCGCACCTTCCGTGGCCACCGAATCGACCTCTCCCCCACCCCTTCTCCCACCACCCCGCACCACCACCCCGGCGGTCGCGTAGCCGACCGCCTCATCCCGGCAGGGTGGTACTCCGAGCAGTGGTGGCGCCCCGCCCTCGCCACCGGCGCCTGGCCCCCCGGCTCCGACGCCCTCTTCACCGCGCTCTTCTCCGACGAAGCCCCGGAACCTCCCCGCCCCGGCGCCGGAATCGGCCTCGACCGCAAAGAGCCCACCACCGCTGCCCCCTCCGAACCCGGCCGGCGCCCGACCTCCGTACCACCACTTCCCGGCAGTCCCGCACCACGCTCCAGCCGTCCCCTCGACACTGTGCCGCCGACGCCCGACCAAGCCGCCGGCCCGACACCTCCGGTTCCCGGCCCGTCTGCCGATTCCACTCCGGCGGACGACGACCGCACCTCCCCGCGTAGCGCTCCCGAAGATGCACACTCACCGCAAGATTCAACCCCCGACCGCCACGGAACCCGCGCCGACGGACCCGACCCCGCCCGCCGAGACCTCCCCTACGACGACCCCCAATACCGCGCCAACGGCTACGGCATCACCGCCGACCACCCCGCCCCCGGCAACAATGGCGTCGAGTACCACGGCGCGACCCGCAACGGCCACCGCCCGCACGGCCCCCGCGGCTACGAAGACCTCGGCGGCTACGAAGGCGGCGCCTACGACCCCGGCGGCCTCGACCCGCCCTACTGACCCCACCCACGATGCGGCTCCCGGCACCCCCACCCGGTAGACTCCGGCCTACCCGGACCGCCCAGCGGCCCCGGCCCCGCCCTCGTAGCTCAGGGGATAGAGCACGGCTCTCCTAAAGCCGGTGTCGCAGGTTCGAATCCTGCCGAGGGCACACCCATAACCGCAGGTCAGGCAACCCGTCGATCCGAGCCGCCACCCGCCGCACCCAGCTCGGTACGCAGTGGCGCAACCCGACCGCGCCGCATCGAGCCGTGCCGCCACGTCATCTAGGGGCCGCGCAGCGACGTAGCAGCACTCACCTGGTCCATATCGCGTGTTCAGGCATCCCCTCTGGCGAGGTGGCAGAACGCAGACTTTCCAGCTCGGGCCGCTGCCTCGTTCACCGAGGCGGGGCTGGACACGCCGTCAGCCGTACCCGGCTTGCTCTCCCGCAGCTCGCCCACGAATCGGCCGGCCACCGTAAACGGTTCCGTCGAGATCGTGGACGTTTCCGCCCGTCGAGTAGTCCTTCTGTACATCCGAACGCTATCGGCGAGGGCGGGCGCGGAGAAGAGCCGATCCGGCCGCATGGCGTCCGGCCGGATCGGGGCTCAGGCGTGGATGTCGCGGCTGGGCCGGGCGGCCGTCCGGCTCTCCTCGATCGAAGCGTGCAGCAGGTCGAGCGCGCGGTCGACCTCGGCCGTCGCGATGGCGCCGTAGCCGACTATGAGCCCGTCCGGCCCGTCGGTCATCCGAAATCGGGAGAGCGGAATGAGGCCGACGCCGACGGCGTGCGCCCGGGTAACGACGGCATCGACGTCGACATCCGGTCCCGCCCACGCGGACACGTGGAGTCCGACCGCGGAGGGGATGACGGTCAAGGTGTCGGTGAAACGGGTGGTCAGCAGTTCGACGATCCGATCGTGGCGGATCTGGTATTCCCGCCGCATCCGCCGAATGTGCTTGGCCAGCAGTCCTTCCTCGATGAAGCCGAGCAGAGCCACCTGCACCGGTTGCGGCGAATGCCAGTCGGTCACATACTTCGCGGCCCGCAGGGCAGTCAAGAGCGGAGCGGGAGCGACCAGGAAACCGACGCGCAACACCGGAAGCATGACCTTGGAGAACGTTCCGACATAGATGACCCGGCCCGCGGAATCGAGACTGTGCAACGGCTGTAGCGGGCGACCGCCGTAGCGGAACTCGGTGTCGTAGTCGTCCTCGATCACCACCACGTCGCGGTCGCGCGCCCACTCCAGCAGGTCCTGTCTGCGTCCCAAGGACATGGGCATGCCGAGTGGAAACTGGTGTGACGGGGTGACATAGACGATTCGCGCGCGGTCGGGCAGGAGATCGACCCGCATGCCCTCCGGATCGACATCGACCCCGACGACTTCGGCGCCGAGACTGCGGAACAGCTCTCGCACCAACGGGTAGCAGGGGTTCTCGATGGCCACACAGTCACCCGGCCGCAGCAGCACCCGCCCGACCATATCCAACGCCTGCTGGATGCCCTGCGTGATGATGATGTCCTCGGCGGTCACCCGCACCGCCCGCGACACCCCTATGTGCCGTGCGATAGCCGCCCGCAGTTCGGGCAGGCCAGCCGGGTCGATGGGCATTCCGCTGCCGATCGAGGTCGCCCGATATGCCTGGGAGGTCAGCCGCCGCCACGCCTCGTAGGGGAAGAGTCGAACGTCCGGGATGCCCGGTCGCAGGTCGTAGGGCGGCGCGTAGGTGAAGAAGTCCGGGGCGGGCACCGTGATATCCGCCCACAACGGCGCCGGGCGCACCGCCGTGACCTGTGCGATCCCCGCGGCTCGACGGTGTGGGTCGGGGGCCGCCGCCCGAACGAATATGCCCGCGCCGACCCGGCTTTCGGCCAGCCCCTCGGCGACCAGCCGATCGTATCCACCGGTCACGGTATTGCGGGACACCGCGAGCCTGCGCGCCAGTTCGCGCGACGGTGGCAGCGGTTGCCCCGGCGTCAGTCGTCCGTCGAGTACGGCGGACTTGATCTGCCGGTAGATCTGACCGCCGAGATCGCCGCGGCCGGTGAGCGTGACGTGTAGGTCCACGGTCAGCCTCGACGGTGGACCGGCGATGTAACGGGACAAGCGGCCGGAGACCGCCCGGTATGTGTCACGGCAGTAGTAAACACCCTAAAGCGGACTCCTGCCAGCCGAACGGATTCGGCCGGGTGACCCGATCACTCCGGTCAGCCCTCAGCGGCGCTGACCAGGTAAGGAGCCACACTGCTCAACTTCTCGCAGGTCTCCTCGAACTCCCGTTCCGGTCGGGACTGAGCGATGATGCCCGCACCCGCCCGCAGCCAGGCCGCGTCGTCGTCCTGATAGACCGCCCGCAACACCAGCGTCGCCTCCATCGCACCGTTCTCCGCGAGCACGACCACCGCACCGGAATACAGTCCGCGCTCGGAATCGTGGCGGAAGACGGCGTCGACACCCGCCCGCTTGGGAATGCCGGACGCGGTGACCGACGGGAACAACGCTTCCAACGCATCCCACTGCGTCCGGTGCCGCCCCAGCCTGCCGCGCACGGTGGAGGCCAGGTGTTGCACGCTGCCGCGCTCGCGAACCACCATGAAGTCGGCGACCGCTGTGGTGCCCGGTTCGGCGATCGAATCGATCTCCGCGACCGATGTCTTGACCGAAACCGCGTGTTCCACGATCTCTTTCGGGTCCGACTCCAGGTCGCGGCGCGCGGCCAGATCCGTTGCGGCATCGCGCCCGAACGCCCGCGTGCCCGCCAGCGGCTCGGTGGTGACGATGCCGTCGTCGTCGACCGCCGCCACCAACTCCGGGCTGAATCCCGCCGCCGCCAGACCGCCGAGCCGGAGCAGGAACGATCGGGCCGGAGTGTTGTGCGTCCGGCCGAGCCGATAGCTGGCGGGAAGGTCGACGCGGAAGGGCAATTCGACCCGGCGGGACAGGATCACCTTCTGATAGCGGCCGGAGTCGATCTCGCGGACCGCGGCCGCGACCCGCGCGCGGTAATCGCTCGGGTCGGTGCGAATATCGGCCGGGTGGGCGGTCGGCAGCGGGCCGGCGGGCGGAGCCAGCAGATCCTCGATCCGCTCGACCTCGGCGGCTGTCGCCCCGTGCACGGTCACCTCCGATTCGGTGACCTTCACCTCGATGCGTGGGATGATCAAGTGCGCCAGTCGAGTTCCGGGACGCAGATACTGTTGCGCGCCCAGCGAATAGGCGCAGAACTCGAAGGCGATCCAGCCGTACGCGGTGCCCGAAGCTCCCGCGCCGCAGACCGCGCGCAAGGAGTCCAGCGCCCGCTCCAGCGCCGCGACGGGACGGCCCGTCCATCGTTCGCGGTTGAGCGGTCCGGCGACGGTGACCCGCACTTCCTCGGTGTCCAGTTCGACCTGTCCGAGCGGGTCGGCCGCGAAAACCCAGGTACCGGGGCGTTCGTAGACGACGTGGTCACCGAACCGCCCCGAATCCGCCAGGCGTGACACGGCGGTGACGGGATCGAGTGCGGTGTGCAGGCGTAGGGATTCCGGGGCGGTCACGTGATCCTCCATGTCAGAGCGTCGGGTCTGCGCCGGTCGGTTCCGCGCCGAGCAACCGGTCGACGAGGTCGCGAACAGCCGCCAGTGAGGTGAACGAGACGATTTCGGCCTCCGAAATCGTGATGCCGTAGTGCTTTTCCAACCTGATCAGGAGTTCGAGTCGAAGCAGCGAGTCGACATCGAGTTCATTCACGAAGTCCGTGTGGTCGGCGATCTCGCTGGCGGGCAATTCCAGAACCCGGGCGACCAGCTGCCGCAGGTCGTCCGGATCCGCCGGGCCCGAAATATTCGTCGTCATAGCTTCTCCGGTTCGATTGCCTCGTGGTCCGGACGAGGCGCGGCGGTGGGTGGCGCGTGCAGACTCAGGGTCACGACATCGCCACCGGGCCGACCGCCGCAGGTGGCGTGCACCGGGCGTGGATCGCCGCGGTCGAAATGCGCTACCGCCGCCGCACCCTGGAGTAGGCCCAGCGCACCCGAGCACTCTCCGAAGCGCTGAGTCAGATCGATGGAAGGAAAGGGTATTTCGTTGCCCGACAGTCCGGGTGGTGTCAACCACAAGCCTGGTGACTCACCAAGCTCTCGAAGCGCTGCGGCGACGGACGCTGTGCGGGAGAGGCTTCCGACAACAGCCCGCACCGACGCGCGCCTATTCGTCGCGAACGCGGCGGCTTCGAGGATCAGCGTCGCTGCGCCATCGAGAAGCGGTTTTCCCGGCTCGATGGCGAGCAATCGGCGCACCGGTTCGGTGTCGGGCTCGATCCCGACGACTACCGCCATATCCGCCCGGCCCGCGCGGATGAGCGTGGCCGCCCAATGCAGTGCGTCCAACCCGCTGGTCCGGCCATTGCACAGCGTGACATTCGGTCCGTTCAGTCGGTGCCGGATGGCGACCCACCCGGCGATGGCATTGGACGACACGTGCGGCAGCCCCAAAGGGCTCAGTGCAGTGGTGGATTCTTCCGCGATCCGACCGGTGAACTCGCAAACACTGTCGAGGTTGCCGTAATTCGAGCTGACCACGGTGGCCGTCCGGCCGAACGAGTCCGTCGGCTCGGTGGGCAGCCCGGCGTCGATGAGCGCGCGCTCGACCGAGCGAAGCGCGAGTCGCGACGCACGGTCCTTGTGCCGCATATGCCGTCCGCCGAGGTCAAGAGCATGCCCGGACGCCGGGGTGATCCAGTCGACCGAGAGCTGATCGGCATCCTCCGGAAGTCCCGTGACCGCCAAACCGACTCCGGTGATCACGACCGTCGAGCCCGTCACCACGTCCCCTTTTCGATCACCGCGACCGCGTTGATGCCGCCGAAGCCGAAGGCGTCGATCTGCGCGATCGTCAGATCCGCCCGCACCAGCTCGCGTGTCAGATTCAGCGTGGCCGCCTCGGCGATCGGGTCGGTGAGACCGAGAATCGGTGGCACCGAACCGCGTCGCATGGCCACGGACGCCATGGTCAGGCTGAGCAATCCGGACCCGCCCAGCGTGTGGCCGGTCATGGATTTGATCGCGGTCATGGCGGGCGGGTTCGCGAGCGCACCGAAAACATCGGTCAGCACCGACGCTTCGACGGCGTCGTTGAGTTGTGTTCCGCTGCCGTGCAACATCACCAGGTCGATATCGGCGGCCGCGACGCGGGCGCGTTCGTGGGCGTCGGCGATGACATCGCGAATACTCGCACCATCCGGCGCGGTGGCGTGGCGCGCGTCGCAGTTCATGCTGACACCGCGGACCCGCGCGTGCCGTCGGTGATCACCCGCCCGGCGCAGGACGACCGCCACCGCCCCCTCGCCCATGATCATGCCCGCGCGTCCGGTATCGAAGGGCCGCAACGCATCCGGCGTCCCGGCTTGGACGCGGTCGATCGTGCCGAACGCGCTCTCGGTGAGCGAGTCGGTACCCGCGACGATCACGGTGTCCGCGAGACCGAGTTCGATCGAATCGGTAGCCATCCCCAAGGCGTACAGCGAGGCCGCGCAGGCGCAGGCGACCGTGTGCACCGCGCCGACCTGGGGAATGTCCTGCAACGCCGCCGCGAAATCGAGTCGATCGTGATCCGGTCTGTTCGCCGGTCCGCCGCCGTCGCGCCACCACAGTTCGGCGGATCGGTGTTCTCGCAAGGTGGTTCCGACCACCACGGGGTATCGACCGCCTTCGATACCCGCGTCCACCAGCGCTTCTCGGATGACTGTGCACAGCCATTCGGTAGCGCGGAACGGCCGATCGCCGCGGTCTCCTCGGTCATCGATCTCATACGCTCGACGCGTTCGATACTTCGCGGCATCGAACGCCCGCAGCGCTGCGATACCACTCTGTCCTCGGCACAATGCCTCGAATATCGCCTCGGGTGTCCGCCCGATCGCGGCGACGGCAGCCATTCCGGTGATATCCCACGACATCACCCCGCTCCGATCGTCCGGAGCCGGTTACGCGCGAGCTTCCCCGTCCAGGTGGTCGGCAGGGCATCAACCATCTCGACCCGACCGGGCCGTTTGAACAAAGCGAGATCGCGACGCAGCGAGGTCATTACGGCCCGCCGCACCGCACCCGGCTCGCGGTCGCTGCGCGGGACGACGAAGGCCACCGCCTGCTGAAGTCCGTGATCGTCCTCTATCCCGACCACAGCGCAATCGCGCACCCCGTCGACACCCCGCACCACATTCTCTATCTCGGCGGGCGCGACCTTGTACCCACCCAGATTCAGGAAGTCGTCGGCCCGCCCGAGATATCGGATCGACCCGTCCCCCACGCGCCGCACGATGTCACCGGTGTACGCGCCGCCGTCGGCGAAAGTCTCCCTGGTCGCCTCGGGCCGATCGAGATAGTGACCAGCGACCGACGAACAGGCGATGTGCAAACGGCCTTGCACCTCGTCACCATCGAGAATCCGGCCATCGTCACCGCGCACCGTCGCGATCACTCCCGCGACAGGCACACCAATGGTGCCCGGAGCCGGATCCGTGGGCGTGGTCGCGACCACGATATAGAGCAGTTCGGTGGTCCCGAGACTGTTCACCAGCGGAACACCGAGCCGCCGCATGGTTCGCTCGCAGAGATCCGCCGGAAGCGCCTCGCCCGCCGACACCGCCAGACGCAGCCTGCTGTCACCGTCATCGAACAGTTCCGAGAGCCCCGCGTAGAGGCGCGGCACCGAGAACAGCACCGTCGGGCGATGTTTGCGCAACGCGCTCGCGACGATCTGCGCGTCCACCGCCCCGCGAATCAGCACGGTGGTCGCGCCCGCGTTCAGCGGCAGGAGCAGAGAATTGCCGAACCCGTACGCGAACGAGAGCTTCGCGGTCGACAACACGATGTCGTTCGGAGTCAACGCGGCGATGCGCCCGAATCCATCCGGCACCGACAGCAGAGCGCCCGCCCGATGCGGAACCCCCTTCGGCACGCCCGTGCTACCGGATGTGTACTGCAACAATGCCTCCCGATCCAGCGAACACTGCGCACGCGCCGGCAGCTCGGGCACCGCGGATGAGTGACGCTGCTGGAGTATCAGTTCGCGGATTCGGCCCCCTT
The DNA here is from genome assembly GCF_042669725.1 of Nocardia sp. NPDC057227. NCBI lineage: Bacteria > Bacillati > Actinomycetota > Actinomycetes > Mycobacteriales > Nocardiaceae > Nocardia > Nocardia sp. NPDC057227. The sequence continues at coordinate 37,116 of NZ_JBHUXA010000006.1, read as the reverse complement.
CCAGCTGCGGGGTATCCGGAAGCACCGTCGTCAATGCGTCCCGCCGTCGCGCTGGTACATCGAGATACGCGAACCCCACGCCGCTGTCCGTCGCGATGAACTCGATGTCCCTGTCCGACAGTGCCGGATTCACCGGCACTGCGGCGCAACCGTGCCACCAGAGCCCGAGAATCGCCACCACGGTCGTCGCCGAGTCGTCCGCAAGCACCAGGCCACGGTTATCCCTCGCCACGTCGGCGGCCTCGAGGAGCCCCGCAAAAATGCCTGCCGCTCTATATAATTCGACATAGCTGATATCGCCCAGGTCAGCATCGACATAGGCCACCGCATCTTCGACCGCCGAATCCAGATGCCTCCCGACGAAGAATTCGACGAGATTCACTCGCGCGCCCCGTTCGACATGCCGACGACCGCCATCGCGTCGTCCAGCGAATCCATGGTCTCGATGGACCCATCCATGAGCGTCACAGAGAATTCACGCTCGATACGAGCTAGTATCTCGGCCTTCTCCAGCGAAGACGCGCCCAGATCGGCATAGAAATTCGCTCGAATATCGATTTCATCGGGGTCGGTCTCGAGCACCTCGGCAGCAATGGAGCGCAGCCGGTCGATCGTCTTGTCGTAGCACTCTTCGGGTACGGCCATGGCAGTGTCCTAGCAAATGTTCATTCCGGCGTCGAGCAGGACGGCGCGGTAGCAGACAACAGTGTTTTCAGCAGGGGTGCAGGATATTTCGGTTCATCCAGCGCAAGATCAATGTCTTGTACGGGTGCATCGTATAAGTCCGGCTCGGAACGGAACAGTGCCAATATCGACCAATCGCATTGGTCCGGTGTCTGTCGAGCCAGTGGCGCCCTGGGCATGACCGCAAGTTCGTGCGTTGGACCTGACTTCGGACAGATGTTGATCTTGGGGGGCGATCGCGGTCGGTTGATCAGCCGTTTACTGTTACTGGTGGCCTGAATTTGCGCGCTGACTCGATCTCGTAGCGTGGCCGGGTGGCCTACCTGCGGACGGCGAAGACCGCCTCGGGAGCGACCGCGGTGCAGATCGTGTGGTCCACGTGCCGCGGTGCCCGCGACATCGAGCACGTCGGCTCGGCCCACGATGGCGCCGAGCTGGAAGCGTTGCGCGCGGCGGCGAACCAGCGCCTCGCTGCCGGCTGGGCGAACTCGACCTCGGTGTCTCCGGTCCGTCCGGTGAGGGCGGCACGGCCGAAATCCCCTCCGGAACTTTGCAGCTGCGGGCTCAGCAGTTCGGTCGCCGGCCATGCCTGGCGGCGTCACCGATGGTGATGATCGCGCAGGAGCCTTCGCACGTCTGGCTGGGAACTACGAAGAGCCGGCCTTCACCGCGATAGAGGATCCCTCGGTCCGACATTGCTCGGCACTTCCAACTGCGGGTCATCGGGTAGTGCCGAGTCCACCGATGGCTTATGGTCGTGCTCGCGTTCAGGTCGAGCGCATCGAGAGAGAGACCAGAAATGGCTGTCACCAGCACGGAAAGGCACACCGTCATCGGTGATGTGCACCTTCTGGTCACTGACGAGCAGGGCCGGATCCTGTTCGGCCGGCGAGCGGGCACCGGATAGGCCGACGGAGCGTTCCACCCGCCGTCGGGGCACCTCGAAGCAGAGGAATCGGTCGTCGAGGCGCTCGTGCGCGAGGCTGTCGAGGAGATCGGCGTGCAGATCGCGCCCGAGGACGTCGAGTTCGCGCACGTCATGCACAACAGCTCGTCCGGGGGCCGGGTCGCTGCCCGGCCGAATCGCTCGCTGAACCTCGTGTGGCATGCGGTGCTGCTCCGCGGTACTACGGGTAGGTGAGGCCGAACTCGGCGAGCGCGGGCCGACACACCGATGTCACCGAAATTCAATGGCCGGGTCGCACCGCCGTCCGCCAGCGGACGAGGGTCAGTGGCCCATCGGGTCGGCGAGGGCGAGACCCTCGCGCGCCTTGACCCGGCGATGCTCGAGCAGCAGCCACGCCGAGCCGCCGAGTATCCCGATCGCGCAGAGGATTGCGGCGATGATCGCCCACCCGTTGAATCCGTAGGCCGCGGCGGTCAGGCTCCCGCCGAGCGCCACGATTCCGAGCACCCACAGGATGATGCCCGGGATGTTGTATCCGTCCTGAATTCCCTCTCCCGCATGGCTTCTCGTTGTTCGGGACCGATCGGGGGCGAAGCTGTCGTCGTGTTGCTGGGAGGTGCCTGGATCGCGCATGTGGAATTCCTCTGGTCGGGTTCGCTCAGCCGCGCTGTGCGGCCGGTCTTGCGGATGGCGCTGCGCCGGAGGCGCTGTTCAGCTGCGCGGTGGCGCGCTCGGTCTCGGTCGCGGGATCGATCACCAGGAGCCGGAGCTGCTCCTCGTCGGCGCCGAAGACGTACATGATTCCGGCCGGTTGGTCCGGAAGCGGGCCATCGACCTCGATCCCGTCGGGCGCGTCGATACTCCGCTGGGAGAGGCTCAGCACGTTCCAGTCGAAGGCGACGCGGAGAGTCGCGCCGAGCCGCGGTGTGAGCACGGCGATCAGGTCGTGCAGCTCGCTGGTGAGGTTTCCGGTCCGCGGCCACCAGGCGCCGTCGACGCGCTCGGACGGGTCGTCCCGGTCGCGAAGCAGCAATCGCGGGGTGCGGGTCGGGGCCGCGAAGGGTTGCCTGCCGTCCGCGTGGGGTGAGCGGCCGAGCCCGTGCTCGGTGGCACCGTCGCGCGGCGGCGGCGGCGTCATCCCCACCCTCCGGTCCATGCCCGCGCTCCGGCCGCGCCGTGGCCGCCCTCGTTGTCCCAGCGGGCGGTCGCCGTTGCGGCCTGTTCCCGAGCGCGACCACCCGCGAAGCCGGCGGCGGTCAGCTCGGCTCCGGTGTACTCCTGCCCGGGCGGCGCACCGGCCGCGCTCAGCAGGGAGCCGGCGATCGCCGGGGCGGCATCGGCGGGGACGACCAGCAGCAGAACGCGGCTGCGGTCGACGCCGAGCACCCCGAGGGTGCCCCTGGCCGGTCCGTACCCGTACCCGTCCAGGCGCACCGTCCGGCCGTCGAGCAGCATGCGCTTCGGTGCGGGCTGCCAGGCGGCCAGGTCATAGGTGATCCGCTCCACCGCGCCGACGCGTTCGACGAGGCAGGGCGCGAGGGTGCGCAGCTCGGCGACGAGGTCGGGCGTGCGCGGCCACCACGCGCCGTCGACCAGCCCGGGGCGGGGTGGGCGCACCGACGCCGAGCGCATCGCGGGCTTCGGAGCGGGGCGGAGCGCGAGCCGTGAAGAGAGGAATTCGAGCTGTGGCGTCGTCATGACGCTCCTGACCGGGACCCGCGAGAAGGGATCCCTGCTTCGTCGGCCGAGTGACGACGGGATCAGCGGTGCTCCCGGTCGAATTCTCCCGACCGGCACAAGCCTACGCGCGTGTAGGCTCGACGGTATTCGGCCTGGCAATTCGCGCGCAACCAGCAGAGGTCGCGCCGCCCCCCGGATTCATGACGCCGGCCGTCCGGCCGGCACAGGAGCGTCCGATGACGCCACGTGCCCCACGCCTGCAGCTCCACCCCGATCCGAGCAGCTACCTGGACGCGACCTGGTGGCCCGAATCAGCCGATCTCGCAACCGAGCTCCCCGATCTGATCACCGCGCTGCAATTGCGGGCGGGGCCGATCTGGCGCGTCGTCTACGATCCCGCGCTGTGGTCGCCGACCGAACGCGACCTGGTGCTGGACGAGCGCGTCATCCGGTTGGACCCGTACCCGTTCGAGATGTTCGGCACCGTGTACGTGTGCGGGACGAACGGCTCGGTCGTCGTGATCCAGGCCGTTCCGTTCGCCGCGCCCGGCCCGCAGCCCCGGCCGATCACCGACCACGCCGCGATGGGCGCAGCTCCTGCCCACTGATCGCCGTTCAGCGCATAATCGGCAATCTGTAATGCGCAGCGTTCAGCACCTTTCTGAGTAACATCTGGGAACTGCCAGCGATCTTCCAGACAACATCGACTCAGGAGGTTCGACCATGCTTTCTGTGAAGCGGCTCGCCGCGAGTGCCGTCGTCGCCACCGCTACCGGCGCCGCCGTGCTCGCCGGGAGCGGCGTTGCCCAGGCGGATGTGCCGGTGTGGCAGGCGAACTGCCGCGTCTACAACATCTTCAACACCGGTGGAATGGCCATGTGTGAGCTGCCGACCTGGCATCAGGTGAAGCTCACCTGCGTGGCCTGGCCGGTGCCGTTCACGTACTGGAAGTACGGGCCGATCCAGTACGGGCAGAACCAGTCGTGGGCGGCGTGCGACTCGTTCAACGCGCTGACGCGGGTCGAGGTCGTCCAGGCGTAGTCCTGCGGGCGGGGCTCGCCGCCGCGACCAGGGGCGGCGGGCTCCGGCACAATTCCGGCGTGTCGATGCATCTGATCGAGGATCTGGTCGAGGGGTCCGTTCGCGCGCTCCATGCCACCGGTGAGCCGGGGTGGCGGGATCATTTCGCCGCGCTGTACGACTTCCAGTCGGGGTACGACTGCAAGTTCACGCACTTTCGGTTGATGGAGATCCTGCTCGAACACGGTTACACACAACGGTTTCCGTTGCGCGAGCACCCGGATTACGCGCAGGTCGGCGCAGCGCTGGACGAAATCGAGGAATTCACGGCGCTCTCGGAGAGCGACAACGACTGGCTGGAGCAGGGGTACGTGGAGCCGCCGTACCTGTACTGCGATGCGGGCACCGAACTCTGGCGGCGGATGGTGCCGGACGCACGGCCGGTCGAGCGATTAAGGCTGGCGAAGGTGGTGCACGATGTGGCGCTCGCGGCGGAGAACCAGAAGGACATCGAGCTGATCGCGATCTGGCACGCGCTCGGATACGACATCTTCACCCCGCTCGACCCGCGCGACGACCCGGACACGGCCGCGATTCGGGAGATCGCCGTCCGGACGAAGGCCACGGAATTCCGCTCCCGAGCGGCTACCGGCCACCGCTGGGTATCACCGGAGACGAGGAACTCGAGCACTGGTGGGCCGGGCAGTGACCTCTCACGAGCCCTCCCGGACCGACCACCCGGCACCGTAGGGTTACCCCATGGTCTCCACCGAGAATTCCGAGCAGGCCCGGGCGATCATCGAGACGTACCTGCTCGACGGCGAGCGGCGGTACGACCGCACGAAGGTCGCGGAGCTGGCCGGGGTCGAGCCGGAGACGACGCGGCGGCTGTGGAGCGCGCTCGGCTTCCCGGCGGGGGCGGACGACGCGGTGGAGTACACCGATGCCGACGTCGCCGCGGTGCGCGGGTTCCGCGGGCTCGCGGTGTTCGAGGAGACCGATTCGCGGGCGGCCGCGGCGGCGGCGCGCACGCTGGGGCAGAGCATGGCGCGGCTGGCCGAGTGGCAGGCCGAACTGGTGGCTTCGGAGATCCTGGAGCGCTCGGACGGGTCGGCCGAGAGTGTCCGCGCGGCAACGGAATCGGCGGTGGCGCAGTTCGAGGAGCTGCAGAAGTACGCGTGGCGGCGGCATCTCGCGGCGGCGATCACCCGGTCGCTGGACGGGAACGGGAGCGAGGACAGCACCAGGACGCTGGCGGTCGGCTTCGCCGACATGGTCGGCTACACGCGGCTCACCAGGCACCTGCACCCGGACGAGCTCGGCATGCTGCTCGAGGCATTCGAATCGACGACGACGGCCGCGATCACGCAGAACGGCGGCTGGGTGATCAAGAACGTGGGCGACGAGGTCATGTTCGCCGCGGAGACGCCGCTGCAGGCGGCGAAGATCGCGCTGGCGGTCCAGGAGTCGACCATGATGGTCGGCGGCACGCCGGAGCTGCGGGTAGCGGTCGCCTACGGGCCCGCGCTGCAACGCTTCGGCGACCTCTACGGCTCGGTGGTGAACATCGCGGCGCGGCTCACCGGCGTGGCTCGGCCCGGCACGGTGCTGATCGACGACGCGACGGCGAACGCGCTGGCCGACGAGCCGCAGTTCTCGATCCGGCACCTGCGCAGCGTGCGGGTACGCGGCTTCAACCGGCTGCGCCCGCACGTGCTGCGCACCCGCGAACGGCGCTGATCCTAAGCTCGTCCGGATGGATACCGACTGGGCCACCCTGCGGCGCGCGTGCCTGCTCTTCGAGGACGACGCGGTGCTGGCGTTGAACAAGCCCGCCGGGATCTCGGTGACCGGGGAGCGGCACGACACCGACCTGGTCGAGCTCGCGCAGGCAGCGGGCGAGACGCTCTACCCGGTGCACCGCATCGACAAGGTGACCTCGGGGCTGGTGCTGCTGGCCAGGGAGCTCGCCGCGCACGGGCCGCTCACCAAGCAGTTCGCGGCGCGCACGGCGGTCAAGTCGTACCTCGCGGTGGTCACCGGGGCCGAGCTGCCGGAGCGCGGGGTGATCGAGCTGCCGCTCGGCGTCGGCCGGAAGAACCGGGTGCGGATCGCGGCGCCGCGCGAGGCGATCCGGCGGATCGATGATCGCTGGTCCGTGGCGGACGGCGACGTCCTTCCCGGCAAGAACTACCCGTCGACCACGCATTTCCACACCGTGCAGCGGGAGGGCGAGCGGGCCCTGCTCGCGATCCGCCCGATCACCGGACGGCGGCACCAGATCCGCGTGCACCTGGCCTGGATCGGCCACGCCCTGGTCGGCGACCCGCTCTACGACCGCGGCGGAGCGGAGCCGCGCACCGCCCTGCACTCGTGGAAACTGCACCTCGACCACGCCCCGCACCCCCTCGACCTCACCGCCGACCCGGGCCCGGACTTCTGGGCCGCGCTACCCGGCGCACAACCGGACCGGGCACTCCGCACCGCGGAGGCGGCGCTGGCGGGCTGAGCAGGGGCAACGGCTGGGGTGAGACGACACCCCGACGACCTCCTCACCGACCGTGTCCCACCTCACCGTGGCCCCGGATCACCCCCTGTTCTAGCCTGGAAGGGCCCGGTGTCCGGGCGGCTCCCGACGCAACGATGCGGTCTTCCGCGGAAGGCGATACGCCGATGATCCTGGTGGCCCAGGTCAGCGACACCCACTTCGATCTCGGCGCCCGCAATGCCGAACGGGCGGCGCGGGTCCTCGCCCACCTGGCCGGGCTCAGGCAGCCGCCCGCCGCGATCGTGCACACCGGCGACATCACCGACGCGGGCAAGCCGGAGCAGTACGCCCAGGCCGCGCGGGCGCTGCGCACCGATCTCCCGCTCTTCCTCGCCGCGGGCAACCACGACGACCGCGCCGCGCTCCGCGCCGACCTGCTCGGTACCCGGCCCTCGGACGACCCGCTGAACCAGGTGCACCGGATCGGCGAGCTGACCGTCGTTGTCCTCGACTCCACCATCCCCGGCGAGCCGGGCGGCGGGCTGAGCGCCGATACCTACGCCTGGCTGCGCGCCACCCTCGCCGACGGCGAAGGCCCGGTCCTGCTGGCGCTGCACCACCCGCCGGTCCGGCTGCACAGCCCCATCGTGGACACCATCGCGCTCGCCGACCCGGCCCCGCTGGCCGCCATCGTGGCAGGCAGCGACCGGGTCGCCGGGGTGCTCGCCGGGCACGCGCACTCCCCGATCGCGGCGCAGTTCGCGGGCAAGCCGCTGGTGGTCGGCCCGAGCACGGCCTCGGTGCTGCGCGGCGAGTGGGAGCTGGACGCACCGGACCACGTCATGGACTACGCCCCCGACCCCGGCTACGCGCTGCACGTCGTCGATCGGGCAGACGACGGGACATATCGCCTGGTCACGCACTTCCGGACGGTCCCGGCGGGCGGCCGGGTGAGCGTGCAGCCGGACTGAGCGGCGCCGTTTACCGCTCCGGGCGCGGGGCAATCGGGGGAGGAATCAGCGACGACGCTCCCCGAACCGATGGAAAGGGCCGAGCATGCCCAGCCTCACGCTGCCCACTCTCACCTCCCCCACCGCCCCGGTAGCCAGGGTGGCCGAGCTCCCGGCGGCCGCGCTGCGCGGCGCCTTCGCCATCGGCGCCCGGCTGCGGCACGCCAGGGTCTTCCACCCGGACGGCCTCGAGCTGGCGGGCAGGCTGCACGCCGAGCCCGAGTTCGAGGCGCTCTTCGGCTCCGGCGAGCGCGCGGTGATCGCGCGGCTCTCCAAGGGCACCGGCACCCCGGGCGGCTGGCCGGACATCCTCGGCCTCGCCTTCCGGGTGCTCGACCACGACGACAAGCCGTGGGATTTCGCGCTCGCCACCACCGGCGAGAGCCTGGTCGGACGGCTGCTGGTGACGCTCACCCGCGGCTGGGGCAGCGCCCGCTACGGCAGCCTGGTGCCGTACCGGTTCGGCGGGTCGAACCCGCTCTGGATCTTCGCCGAGCCCGACCCGGGCCAGCCGAATTCGGCCTCCATCGCGGACCTCGCCGAGCACCTGCGCGACAACCTGGCCACCTTCCGGCTCTACGCCGCCGGCCTCGGGGTGCCCAAGCAGCTCATCGCCACCCTCGCGCTGCGCGCCGCCGAGCCCGCCGAGCAGCGCACCGACTACTTCGACCCCATGCTGAATGCCCCGCAGAACGTGGTCATGGTGCCCAAGGCGGTGGGCCGGATCCGCGAGATCGCCTATACTGGCAGCCGCCGCGGCCGCGGCGAAGGGGCGTAGCCCCTACCGGAGGCCGCGGCCGGACCGGACCCGCCGGTAGAGCGCTGGAGTCAGCCCGGTCCAGCGCTTGAAGGCGTGGATGAACGTGGACGATTCGGCGTACCCGAGCCGGATCGCCACGTCGCTCACCGACAGCGGAGTCGCGGTGAGCATCTCCTCCGCGAGCGCCAGCCGCACCTCGTCCAGCAGCGCGCGGTAGCTCGTTCCCGCGGCGTCGAGTCTGCGCCGCAGCGTGCGGGTGCTCATGGCGAGATCCCGTGCCACGGTGTCGATCCCGGGCGGCGCGGTGAAGCCGGCGGCGTCGCCGGGGACCAGCCGCGCCCTGACCTCGGCGGCGATCCCGGTGCGCGCCCTGCGGCGGTGCACCAGGTCGCGGCACTGGTTCAGGCACATGGCCCAGGTGTTCGGGTCGGCCAGCGGGAGCGGCTGGTCGAGCACGCGCGGATCGACGGCGAAGAGGTTCGCCGGGCGGCCGAAGGCCGGGTCGATGCCGGTGACGGCGCGCAGCGGCGCCGGGTCCCGCGGCGCGGGGTGGTGGAATTCGGCCCTGGTGAGCGGGAGCGGACGGCCGATCAGGTCGCTCAGCATGCGGTGCATGGCGGCGACGTCCCGCTCGACCAGGAAGCGCCGCACGTCGGCGGGGACCGCCTCGTCGTGGACCACCGCGACGAACTCGCCGTCGCTCCAGTGCGCCACCGGGATACAGAAGGTGAAGGAGAGCTCCAGGTAGCGCAGCGCGAGCTCGATCGCCTCGCCGAGCGTCGGGCTGCTGACGCAGGCGAAGCCGAAGATGCCGAAGGTGGTGATCCGGTAGCGCGACCCCACCCGCACTCCGAGCGCGGGGTGATCGTCGAAGGCGCGCACCAGGTTCCGCACCACGGCGAGCTCGGTGCGGGCGTCGATCTGCGCGTCCGGGTCACCGACAAGGGCCGGGGTCAGCGGCGTCCCCGCGAGCACCCTGGCCGCGGGCACGCCGTGCTCCGCGGCGTAGCCGGCCATCAGCGCCACGCTCGCCACCCCGCGCGGAAAGTTCCAGTCACGAACGCCCGGATCGAGTACCCGCCCCACGCCGCACATTATGTCCGGGCGACGCCGCCCCGGTGCGCCGGATGGCCGGATCGGTGCTCACCAGGACAGCTCGGAGCACCGCTTCGCGCTGTCCGTGCTCTCCACCTGCAGCGTCGCGTGCTCGATCCGGAACCGCTCGGCGAGCACGTGCTGCGCGGCCTGCAGCACGTCGTCGCCGGAGTACCCGGCCGAGGTCGTGATGTGCGCGGAGGCCACCTCCATGCCGGAGGTGAGGGTCCAGACGTGCAGGTCGTGCACGTCGGCCACGCCGTCCAGCCCGGCGAGCGCCGCGGCGACCTCGGCCACGTCCAGCTCCTCCGGGCTGTGCTGGAAGAGGATCCGCAGCGAGCGCTTCGCCAGCAGGTACGTGCGGGGCAGCACCCAGAGCCCGATCGCGACGCCGACGATGATGTCCGCGTAGCGCCACCCGGTGGTCAGCGTGACGATCGCGGAGATCAAGACGCCGACCGAGCCGAGTAGGTCGGCGAGCACCTCCAGGTAGGCGCCGCGCACCGCGAGGCTCTCCTCCGCACCCGAGCGCAGCAGCAGGAAGGCGGCGATATTGGCGACCAGGCCGATCAACCCGACCACGAGCACCGGCACCGCAGGCACCTCCGGCGGCTCGCCGATCCGCGAGATCGCCTCGTAGAGCACGTAACCCGCGACGCCGAAGAGCAGCAGCGCGTTCGTGAGCGAGGCGAAGACCTCGGCCCGGTAGTAGCCGAAGGTGCGGCTGAAGGTCGGTCTGCTCCGCTTGGCGAAGAGAATCGCGGTCAGCGCCATGCCGATGCCCAGCACGTCGGTGAAGACGTGCGCGGCGTCGGAGAGCAGTGCCAGCGAGCCGGTGGCGATCGCGACGGCGCCCTCGGCCAGCATGACCGCCAGCCCGATGCCGAGTGCGAGCGCGAGCCGCACGACGTACTTCGCGGAGGCGCTCTCCGCGTGTGCGAGCCCAGGTCCGTGCGCGTGATCGTGTCCCACCGGTCCAAAATATGCGTACATGCGCATGGATGCAAGACCTACGTGGCTGGCAGACTTGTCCCGTGACCGAACTGTCCCCGAGCGCCACCGCAGCGGCGCACGGCCCGCTGCGCCCCATCGAGCTGGCAACGGGGGCGGTACTCGGCGGCATGACGGTCGGGTTGATCACGGTCGGCGCGGTGGTGCCGTTCGCGGCCGCGCTGCAGATGGTGGCGGCGGTGCCGCTCGGCATGATCGCGCACCGCTACCGGCTGCGCGCGCTCGCCACCGCCTCGGTGGCGGCCGCGCTGGTGACCTTCGTCGCGGCGGGCGTCGCCCCCGCCGTCGGGCTGGCCGCGACCGCGACGCTCGGCGGCATCATCGGCATCGTCAAGCGCCGCGGCGGCGGGCTGTTCACCGTGCTCGGCCTCGCCGCGCTGACCGGGGTGGTCTGGGCGGCGTTCTCGGTCGGCATGCTCTTCCTCTTCGCGCCGCTGCGCGAGCTCTTCTTCGACACCATCCGCAACACCAGCCGCGGGCTGGCGAACCTCACGGCAAGGCAGCCCTGGTCCGAGGCGGTCGGCCGGTGGATCGCCGACGGCGCCGACCTGGTGCTGCGCTGGTGGTGGCTGTTCATCGGCGCCAGTGTGCTCGCGGGCATGCTGGCCGCCGCCGCGCTCTCCTGGTACGTGCTCGGCGAGGTGCTGGACCGGCTGGCCTGGCTGCCCAGCCGGGACCGCCTGGACGCCCCGCCGGACGACCGCCCGATCGCGCCGCTGCCGGTGACCATGCACGGCGTCGGCTACCGCTACCCGGGCGCCACCGCCGACGCGCTGCACGGCATCGACCTCACCGTTGCGGAGGGCGAGTTCGTCGCCGTCGTCGGGCACAACGGCTCCGGGAAGTCCACCCTGACCAGGCTGCTCGCGGGCAGGCCGCCGACGGCGGGCGCGGTCTCCCGGCCCGGCTCGGCCGGGCTCGGGCACCTCGGCGGCACCGCGCTGGTGCTGCAGCGGCCGGAGAGCCAGACGCTCGGCGTTCTGGTCGCCGACGACGTGGTCTGGGGGCTCTCCGCCGAGCGCGCCGCCGAGGTCGACGTGGCCGCGCTGCTCACCGAGGTCGGACTGGCCGGGTTCGGCGAGCGGGAGACCGCGGCGCTCTCCGGCGGCCAGCAGCAGCGGCTCGCGGTGGCCGCGGCGCTGGCCAGGCGGCCCGCGCTGCTCATCGCCGACGAGGCGACCTCGATGATCGACCCGCAGGGCAGGCGCGAACTCGTCGCGCTGCTCGGCGGGCTGCCGAAGCGGCACCCGATGGCCGTCGTGCTGGTGACCCACCACGAGGCCGATGCCGCGGCCGCCGACCGGGTGGTGCACCTGGCGAACGGCCGCACCGTCGAGCACCTGCCCAGCTGGCGCCGCCCCGCCGACGACCGGCGCAGCGCGCCCATGGGCCCGCCGGTGCTGGAGCTGCGCGACGTGCGGCACACCTACAACCGCGGCACCCCGTGGGAGGCGCCCGCGCTGCACGGCATCGACCTGACCGTGCGCCGCGGCGAGGCGCTGCTCGTGGTCGGCGGCAACGGCTCGGGCAAGTCGACGCTGGCCTGGATCATGGCCGGGCTGGTCGAGCCGAGCGCGGGCCGCTGCGACCTCGCGGGCAAGGCGGTGAGCAAGCAGATCGGGCGGGTCGCGCTGGCCTTCCAGCACTCCCGGCTGCAGCTGCAGCGGCAGCGGGTCGGCGAGGAGATCGCGGACTGGGGTGGCCGGGCCACCGGCTCCGGCGCGGTCGGGCGGGCGCTGGACGCCGTCGGGCTGGACCGGGCCATGGCCGCGCGCTCGATCGAGGAGCTCAGCGGCGGCCAGGCCAAGCGGGTGGTGCTCGCCGCCATCGTGGCGAGCGGGCCGCAGGTGGTGGTGCTGGACGAGCCGCTCGCCGGGCTGGACCCGCAGGGCCGCGCCGACATCGTCGAGCTGCTCGCCCGGCTGCGCGACGGCGGGCACACGCTCATCGTCATCTCGCACGACGTGGACGACATGGCTACCGTCTGCGACCGCATCGTGCACCTCGAGCACGGCCGCATCCCGGAGACGGCGCACGACCCCGTGCCCGCGCCCGCGCCGCAATTCCGGCCGGGTACCGCGCTCGGCCTGGACGGAGGGCAGCGATGAGCCTCGTGTTGTTCCGCCGGGTGCCCGGCGACAGCCCGGTGCACCGGCTCTGGGCCGGGACCAAGATGATCGCCGCGTTCCTGATCAGCCTGCTGCTCATGGTGCTGCCGTCCTGGCCGGTGCTCGGCGCGCTCGTGCTGTTCCTGGTGGTGATCGGGGTGGTCGCCCGGCTGCCGCTGCGCACGCTGCCCCGGCTGCCGTGGTGGTTCTGGGCCCTGGTGCTGGCCGGGGCGCTGATCAACCTGCCGATCGGTGCGAGCGCGGTGCTGCGCTACCTGCAGATCTTCGCCTTCGGCGTGGTCCTGGTCGCGGCGTCGTTCCTGATCGCCTGGACCACCCCGATGGGTGAGATCGCGCCCGCGCTGGCCAAACTCGGCAAGCCGCTGCGCCGCCTGCGGCTGCCGGTGGACGAGTGGGCCGTCGTGGTCGCGCTCACCCTGCGCAGCCTGCCGCTGCTGCTGGAGGAGATCCGGGTGCTGCGCGCCGCCCGCAGGCTCCGGCCGCGCAACCGGGTCCTCCCGCGCGGCGACGACAACCCGCTGGTCGACATCCTCACCGCCGCCATGGCGGTCGCCACCCGCCGCGCCGCCGAGCTCGGCGAGGCGATCACCGCGCGCGGCGGCACCGGCATGCTGACCGCGCACCCCAGCGCCCCCGGCCGGGCGGATGCCATCGCCATCGCCATCGTCATCGCGGTCTGCGCGGGCTCGGTCGGAGTGACGCTCGCGCTGTAGACGGGACGTCGCCCGTCCCGCGCGGCGCCATTGCCGACCCGGGAGCCGGCGACACCCGCGCTGCCGAGCGGATCGCTAGCGGCGCGGGTGCGCGCCCAGGGCCGCCGAGCGCACCCCTGCGCGCCGCCGCCGCTCAGCGGCGCAGCGGCTCCCGGGCCTTCGCCAGCGCCGCCTCGACCCGCGCCCCGAGCTCGGCGGCCAGCCGCTCCGGCGTCCCGGAGACCGCCTCCACCACGTGCGTCCGGGTGACGAGGTAGCGCCCGTCGTCGCGGTCGACCACCTGCAGCACCTCCCCGCCCTCCTGCCACCCGTCCAGCGCGGGCCCGATGTCGACCCGGATCTCGGTGTAGCAGCGATGCGGCCCCTCCAGCAGGCGGACCGCCTGATCACGCGGGGTCAGCGCGTGCGAACGGCCGCGCATCCCGTTCCCGTCCGCCCGCAGCTCCTCCGGGTGCGCCCGGAATCCGGGCCCGGTCCCCGGCGGGCACTCCGGCAGCACCGCGAGCACCCGCCGCACCACGTGCGCGTGCGGGCGAAGGGCGAGCACGACGGACCCGTCCTCCTCCTGCGTGGCGAGTGCGCCGAGATCGTTGTCGATCCCCGCGCTCAGCCGCAGCCGCCGCTCCCCCGGCAGGTGCCCGAGCAACTCCACCCGCACCAGCGGCTCGACCAGCGCGTGCAGCGCGCGGAACATGGTGTCGTCCACCCGCAGCCGCTCGTAGAGCGCCCCCGCGGCGGCGGCCCGCTGCTGTTCGAACTCGAATTCGGTGGCGGCGGTGCTGGTCAGCGTGAGCGGGAAGGGCAGCCGGTCGCGATCCATGGCCCGCCACGCCACATGGAACTCCAGCGCGCTGAGCCGCCACGCGTTCGGCGGCATCAGTCGCCCCCGATCACCGGCGGCACCGTCTTCTGATCCTGCGGCAGCAACTCCTCCTGCACCCGGCGCAGGTAGTCGGGCGCCTGGTGCTCCTTGTCGTCGTCGCCCTTGCCGCGGGCGCCGGACATCGGCATCCCCATCATGCCGCTCCGGTTCCCGGCCTGGTTCGCCGTCCGCGCCGCCGCCGCGGCCGCCGCCTGATCCGGCACGACGGTGCCGGGAATGCTGCGCCCCGGCGCCGGGGTCGCCGTCGGCGTGCCCGGCGAGCCCGGGGTCGACGGGCTGGACGGTGTACCGGTGCGGGTCGGGTCGGTGGAGGTCGGGGTCGTGCTCGTCGGCACCGTGCTCGCGGGGACCGTCGAGTTCGGCGACTGGCCGGTCGGCTGATCCGTCGAGCCGTCGTCGGTATCGCGGTCGGTGTCCGTCGAGGTGGTCTCGTCCTCGGTGCCGGTGGTGGTACCGGGATCGTCCGTGGTCGACGGGTCGTCGCCGGGATCGGTGCCCTCGGTGTCCCGTTGATCCGGATCGCCGGTGTCCGACGGGCTGCCCGGAGTACCGGTGGACGGCGTCCCGGTCCCGCTCGGCGTCTCCGCCGGCACCCCACCGCCGGGCTGCTCCGGCACGCCCGGCACCGCGGGCCCGGGAATCCGCGGCACATTCGTATCCGACTGCGTCGCCACCGGCTTGTAGACGGTGTCCATCACCTCGCGGGCCCGGTTCTGCGCGTTCTCCGACCGCCCCTCGTACGCCATCGACATGGCCGTACTCGCACTGGAGCCGACGACCGGAATGGCCCCGACGACCGCCGACGCGATCGACCCCGGCTGCTCCGGCGGATGCGGCATCTGCGCCACCACCTGGTTGAAACCGGAGTACGCCTCCTCCACCTTGTTCGCCACCAGCATCGCGGCCTGCTTCAGGTGGTCGGTGTCGCTCACGTACTCCGTGACCTTCAGCTGGGCGGCCTCCGCGGCCAGCCCGGTCCAGCCCTCGTTCACCCGGCCGACGATCGCGGCCCGGAATGCCTCGGCCGCGGCGGCGGTGTCATCCGCCAGCTGCCGCCAGGAGCGCACGCTCTCGTACATCTCCCCCGGCCGCATCGACCGCACGAACGCCATGATCTCCTCGTGCGACATCCCGAGGAAGTTCTCCATCACCGCGGGCCCGAGCACCGGCGGCGCGAACTCACCGGTGAACCCGGAGCTCAGCCCCGCGTTCTCCGAGTAGATCCGATCGCGCGACCGATTCCCCTCGTCCTGTGCGTCCCGCTGCGCGTCCGAGGTGTCGACGGTGGAGTCGAAGACCTGCCCGACCCTCCGGCCGAGCGCCTCCCCGGCCCGGTCGTTCCCCGGCAGCAACTCCCCTACCCGCCCCATGAAATCCGTGATCCGAACCATGATCCCCTCCCAGCTGACCGACGCGATATCCCCTGTGGCGTCGCCGTACGAGCTCTGTAGAACATATCGTGCCTCCGGTTCACCGACTATCCGCCGACACGCCGACCACGGTCCAAACCACCTGCCACCGGCACCCGGCGTGCGACCATGAGCTCCGGCCACGAGGCACGAAACCCTGCCTTGGGGGGCGAAACATACCCGCTGATTCGGTAGATCGAGAGCCATAACCCGGGGTACGGTTACGCCCAGGAGTAGCTGTTCACAGGCTTGATTCGTGGCTCCATTCCGCATTCCGGGGGGATAGGAATCCGTCGTGCGGTTGTGCGCGCCACTCATACGTGCTGGAGATGGGACCCTGGAATGATTCTGCGCAAAATCGCAGCGGTCGTCGCGCCGCTGCTCACCGTTGTCACGGTCGGGGCGGGCGTCGCGTACGCCGACACGCCGACGCCGGACGTCGGGTACGAGGTCAAGATGGTGGACGGGAAGGTCGTCACCGCCCTAACCAACGGCACCTTCGCCGTCACCGGTGAGACCGTCGAGATCAAGGATTCGGCTGGTGCGGTGCTGGTATCGCTGCCGCTGGCGATTCGGGAGAATGCCACCGAGTACCCGCTGCCGCACGCCGTGCGGGAGGACGACCGGGTGCTGGAGCTGACCCCGGTGAAGAACGAGGCGGCGGCCCGGCCCGCGCAGGCGCTCCCGGTGGCCTCGCCGGTCGAGAATCTGCGCGCTCAGGACGCGTTCCTCACGCAGTTCGGCCTCGCCACCGCCATCGGCGGCTTCATCGGCACCGCCATCGGCGCGCTCATCGGGCTGACCGGCATCATCGCGGGCCCCGGCGTGATCGCCAGCGTGACGGCGGGCGCCGCGATCGGCGGCATCATCGGCACCCTCGTCGCGGGCGGCCCGGCGCTGGTCATGGCGGGCATCGAACTCATCAACACGCTCAACGCCCCGCCCGGCACCACCCAGTGGGCCCCCAAGTAGTACCGGGAACACGACGGAGCCCGGCACCCCGAGCGGGGTGCCGGGCTCCGGACGTTCAGTTCTCCTTGCGCACAGCCTTCTTCGCCGCGTCCTGCGCCGAATCGACCTGGCCCGCGTACTTGCCGCCGGTCCGATCGTCCACCAGGTCACCGGCCTTGTCGATGACGTCGTCGACCTTGTCGGAGTTCTGCCGGGCCAGATCCAGCGCCCGGTCGGCCAGGTTCTTGAAATCCATCGTGCGCTCCTCGCGTCGAGACAACCGTGCCCGACAGCGTACCGAGAGCAACCCGATTCAGTCCGCGCCGAGCCAGGCCGGGTGCCAGAGCCTGCCCGCCTCGGTCCACTCCATGAAGCGGACGGTCCCGCTGATCTCCGGCTCCACCCACACCGCCTCCCTGCGCTCGTCGGCGGTGAGCGGATTGTCGAACGGCGGGGTGCGGCGCTCCCGCCCCTTCAGCCGTTTCGCGAGGTCGGCGAGGTCGTCCTCGGCGAAGCCGGTGCCGACCCGGCCCGCGTAGTAGAGCCCGCCGTCGTGCGGGATCCCGACCAGCAGCGACTTGAAGCTGCGCGCCTCGCTGCGTCGCCAGCCGCCGATCACGACCCGCTGGGTGCGCCAGTTGCGCTGCTTCACCCAGGCGTGCCCGCGCTTTCCGGGCAAATACACCGAATCGCCGCGCTTGGCGAGCACCCCCTCGAACCCCCGCTCCCGGCTGTGCGCGACGGCCGCGGCGCCGGGGCCGTCGAGCAGCGGCGGCACCCGCAGCCCGGGCACCGTCTCGGCCAGCGCCTCCAGCACCCGCCGCCGGTCGGTCCAGCGCTTGCGCAGCAGCGAGGTGCCGTCCAGGAAGAGCAGGTCGAAGGCGACGAAGACGGCGGCGGCCGGATCCGCCCGCATGAGCGCGAGATTGGCGATGCCGTGCTCGTCGAAGACCACCGCCTCGCCGTCCAGCACCAGCCGGTGCCCGGCGAGATCGCCCGCCAGCGCGGCAATTCCGGGGTAGCGGTCGTTCACCGTGCTCCCGCGCCTGCTGCGCAGCGTGATCCGCTCGCCGTCGAACTCCAGGATGATCCGGAAGCCGTCCCACTTGGTCTCGAAATGCCAGTCGGCGCCGTCGATCTCGGCGACCTCGCCGGGGGTGGCGAGCATCGGCGCGAGCCCGCGCGGCAGGTCGGCGACCGCGGGCTGCTCGCGCATGAGGTGCATGAGCCACTGGTTGCCCCTGGTCCGGATGAGCGCGTAGCGGCCGGTCAGCCGCTCGCCGCTGAACCGGACGATCACCTCGTCGGCGCGCCACTTCTCGGTCTCGTAGGTGCCGGAGTCCCAGATCGTCATCTCGCCGCCGCCGTACTCGCCCTTCGGGATGCTGCCGTGGAAGGTCAAGTACTCCAGCGGGTGGTCCTCGGTGTGCACGGCGAGCCGATTCTGCTCGGTCGAGGTGGGCGGCCCCTTCGGGACCGCCCAGGAGACGAGCACGCCGTCGCGCTCCAGCCGGACGTCCCAGTGCAGCCTGCGCGCGTGGTGCTCCTGCACCACGTAGCGGTTGCCCGGCCCCGGCGCCGGGCGGGCGGCGGGCACCGGCTCGGGGGTGCGCGCCGGGTCGCGCATCGAGCGGTACCTGGCCAGCGCGTCGGGGCCGATCTCGTCCAGGCCGTCGAGCAGGTCGCCGTCGGCGAGGTAGCGGGCGAGCACCTCGTCGAAGCGCAGGTGCCGCAGCGACTCCGCGTCCTCGATCTCGGCCCAGGAGCGCGGCGCCGCGGCGTTCGGCTCGGCGCGGCCGCGCAGCGAATAGGGGGCGATCGTCGTCTTGGCGGCGTTGTTCTGGCTCCAGTCGAGGAAGACCTTGCCCGGCCGGGCGGACTTGGCCATGGTGGCGGTCACCAGCTCCGGGTGCAGCCGCTCCAGATTGGTGGCGACCTGCTTGGCGACGGTGGAGGCGCCCGCCGAGCCGACCGGCCGCTCCAGCGGTACGTAGAGGTGCATCCCCTTGCTGCCGCTGGTGACCGGATAGCTCTGCAGCCCGATGTCGGAGATCAGCTCGCGGACCAGGCAGGCGACCCGCGCGCACTCGGCGAGCCCGGCGCCGGGACCGGGATCCAGGTCGAAGACGAGCCGGGTCGCCGGCCCCCGCTCGTCGCCGTCGAAGCGCCACTGCGGCACGTGCACCTCCAGCGACGCCTGCTGGCCGAGCCAGGCCAGCCCCGCCTCGGAGTCGACCAGCGGGTAGGTGACCGAGCGGTCCGAGTGCTTCAAGGTACGGCGATCCAGCCACGCGGGGGCGTGCGCGGCCAGGTTCTTCTCGAAGAAGGACGGGCTGCCGATGCCGTTCGGCCAGCGCTTCCTCGTCACCGGGCGGCCGGCGATGTGTGGGAGCATCGCCGGCGCCACGGCCGCGTAGTAGGCGATGACCTCGCCCTTGGTGGTGCCGGTCTCCGGATAGAGCACCTTGTCCAGATTGCTCAGCTCGACCGGGACGCCACCGAATTCACGGCGGACCACCTCGGACGGAGGTCAGGGCCGCGGGCCGCCGGGCGGCTGCTGCGGCGGAACCACCTTCTTGGCGGCTTCCTTGCCCTTGACGATCTGGCTGCGGTACTTGCCCTTGGTCTTGTGATCGACGAAGTCGCCCGCCTTGTCGACGGCCTGGTTGATCTTGTCGGAGTTCTTGGCCGCCGCGTCTTTACCCTTGCTGACGAGGCCCTTGAGATTGTCTGCGAAACTCATCGCTGCTCCTCCGGTCTGATGCCTGATTTATCCACATTCTCCCACCATGAATCCAGCACCGCCGGGCTTGCGAGATCCAGCCGCTGCCCCGGGCGCGGAATCGCGATCGGGGTTCCCGCCTGCTCGGCCGCGGCAATCAACCGGCGAACCGGCTCGGACCACGGGTGGAACGCCAGGTTGAAGGTGGCCCAGTGGATCGGCACCAGCAGCCCGTACCCGGCGTCGCCGCGGTTGAGGTCGGCGTGCGCGTGCACGGCCTCCTCCGGATTCATGTGGATGTCCCGCCAGCGCACGTCGTAGGCGCCGACCGGGAGCAGGGTGAGGTCGAACGGGCCGGTGGCCGCGCCCGCCTGCGCGAAGGCCGCGGTGTAGCCGGTGTCGCCGCCGAAGTAGACCCGGCGGGACGGCCCGACGATCGACCAGGACGCCCACAGCGTGGTGTTGCGCACCAGCCCGCGGCCGGAGAAGTGCCTGGCCTCGGTGCAGGTCAGGGTGAGGCCGTCGGCCGCGCCGGGCAGCGTGACCGAGCCACCCCAGTCCAGCTCGACGATCCGGTGCTCCGGCACGCCCCAGCGCCGCAGGTGCGCGCCGATCCCGAGCGGGACGACGAACGGCGCGACCTGGGTGCGGACCAGGCCGAGCACGGTCGCCTTGTCCAGGTGGTCGTAGTGATCGTGCGAGATGATCACCGCGTCCAGCGCGGGCAGCGCGTCCAGCGCGCCGGGCACCGGATGCAGCCGGGCCGGGCCGACCAGCTCGGACGGCGACACCCGGTTGCTCCACACCGGGTCGGCGAGGACCCGGTAGCCGTCCACCTCGACCAGCGCGGTCGCGTGGCCGAACCAGGTGACGGCGAGCTCGGCGGCGTCGCGCGGCAGCTCCGGCTCGACCAGCGGAACCCGGCCGCGCGGCCGCCCGGCCGCCCGGCTGGAGAACGCCGAGACCAGCAGCGAGCCGCCGTCCTGCGGGTCGATGGCCGAGCTCGGCTCGGTGTTGTGGAAGCGGCGGTCGCGGTAGCCGATCGCGCCGGTGGCGATGGGCTGGATGGCGGTGGCCCCGGCGCCGAGCGCCGACGGCAGCCCCCAGGCGGCCCTTGCCAGCCAGGTCAGCCCGGCGGCGGCGGCCCCGAGGGCGGCGGCGGTACGGATCTTCATCAGCGTCCCTCGAATCTCGGGGCGCGCTTCTGCTCGCGCGCCAGTCTGGCCTCGGCGGCGTCCTCGCTGCTCCACGCGGCGGCGAGCGCGGCGCGCTGCTGCGCGCTCTCCGGCTGCCGCGTCCCGTCGTCGTTGAGCACCAGCTTGAGGTGCCGGAGCGAGAGCGGCGCGAGCGCGGCGATGGACTTCGCCCAGGTGTGCGCGTCGGCGACGGTGCCGATCTTGTTGGCGAAGCCGAAGGTGTAGGCGTCGGCGGCGGAGATCTGCTCGGCGCCGAGCAGCACGGTGCGGGCAGGGCCGCCACCGATCAGCGAGGCCAGCCGGTGCGCGGTCCACCGGTCGACGCTGACGCCGAGCCTGGCCGCCGGGATCGCGATGTAGGCCTCCGGGTCGACCACCCGCAGGTCGGAGGCGACCGCCAGCTGCACCGCGGCGCCGTACGCGGCGCCGTGGATGGCGCTGATCACCGGCACCGGCGCGGCCTCGATGGTGTGCAGCATCGCCAGCAGCTCGTCCAGGAAGTTCTCCGAGTAGATGCCGGAGAGGTCGGCGCCCGCGCTGAAGACCTTGCCGCGCCCGGAGATGACGATGGCGCGCGCGTCGTCGGCGACCGCGGCGAGCACCGCCTCGCGCAGCGCGATCACCAGTTCGGTGTTGAGCGCGTTCCGGCGATCCTCGCGCTGTAGTTCGATACCGACGACGTCACCGTCGCGGCTGACTCCGAGCATGCGTCCTCCCCGGCTGAATACCGACCACTCTCTGCTGTTCCAACTCTGCCACAGCAATCACCGGCCACCCCGGCACGCGAGCCGGATCACGCCGCGTCGGCGGATAGCATCGCTGCCGTGCCGACCGACTACGACATCCTGGTGCTCGGCGCCGGCCAGGCCGGGCTCTCCGCGGCGTACCACCTGCGCCGCCGCGGCCTGCGCCCGGAGCACGACTTCCTCGTCGTCGACCACGCGCCCGGACCCGGCGGCGCCTGGCAGTTCCGCTGGCCGACGCTCACGCTGAGCACCGTGAACCGGGTGCACGACCTGCCGGGCATGGAGTTCGCCGAGACCCTACCGCCCGGCTCCGACAGCGTCGCCGCCGCCACCGCCGTGCCCCGCTACTACGAGCGCTACGAGCAGCGCTTCGACCTGCGGGTGCACCGCCCGGTCACGGTCTCGGTGGTCTGCGACCGCGCGCCCGAACTGGCCGTGGAGACCGACACCGCCGGCACGCTGCGGGTGCGCGGGCTGATGAACGCCACCGGCACCTGGGAGCACCCGTTCATCCCGCACTACCCCGGCGCCGCGACCTTCCGCGGCAGGCAGCTGCACACGCACGACTACCGCACGCCCGACGAGTTCGCCGGGCAGCACGTGGTCGTGGTCGGCGCGGGCATCTCCGCGGTGCAGCTGCTGGACGAGATCTCGACGGTCACCACGACCACCTGGGTCTCCCGCACCGCGCCGCGCTTCCGGGAGACCCCGTTCACCGCCGAGGACGGCCGGGCCGCCGTCGCCAGGGTCGAGGACCGGGTGCGCCGCGGCCTGCCGCCCGGCTCCGTCGTCTCGGTGACCGGCCTGCCGCTGGACGCCCGGCTGCGCGCCGCCCGCGCCCGCGGCGTGCTCGACTGGAACCCCATGTTCAGCGCCATCGAGCCGGACGGCGTGCGCTGGGCCGACGGCCGCGCCGAGCACGCCGACGTGCTGCTCTGGGCCACCGGCTTCCGCAGCGCCCTCGACCACCTCGCCCCGCTGCGGCTGCGCGGGCCGGGCGGCGGCATCACCATGGACGGCCGGCTGGCCACCCGGGTCGCCGCCGACCCGCGCATCCACCTGATCGGCTACGGGCCGTCGGCGAGCACGGTCGGCGCGAACCGGGCGGGCCGAGCCGCCGCCGCCGAACTCACGGAGTTTCTTCGGCCCGCCTCCGGCGGGCGTGTTCGCCGCCCCGGGGAGTCTCGCTGATCGGCGCTCGAGACTCGCGCCTGCGGCGCGTGCGCTTTCGAGCACCGATCAGCGAGACGGGCGGCGAACGGGGCTCGTAAGACTCGCCCCGGGTGGGCTGGGTGGGGTCAGTCCAGGCCGGCGGTGAGGGTTTCGGGGTCGCCGCCGATGCGGGCGTCGGCGTTCAGACCACTGATCGCCTCGACCTGCTCGTCGGTGAGCTCGAAGCCGAAGACGTCGAAGTTGGACTCGATGCGCTCCGGCGTCACCGACTTGGGGATCACGATATTGCCGAGTTGCAGGTGCCAGCGGATGACGACCTGGGCCGGGGTGCGCTCGACCTGCTTCGCGATCGAGGCGATCACCGGGTCGTCCAGCACCTGCCCCTGGCCGAGCGGGCTCCACGCCTCGGTGGCGATGGCGTGCGACTGGTGGAACGAGCGCAGCGGCGCCTGGATGAAGCGCGGGTGCAGCTCGACCTGGTTGACGGCGGGGATCTCGCCGGTCTCGGCGATGATCCGCTCCAGGTGGGCGGGGGTGAAGTTGGAGACGCCGATCGAGCGGACCCGGCCGTCGGCCTTGAGCGCCTGGAAGGCCTTGAAGGTGTCGACGTAGCGGTCGGCCTTCGGCACCGGCCAGTGCACCAGGTAGAGGTCGAGGTAGTCGAGGCCGAGCAGCTTCAGGCTCTCGTCGAAGGCGCGCAGCGTGGAGTCGTACCCCTGCTCGGCATTCCAGAGCTTGGTGGTCACGTAGACCTCGTCGCGGGGCAGCCCGGACTCGCGGATGGCCCGGCCGGTGCCCTCCTCGTTGCCGTAGATGGCGGCGGTATCGATGCTGCGGTAGCCCACCTCGAGCGCCTTGGTGACGACGCTCGCCGCCTCGTCGGCAGGCACCTGGAACACTCCGAAGCCGAGTTGCGGGATCACGTTCCCGTCGGGCAGGACGATCGTCGGTACGGCGCTCTTATCGCTTCGGAAAGTCACACAACCGACCGTAGGAAAGGTTGGGAGCGGCGTCAACGACGGTTTCGGTGTGTTGGCCCACCTAGTCCGGCAGTCCGAACGCCCGGTAGCGGCGATACCTGGCGGGCGCGCGGTCGCCGCCCGGCCCGGCGGCGAGCCCGGCCAGCTCGTCCGCGATCACCGCGACGGTCCGGCGGGCGAAGGCCACCGGCTCGGCGGCGGCGTCGGGCAGCTCGGGCACGATCCGGTCGACCACGCCGTCGGCGAGCAGGTCGGCGGCGCCGATGCGCTGCGCGGCGGCCAGTTCGGGTGCGTGCCCGGTGTCCCGGTGCACGATCGCGCTCGCCCCCTCCGGCGGCAGCGGGGCGAGCCAGGCGTGCGTGGCGGCGAGCACCCGGTCGGCGGGGAGCAGGGCCAGCGCGCCGCCGCCCGCGCCCTGGCCGAGCAGCACCGAGAGGGTCGGGGTCGGCAGGGTGACGAGGTCGGCGATGCAGCGGGCGATCTCCGGGGCGAGGCCCCGTTCCTCGGCCTCCTTCGAGAGCGCCGCCCCCGCGGTGTCGATGACCAGCACCAGCGGGAGATTCAGTTCGCGCGCGAGCGCCATGCTGCGGCGGGCCTCGCGGAGCGCCGCCGGTCCCATCGCCTCGTGCATCGGAACCGGGCCTTCGGAGTCGCGGAGCGCAGCCTCGGCATCCACGTCACGGAGCGCGGCACTGGCGCCGGGGTCGCGGAGCGCGGCCTGCTCGAGGCGGTAACTCGCCCGGTCGTGGCCGAAGACGATGCACGGGCGTCCGCGGAAGCGGGCGAGCGCGTGCACGACGGTGCGGTCGTGCTCACCCTGCCCGGTGCCGCTCAGCGGCACCCGGTGCGTGACGTGGCGCAGCAGGTCGCGCAGCCCGGGCCGGTCCGGTTTGCGCGAGATCAGGACGGATTCCCAGGCCGGAGCGGCACTTTCGGCCGCGCCGAGCACGGGGACGAACCGGTCGGCTGCGCCGGTGCCGCGGTCCGGGACCACGACCCCGCTGAGCACGCTCAGCGCGCGGTAGGCGATCCGCCGGAAGACCGTGAGCCCGACGACCCCGTCGATCACGCCGCGGCGGTACAGGTTCTCCGCCGTCTGCACCCCGTCCGGGAACGGCTCGCCGTACAGCGCCTCGTAGACCCGCGGCCCGAGGAAGCCGATCAGCGCGCCCGGCTCGGCGAAGGTCATGTGCCCCAGCGAGCCCCAGGACGCGAAGACCCCGCCCATGGTCGGGTTGCGCAGGTAGACCAGGTACGGGTGACCGGCGGCTTTATGCGCGGCCACCGCCCCGGCGATCTTCACCATCTGCACGAAGGCGACGGTGCCCTCCTGCATGCGGGTGCCGCCCGAGGTCGGCGAGGCGACGAGGGGCAGCCCGAGTGCGGTGGCGCGCTCGATCGCCGCCGTGATCCGCTCGGCCGCGGCGACCCCGATCGAGCCGGCCAGGAAGCCGAACTCGCACGCGATCACCGCGACCCGGCGGCCCCGCAGCAGCCCTTCACCGGTGAGCACCGACTCGTCGGTGCCCGCTGCCGCGGCGGCCTTCGCCAGTTCCGTTCGGTACGAACGCGATTCGGCCACCGGCACGGGTGGCCGGTCCCAGCTCGCGAAGGTACCCGGGTCGAGCAGCCGATCGATGAGTTCTCGTGCGGACGTGCCCACGCGGCTGCGCTCAGTAGCCCTGCATCACCTTGCGCAGCGCGTACTCGGTGAGCGAGACCAGCGCCTGCTTGGCCGGTTCCCGCCGCCGCGCGTCGATCGACATGATCGGCACGTCGGCGGGGACCGCGAGCGCCTGCCGGATGTCCTCCAGCGGGTACCGCGGCGAGTCGTCGAACTCGTTCAGCGCCACCAGGAACGGCAGGTTGCGCGCCTCGAAGTAGTCGACCGCGGCGAAGCTGTCCTCCAGCCTGCGGGTGTCGACCAGGACCACGGCGCCGATGGCGCCGCGGATCAGGTCGTCCCACATGAACCAGAAGCGGTACTGCCCCGGCGTGCCGAACAGGTAGAGGACCAGGTCGTCGGCGAGGCTGATCCGGCCGAAGTCCATGGCCACGGTGGTGGTGGACTTCATCGGGATGCCGGTCAGATTGTCGATTCCGGTGCTGGCATTGGTCACCAGCGCCTCGGTACGGAGCGGGACGATCTCGGAGACGGCGCCGACCATGGTGGTCTTGCCGACGCCGAAACCCCCCGCCACGACGATCTTCGCCGACGTCGGCTTGCTGGTGCGGGTGTCGACCTGCGCCGTCGAATCAAATACGCCGGAGTCCACTGAGAACCCTTTCGATCAGCTCGCGACGCTCATCGTCGCTGGAATCGTCTTTCAAAGTCGCCGAGACGCGGACATGGCCCGCTTCGATGAGGTCTGCCACGAGGACCCGGGCCACGCCGATCGGTATCCCGAGCCGCGCCGCTACCTCGGCGACGGACGGCGATTCTCTGCACAACTCCACGATGGACGTTTCGATGTTGGACAGCTCGAACTGCCGCTCCAGGGCGACCGGATGAGAAGCGACGAGCGCCTCCAACGCCAACTCGACCGCAGGCCTCGTACGGCCCGCGGTCAGCGAGTACGGGCGAACGAGACTGGGCTCGGCGCCTCCCATGCGGTGATCGTCTATGTCCATCCCACCATCAGGAACCCATCGTGACGCGTGGGGTGGCCTGCACCGTCTGGCCCACACGCTCCACCAACAAGGCCATTTCGTATCCGACCTGGCCGATATCGCAGGACGTATTGGTCAGTACCGCGAGGTACGACCCATCGCCCACGGCCATCAGCAGGAGGTAGCCATGCTCCATCTCGACGACGGATTGCAGTACCGTACCGCCTTCGAACAGATTCGACACACCGACCGAGAGACTGGCCAGGCCTGCGGTGACCGCGGAGAGCTGTTCTGCCCGGTCGACGGGCAGTTGCGCACTCGCGGCCATGAGTAGGCCGTCAGCGGAGACCAGGACTGCGTGGGCCACGCCGGGAACCTCGTTGGCGAAGTTCGAAACCAGCCAATCGAGCTGACGGTTCGTACCACCTAGATCGGGGTTCATAGGTCTCCTTTATCTCCGGTTAGGTTCATTGCTCTCATGGCGCGGCCATCCCGGACGCCCTGCTGGTGACGACTCAAGCTGGACCTGATCGTTTCGGGGTCGCGCGGCGGGGTCCGGTTCGCCTGGCCGCTCACGGCGCCGGGAACGAGCCGGACACCCGGATTGCGTTGCGGCAGCCCCGCGGCGGTGCGGTTCTCGGCCTGGGCCTCGCTGGCCCTGCGGGCAGCGAGCCAGCCCTCGTCGCCGGGCGACTCGAACGCGGCGGCGACCTCGGACCGGTCCGGGTCGGGATCGGAGAGCCACGCCGACATCATCTCGGCGAAGATCGGCGAACCGCCCGCCGCGACGCCGCCCTCGGGGGCGGGCTGCAGCCTGCTCTGGAAGAACGAGGCGGTGCGCTGTGGGTTGGCCCTGCTGTGCCGCCCGGTCTCCGCACCGACCTCCGGCTGGGCGCCGGAGGCGGGACCGGCCGGGGCGCGGCGCGGGAGTGCGACGCTCGGCGGCGGGGGCTCGTGCGGGGCCACCATGGCGCCGGGATTGCGGCGCGGGAGGCCGGGCGGGGTCTGCGCGCCCGGCTGCCGGGTCGGCAGGCCGTTCTCGCCCCGCTGGGGCAGGCCGGGCAGGCCGTTCTCCCCGCGCTGCGGGTGTCCCGCCTCGCCCCGCTGCGAAAGGCTGTTGTCGCCCCGCTGTGGAAGACCGCCGTCCCGCTGCGGGAGACCGTTCTCGCCCCGCTGGGGAAGACCACCATCGCGCTGCGGGAGACCGTTCTCGCCCCGCTGCGGGAGACCACCGTCGCGCTGGGGAAGACCGCCATCGCCGCGCTGCGGCAGACCACCGTCCCGCTGTGGGAGACCATTGTCGCCACGCTGGGGCAGGCCACCGTCGCGCTGCGGGGGACCGCCATCGCCGCGCTGCGAGAGGCTGTTGTCACCCCGCTGCGGGAGTCCGCCATCGCGCTGCGGCAAGCCGTTCTCGCCGCGCTGCGGCAGGCCATTCTCCCCGCGCTGCGGGAGACCGTTCTCACCGCGCTGCGGCAACCCGCTCTCACCGCGCTGCGGCAGACCACCGTCGCGCTGCGGGAGTCCGCCGTCGCGCTGCGGGAGTCCGCCGTCGCGCTGCGGGAGTCCGCCGTCGCGCTGCGGCAACCCGCTCTCACCCCGCTGCGGCAACCCGCCGTCGCGGGACGGCAGACCGCTCTCCCCGCGCTGCGGAAGACCGCCGTCGCGCTGCGGGAGACCGTTCTCGCCGCGCTGCGGGAGTCCGCCGTCGCGGGACGGCGGACCGTTCTCCCCGCGCTGCGGGAGACCCGACTCACGCTGCGGAAGGCCGGTGTCCCGGCCGACGAGCCCGTCCCGCTGCGGCAGCCCACCCTCACGGCCAGGCACCCCGCTCTCGCCCCGCTGGGGCAGACCGGGCGCACCACGCTGCGGAAGACCACCCTCGCGGGACCCCGGCTCACCGCGCTGCGGAAGCCCGGTCTCGCGCCCGGCGAGCCCGTCCCGCTGCGGCGGCGCACCGCGATCGGCACCCGGCTGCCGCTGCGGCAACCCGGTCTCCCGCGACGCCAGCGGCACCTCGCGCGCGGGCAGCGGCGACTCCCGCGGCTCCCGCGGCGGCAGCCCGGAGGCGGGCTCGCGCGGCGGCTCGGCGCCGGGACGGCGCTGCGGAATGGATCCGGTGCCCGGATGCGAGATCCCCGGCGCAGGCCGCGGAGCGCCCGAGGCACCAGGCTGCCGCTGCGGCAGCCCACCGGGACGTTCGGTCCGCGGCTCGGCGGGCGCACCCGCCAGATTCACCGGCCCGGAGGGCGGCGCCGAATCACCGGGCCGCTCCCCGGCGGGAGCACCGTTGACCCCCGGCTGCCGCTGCGGCAGCCCGCCACCCGCGGTCGCGGGCGCACCGTTCGCGCCCGGCTGCCGCTGCGGCAGCCCGCCGGTTCCGTTCTGTCCGGGCGCGCGCGGCGGCGTACCGCCCGGCGCAGGCTGCGGAGTACCCGGCTGACGCGGCGGCACCGCCCCGCCGACCGTGCGCTTCGGCAGGTTCGCCGCCGCCAGCTTGCCCAGCTGCGGGGTGTTCCCCGACCCCGCCGCCTGGGCGGCCTGCGCGGCCTGTGCGGCCTCGGAGGAGGAGCGCAGGCTCGCCCCGCCCGGCTGTCCGCTCGCGGAGGCCATGGCATTGCCCGGCTGGCGCTGCGGCAGCCCGCCGCCCGCACCCGCCGCGGCGGGCGGTGCGCCGGTGCCGCCACCCGCGCCTGCGGAGATCGGTCCGCTGACCCCGGGGTCAACGGTCACCATGACGTTTCCTCCCGTTGTCCGCTGGATGGAACGGGTCTGCATCGGCGCCGCGGGGGCAGGCGCCGCCGGGGCGGCAGGCTGCGGGCGCTGCGGCTGGCCGGGCGACGGCACGGCGGGCGCGGCCTTGGGCACACCGGCCTGGCCGGAGACGATCAGCCCGACCGGGACGTGCACGGTCACGGTCACGCCGGGGTCGCGCGCGGTGTCGAAGGTGGGGCGCAGCCGCACGGTGAGCCCGTGCCGCTCGGCCAGCCTGCCGACCACGAAGAGGCCCATGTGCCGTGCGGTGTCCGGCCCCGGCTCGGCGGTCTTCTCCAGCCTGCGGTTGATCTCGGCCATCTCCGGCGGCGGCATGCCGATGCCGCGGTCCGCGACCTCGATCAGCAGCCCCTGGTCGTGCGCCTGCGCGAAGGTGAACTTGACGTCGGTCTCCGGCGGCGAGGCGCGCAGCGCGTTGTCGAGCAGCTCGGCGAAGAGGTGGGCCAGGTCGGAGGCGGCGGGCTCCTTGAGCGAGCCGCGCGGGGTGGCGCCGAGCTTGACCCGCTCGTAGTCCTCCACCTCGGAGATGGCGGCGCGCAGCACGTCGGCGATCTCGACCGGGGCCGACTTGGCCCTGCGCTGCTTGGTGCCCGCCAGGATGAGCAGGTTGTCGCCGTTGCGGCGCATGCGGGCGGCGAGGTGGTCGAGCCGGAAGAGGTTCTCCAGCAGCCGCGGGTCCTTCTCGTCGTACTCCATCGCCTCGATCAGGCTGAGCTGATGGTCGACGAGCGACTTGGAGCGCCGCGCCAGGGTCTCGAACATGTCGTTGACCTGGGAGCGCATCTGCGCCTGGTCGCTCGCGAGGCGCAGCGCCTGGCCGTGGATGTCGTCGACCGCGCGGGCCAGCTGGCCGATCTCCTCGGAGCTGCGGATCGGCATCGGCTCCAGCGGCACGTCCTCGGGGGCGGCGCCGGTGCGCAGCTGGGCGACCTCGTGCGGCAGGTCGCTCTCGGCGACCCGTAGCGCGGCCAGCCGCAGCCGGTGCAGCGGCACGATCATCGAGCGCGCGACGAAGACGGCGAGCAGCAGCGCGGCGAGAATGGTCGCGATCACGACGCCGGTGTAGGTGAAGGCGTCCCGGTTGGCCGTCGAGGCCAGCGAGTTCATCGCGGTGTCGATGTCGCGGGTCGCCCGCGCGACCACCCGCTCGTAGACGTCGAGGCTGCCGGTGAGTGAGTTCTTGAGCTCGCCGATGGGCAGCTGGCCCGCGGTCGCGGCGGGGCCGGTGAGCAGCTCGGTGCGGGTGTCGATGCCCGCGCGCAGGTCGGCGATGGAGGTGTCGCCCGCGGGGAAGCGGTTGGCGAGCACGTTCAGCAGCTGCCGCTCGGCGGCGGCGCCGGTGAGGAAGGACTGCACGCCCGCGTCCCGGTCGCGCAGCACCTCGGCGAAGCCGGCCAGCTCGGAGACCAGGGTGGCGCGGGTGTTCAGCGAGTCGACGAGCCGCAGCTTGGCCTGGTCCACCCCGGGGTCGCTGACCTGGCCGACGGCCGATTCCACGATCCGGATGCTGTTGTTGCGGACCCGGTCGATGACGCCGAGGCCGTCCGAGTACTGCAGCGTCGGGGACTTGCCCTGGGTCTGCACGGCCTTGGCGTCGTTGATCATGCTGTCCAGCGCCGCGCGGGCACCGCCGACGCCGTCCAGGCGGCCCGCGGCGCCCTCGGCCTCGCCGATCGCCTTGTCCAGGTCGGTCAGGTTCTGGTCGGTGACCACCGAC
Organism: Nocardia sp. NPDC057227; assembly: GCF_042669725.1. Classification (NCBI taxonomy): domain Bacteria; kingdom Bacillati; phylum Actinomycetota; class Actinomycetes; order Mycobacteriales; family Nocardiaceae; genus Nocardia; species Nocardia sp. NPDC057227. Next base: position 6,457 of record NZ_JBHUXA010000006.1, on the reverse strand, counting down.
GAGCCGGGCATCAGCGACACCATCTGGGAACCGACGACGGTCGCGACGTTCGCGCTCAGGCCGGTGACGGCCGGGATCGCGGTGACGTTCTCGGCCACCTGGGCGAGCCGGTTGGCCTCCGTGAACTCCGAGGTGATCCTCGAAACGCCGAGGCCGACCGCGACCGCGAGCGGCACGGCGAGCACGGCCGTGACCTTCCAGCGCAGGTCCCAGTTGCCGAGCGCCCAGCGCTTCTTGCCGGACCTAGCGGCGTCACGCATCTCCCACTCACTTTCCAAACTGGCCTCCGCCACGCACCATCAGCGAACTTCCACAATCGCGTGCTTGGCTCGACAAGTGGAGCTGGCCCAGAGGTGCGGCTGGCCGAGAATTTGCGTCTGCGACGGCCCAAACAAGTGACATCGGATTCTAACGGATCAATAACGTCTCGGGTGACGCCGTCTACAGGTACCGGCTCGGTATCGCCTGTTTCTGGCAAAACCGGAGGTCGCGGCACCCGTCCGGGCGTCGCGTGAAGTCTGCCACAATCGTGCTGATCTATCGAGGCGGGTGCAGCCGAGCGGAAGGTCACCGAGTAGACATCGCAGGACTGGCGAACGAGGGAGCACCGGTGAGCACCGAACACGAATATCGGCCGGTCTACCAGACCAGCCTGGTGGATCCCGCGGAGTTCTGGGCGGCGGCCGCCGAGCACGTCGAGTGGGTGGTCCCGCCCGGCAAGATCGTCGAGCCCGCGCACCGGCCGGTGGCCGAGTGGTTCCCGGACGCCACGATGAACACCTCGGTCAACGCTCTCGACCGGCACATCGCGGCCGGCCGCGGCGATCTACCCGCCTTGATCCACGTCTCCTCGATGACCAAGCCCGGCGAGCTGGTCACCAGCACGCTCACCTTCACCGAGCTGCTCGACCGGGTGGCGCGCTTCGCGGGCGCCATGGCCGGGCTCGGCGTGCGGGCGGGCGATCGTGTCGTGATCTATCTGCCGATGATCCCGGAGGCCGTGGTCGCCATGCTCGCCTGCGCCCGGATCGGCGCGGTGCACTCGGTGGTGTTCGGCGGCTTCGCGGCGCCGGAGCTGGCGGCCCGGATCTCCGACGCCGAGCCGGTGCTGATCCTCACCGCCTCCGGCGGACTGGAGCCGAGCCGCAACATCGACTACCTGCCGATCGTCGAGCGGGCGCTGGAGCTGGCCGGGTCGAAGGCCACCGTGATCGTCAAGCAGCGGCCGCAGTGGGGGCAGGCCCGGGATTTCGCCGAGTCGGGCGGGCGCTGGCTGGACTGGGCGGAGTCGGTGCGCGACGCGCCCGCCGCCGATCCGGTGCCGGTCGCGGCGAGCGATCCGCTCTATGTCCTCTACACCTCGGGCACCACCGGCAAGCCGAAGGGCGTGGTGCGGGACAACGGCGGGCACGCCGTCGCGCTCACCTGGTCCATGCGCAATATCTATGACGTCGGTCCGGGGCAGGTCATGTGGGCGGCCTCGGATGTGGGCTGGGTCGTCGGCCACTCCTATATCGTCTATGCCCCGCTGCTGGTCGGCGCGACCACGCTGATGTACGAGGGCAAGCCGGTCGGCACGCCGGACGCCGGGGTGTTCTGGCGGATCGCGCAGGAGCAGAACGTGCGGGTGCTCTTCACCGCGCCGACCGCGCTGCGCGCCATCCGCCGCGCCGACCCGGAGGCCGCGCTGGCGCACCGGGCCGACCTCTCCGGGCTGCGCGCGCTCTTCTGCGCCGGGGAGCGGCTCGACCCGGCCACCTACGAGTGGGCTGCCGACGTGCTGCTCGCCGAGCATCCGGAGTGCCCGGTGGTCGACCACTGGTGGCAGACCGAGACCGGGTGGCCGATCTGCGCCAACCCGCTCGGGCTGCAGCAGCTGCCGATCAAACCTGGATCGGCCAGCGTCCCGGTGCCCGGCTTCCGGATCCGGGTGCTCGACGCCGAGGGCAACCCGGTCGCCGCGGGCACCGAGGGCAATATCGTCATCGGGCTCCCGCTTCCCCCCGGCACGCTGACCGGGCTCTGGAACGACGACGAGCGCTTCGACCGCAGCTACACCGCCGCCTTCCCCGGCCACTACCTGACCGGCGACTCGGGCTACTTCGACGAGGACGGCTACCTGTTCGTGCTCGGCCGCAGCGACGACGTCATCAACATGGCCGGGCACCGGCTCTCCGCGGGCAGCATCGAGGCCGCGGTGGCCGGGCACGCGGCGGTCGCGGAGTGCGCGGTGGTCGGAGTGCCGGACGAGCTCAAGGGGCACCGGCCGCTGGCCTACGTGGTGCTGAAAGCCGGGGTCGAGGTGGCGCCGGAGGAGTTGAAGGCCGAGCTGATCGCGCGGGTGCGCGAGCAGATCGGGGCCATCGCCGCGCTGCACGACGTGGTGGTGGTGACGGCGCTGCCCAAGACCAGGTCCGGGAAGATCCTGCGGCGCACGATCCGGCAGATCACCGCGGGCGAGGAGGTGGAGATGCCGGCCACCATCGAGGACCCGGCGGTGCTCACCGCGTTCGAGGACCGGGTGCGGCTCACCCGGCCCGCGGGCGGCTAGCTGCTTTACGATCTCGCGACTTTTCGTCCTCACAGTTTCCTCAGAGACGCTTCAGGGGCATGCCAGTTCACGGCAATACCCTTCGGGTGATCGCCGCTCGCGAGGGCGGCGCACCCCCGATGATCTGGAGCTACACATGACGTCATTCCGCAGTCGCCCCATCGTCGCCACCCTGGCCGCGAGCGGCATCGCCGCGGTCGGGATCCTGTTCTCGTCGGGCGCCGCCTCGGCGGCCCCGCTGGATCAGCTGGCCGAGCCGCTGCTGCGCTCCGACTGCAGCTTCGCCCAGGTGGACGCCGCGCTGCACGACCAGGCCCCGGAACTCGCCGCCCTGATCGACTCCTACCCCACCCAGAAGGCCGAGCTCGCCGAGCGCTTCGACGTCCCCGTCGAGCAGCGCCGCGCCGAGCTCCAGCGCGCCATCCAGGAGAACCCGGAAGCGGCCCAGCAGGCCCAGAACGACCCCCGCACCCAGCAGCTCGCGGGCGTCCTCCAGCGCGTAGCCGACACCTGCAAGCAGTACTGACACACAGCGACGGCCGGGTCCGAGGGACCCGGCCGTTCTGCTGTCCATGGAGAATGGACCCTATGACCTCCCCGACCGTGCTCGTGGTGGACGACGACGAAGATGTACTCGCCTCGGTGGAGCGCGGCCTACGGCTTTCCGGCTTCCAGGTCCTGGTGGCACGGGACGGCGCGGTCGCGCTGCGCAGCGTGAGCGAGCACACCCCGGACGCCATCGTGCTGGACATGAACATGCCGGTGCTGGACGGCGCCGGGGTGGTGACGGCGCTGCGGGCGATGGGCAACGAGGTGCCGATCTGCGTGCTGAGCGCCCGCGCCTCGGTGGACGACCGGATCTCGGGCCTGGAGTCCGGCGCCGACGACTACCTGGTCAAGCCGTTCGTGCTGGCCGAGCTGGTGGCCAGGATCCGCGCGCTGCTGCGCCGCCGCACCGATCCGGTCGTCCCCTCCGCGCCTGGCGCGATCACGATCGGCCCGCTGGAGGTGGATGTCGCGGGGTACCGCGCGCTGCTGCACGGCGACGAGGTCGAGCTGACCAAGCGCGAGTTCGAACTGCTCTCCACCCTGGCCAGGAACACCGGCGTCGTGCTGAGCCGGGAGCGGCTGCTGGAGCTGGTGTGGGGCTACGACTTCGTGGCCGACACCAACGTGGTCGACGTCTTCGTCGGCTACCTGCGGCGCAAATTGGAGGCCGACGGCACGCCGCGGCTGCTGCACACCATCCGCGGCGTCGGCTTCGTGCTGCGCCCGCCCCGGTGAGCCGCTCCTTCTCCCTGCGCACCCGGGTGGCTGGCTCGGCCGCCGCGGGCGCGATCGTGGTGGTGACCCTGATCAGCCTGATCAGCCTGCGCGCCATCGAGCGCAACAACCTGCAGCAGATCGATCAGCAGCTCGGCATCGCCTCCCGGATCATCCTGATCGAGCCGGTGGTCGCGGTGAACTTCCTCGGGCTGATCGGGCTCGGCGCCGATCTCGCGGTGACCGTGCGGGACGGCGGCAGCGTCACCGCGGCCAGCCCGCCGCAACTGCCGGAGCTACCGCTCGGCTCGGGCACCGAGGAGGTCGGCGGGGTGCCCTACCGGGTGCTGACCACCTCCGCGAATCAGCCGAGCGGCCGGGTGGTCGCGATCGGCATCCCGGCCGCCGACGCCGCCGAGCTGACCGCGCAGCAACAGCGTTGGGTACTCGGCGGCGCACTGCTGGCCATCGCGGCGGCGGCGGCGCTCGGCTGGCTGCTCGCCGGGGCGGCGGTGCGGCCGATCACCCGGCTCACCCGGCAGGTCAGCGCCCGCAGCGCCTTCCCGGACCCGGATGCCGCGCACCCGGTGGCCGCGGACGGGGTGCACGAGGCGGAGAAGCTGGCCGAGGCGGTGAACACCATGCTGGAGCGGGTGGACCGCGCCCAGGCCGAGACCGCCGCCGCGCTGGAGACGGCGCGCGATTTCGCCGCCGTCGCCGCGCACGAGCTGCGCACCCCGCTCACCGCCATGCGCACCGACCTGGAGGTGCTGCGCACCCTCGACCTGGACGAGGCGCAGCGCGCGGAGATCCTGACCGACCTGCAGCGCGGTCAGACCAGGGTGGAGACCACGCTGGCCGCGCTGGAGCGGCTGGCCACCGGCGACCTGGTGCAGGACCGCGACCACGTGGCAACCGATGTCGCCGAGCTCTGCGACCAGGCCGCGCACGACGCCATGCGGCACTTCCCCGGGCTCACGGTGCGGATCGAGACCGATGCCGAGCTGGTCACCACCGGGCTGCCCGCCGGACTCCGGCTGGCGGTGGACAACGCGCTGGCCAACTCGGTGCGGCACGGCGGAGCCACCGAGGCACTGGTGTCCGCGCACCGGCGGGCGGACGGGCACATCGTGCTGACCGTCGACGACAACGGCAGCGGGCTGCCGGAGGCGGAGCGCGGGCGGGTGTTCGCCCGCTTCTTCCGGGGCAGCGCGGCGGGCAAGGGCGGGTCGGGGCTGGGGCTGGCGCTGGTGGCGCAGCAGGCCCGGTTGCACCGCGGGCGCGCGTATTTCGACGACGGCGCGCTGGGCGGGGTGCGGCTGGTGCTGGATCTGCCACCGCGCGAACCTCACTGAACTCTCAGAGTTTCCCCGCGGTGCCGTCAGATTTCGTGGCTACGGTCGGGGTCCGTGAAGCTCTCCCACCTCCCCCTGCTGCTCACCGGTGTCCTGCTGGCGGGCGCCGCCGTCGCCTGCGGCGGAACGGATTCCGCGCCGACCGGGATCGCGCTGGTGAACGCCGATACCGGGCCGACCGGGGCGAAGATCGCGCAGCAGCTCGGGCGGGACGGCGGCGGCTACAGCTGGACCGCGCTCGCTCCCGGCGAGGCGGACGCGGGCGAGTTCGCCGCGGTGGTCACCTTGCCCGCCGATCTGACCGACGCCATGGGCACGCTGGCCACCGATCGACCGCACCGGGCCACGCTGAACGTGCGCGCGCACCCGGACGCCGACGCCGGATTCGTGGACGGGGCGGTCGATCTGGTGACGCACCGGATCGGCGCGGCCGGGGTGGACGCGGCGCTGGCCGCCACCGCCACCGCGCGCAGCCGGATGACCGGGGTGCAGTTCACCGCGCAGCTGCTGAACGCGGGGGTGGACGCGGCGGCGACCGGCGCCGAGCAGTTCAGCGGTGGCGCGGAGCAGCTGCTCGGATTCCTGGACTTCGCGAAAACCGGTGCGGCGTCGCTCACCTCGGCCGTCGCGCTGCTCAACGAGACGGTCGACGGCGCTGCGGCGCAGGCCGATCAGCTGGCCGGGGCGCTGGACACCACCGGCGTCACCATCGCACAGGTGGAGAACACCGCGAGCACCGTAGGCACCGGGCTCGACCAGGTCCTCCCGCTGCTCCGAGCGCTCCCCTTCGCGGACGATCCCGCCGTGGCCGAGATTATCGCGAAACTGGAAGGGCTGCGCGGAATCGCCGCCCAGGCCGGAACCCAGCTCACCGGTCTCGGCGAACTCGTCGGCGGCGCGGTGCACCCCGACACCGACCTCGGCACCCTCCTGCGCACCGTCGTCACCCGCCTTCGCGAGGCGAGTGCCCAGCTCGGCCAGGGCGCCGAACTGGCCAAGGACCTCCCCCGCCTGGCCGAACAGGGCGGTGCCCAGCTCCTCGACGCCGTCGCCCAGCTCACCGCCGGAATCACCCAGCTCCGCACCGTCGTCGGCAACCTCGACGACCAAACCGGCGCCGCGGTGGCAGCGCTCCCGGCACGGGGTGCGGCCCAGCAGTCGGCGATCGCCCTTGCCCTGACCGATCCCGTCGAGGTAGTACGCGACTGACCCCGTTACCCGGGATGGTCATGGGGATGCACCCCCGGAGGGGGTGCAAAACCCCCCTTCAACGGCAAGGGGCCCGCCC